>JAFUZE010000084.1 GCA_017476765.1 Lachnospiraceae bacterium
GTGATAGACCGAACACTTCAACAGGCAATAGAACAACAGTTAATGCCAATCTATGAATCGCTGTTTGCAGACGGAAGCTATGGATACCGACCCAACAGAAGCGCTAAAGACGCAATAGAAAAGGTAAAGGAGTATGCGGAAGAGGGCTATACATATGCGGTAGTTCTCGACTTATCTAAATATTTCGATACCCTCAACCACGAAATTCTTATAAATCTGCTCAGACGCAAGGTGAAGGATGAAAGGGTGGTACAGCTAGTGCTGTGAGAGGACGGCGGTTAGTCATCGCCTCCTACTCGATTGCAGTATTTCTGAAACGGAATTGCAAACCATATTAATTATCAAAATACTTTGCCATATGGTGTTATGTATGCTACAATGAAAGGGAATATATGTTCTGTTTATAGGGATTATATAAAGACGGATATCGAAAAATGAATTGCATGCTGTAAGAACGGAGGAATATTGTGAGCGAACCAAAGAGAACAGGATTATTACAATTATTAGGGAATAGTTTAGGCTGCCAGTTTGTGATTCCTGTATATCAAAGAAATTATACGTGGGTTGCAGAACGGGAGGTTAAGCAATACTTTGATGATTTACAGAGTGTTTTAAAAGGTGATTACAAAAATCATTTTATGGGAATCATAATCTATCTTGAAAAAGCCATCGATTTTAGTTCTAGAGAGTTTTCTATTATTGATGGTCAGCAAAGATTGACAACTACTTTCTTGATTATATATGCTATAAAACAGTTGCTAGTTAATAGTAACGACACTGAAAAAGTGAATCAGTTGGAGGGACAATATCTAACGAATCCTTATCATAATGACAAAATAAAGTATAAGCTCAAACCTTTGGTGTCGGATGATGATGTGTATAGATGTATTGTGGAAGATAGGATGGGAGATATCACTGATAAAGAGTCAAACGTTCTGATAAATTATCAGTATATTGCCAATCGTTTAAATGAACTATTACTACAAGGGTATGATGCTAATGATATTTTAATGGCCTTGGATAAATTATATGTAGTATGCGTTCCTATTTCAGACGAAGATAATGCTCAAAAAATCTTTGAAAGTATAAATGCAACAGGCGTAAAACTTACATCAGCCGACTTGATTAGAAATTATCTTCTGATGGATTTGCAGAGTGATGTGCAGGAAAAATATTATGCAGATTATTGGAAGAAGCTTGAGGAAAATATATCCACAGATTCAAAAACCCTAGAGTTATTTTTCAGAATGTATTTGGCTATAAAAACATACAATTTGGTTCCTAAAAACAATGTTTATAGAGAATTTGTAAAATGGATTGAGGAGCACGATGCGGACATAAAGGTATTATTTGAGGAATTGCTAGAATATGCGAAGATATTTAATCTTCTGATGAATAAAGATATGAATAATATTGACAAAAAGCTCAGAGATGCAATTGTAGATTTTAGAAAAGTTAATTCCGATATTCCAATGGCAATTGTTATGGAGTTTTGCAGAATATATCGTGCAGGTCAGATGTCTACAGATGTTTTAGCAACGCTTATATTTGCTATCAATACATATATGATTCGTAGAAGTTTGTGTGATATGAATTCACAGAATATTTCAAAATTATTTCCTACAGTACTGAAGAAAGTGCTGGAGAAGTGCAATGGAGATTATACAGATGCCTTGAAATATTTGAATCAGGAAATGGTTGGAAACACGGCATCTACAAGTGGAAGTTATATGCCGACAGACAAACAGATGATGGAGTTATTGTTTAATGCTAATGTATACAAAAGACCAGCACTGAGAATTGTACTGGATAGATTGGAGTTATACAATAATCCGGCACCGGTTGATCTTAGTCACCTGAGCATTGAACACTTGATGCCGCAGACACCTACAGAAGAGTGGCTAGAAGAATTGGATACAGATATGGAAACATATTTGGAGAATTTGCATCGATTAGGTAATCTTACGCTTGCTGCAAAGAAAGATAACAGTAAGATGGGAAATCTTATGTGGGGCTATAAGAATGAAGTTTTAAAAGAAACAGCCCATTTAAAGTTAAATTTGGAATTGATGGAAATTGAAAAATGGGATATGACAAGGATTGATAGTAGAACAAAAGAACTGATTGAAAAAATATGTGTTATATATCCATATCCGGATGTTAGTGTTACTCAAAAAATAGACGACAGTGTTGTGGATGAAATGACGGCGCTTGAAATGTGCATTGAAATGGCTATTGATGAACAACATATTACGTGTATAAGAAAAAGACGAACCTTTAAAACAGATGATAACAAAAAAGGATATACATTGGTTTCGTCTAAAATGTATCCTCAAGGCGATAAGGAAAAATACTGGTTTGGATATCGTGATAAACGATTTGAGGATATTGAAAGCTGCGATGAACAGTATATGATCTTAGGTTGTAGAAGCAAAACACTTTCGGTTCTCAGATTTCCGAGGGATTTTATAGAACGGAATTTGAGTATGTTAAATACTTCTGTAGATAGTGAAACAGGAGAAACAACTCATTATCATATTGTTGTTTTCAAAAATCCTGATGGGAAAATGACAATGCTTCTTTCAAAACCAGTATTACGAGAAATTGATGTTTCAAAATATGTGGTCGGGGAAATATAGAGATTAGGATTAACATTATTTGAGTGATTGCAGGAGGTGGTAGTTTTGATATACGATAATTATTTATATGGATTATTTAATCAATATAATATTCAAGAGCAATTAAGACAGCAACAATTACAACAGCATCATACTGATCAATTACAGAAAAGCGCAAAATGCGCTCAAAAATTGGATGAGTTATTAAGGTGCATAGATGAAGTTGAACCAGAATATCAAAGAATTGCGTTCGAGCAATGTTGCGTTGTGATTGGTAATCATATGAGACAGCGTGGAATGCTGTAGACCACAGGTGTTTAAGTTGAAATAGGGCGAGAGGACTAAGATGGAAAAAGATTTTAACCTTTCACAATTTGATGAATACAGAGAAGGCAACAGAAGAGAAGTAAAAAAAGCAAATGGTGGATTGCCGATTTCTCTTTGGGATACTTACTCCGCTTTTGCCAATTGCTATGGTGGTGTTATCATTCTTGGCATCAAAGAGGAAAAAGATGGCAGTTGGAAAACAACAGGTCTCAAAAATGTTTCCAAGCTACGCAAGGAGTTTTGGGATACCATCAATAATACAAAGAAAGTGAATATTAATCTTTTGTCGGAAGATGACGTGGAGACTTATGAAGTGGGCGAGGATGTCATCATGGTTATTTATGTCCCTATGGCAAAGCGCGAACAGAAGCCGGTGTACATCAATAACGATATTTTCAACGGCACTTTCCGCCGTAATTTTGAAGGTGATTATCATTGTACTAGATTACAAGTAAAGACTATGCTTCGTGATCAGACGGAGAGGACCGTGGATATGGAAGTATTGGATAAGGTGCACATGGAGGATTTGAATTATGATACCATCCACGGATATCGAAATAGTCATCGCACGTTAAAAGAGGGACATCCATTTGAGCGATTGAGTGATCATGAATATTTGAGAAGTATTGGTGCAGCTGCAATTTCCGATGAAGATGGACAGTTGCACCCAACAGCAGCAGGGATGCTTATGTTTGGGGATGAGTATAACATTGTGAGACATTTCCCAGAGTACTTTCTGGACTATAGAGAGGAATTGGATCCGACAACACGTTGGAGCGATAGGTTGCAGTCCAGTTCCGGTGAATGGTCTGGAAATGTTTGTGATTTCTATTTCAGGGTTTACAACAAAATCATAAAGGATATTAAGGTGCCATTCAAGATGTCCGGCGGTGAACGTGTGGACGATACGCCAGTGCATAAGGCACTTCGTGAAGCTTTGGCGAATTGCTTGATTAATGCAGACTATCATGGCTTGCGAGGTGTTGTAATTCGTAAAGAGCCAGACAAGCTTGTTTTAGCAAATCCCGGTTATGTCAGAACAGGTAAAAAGCAGATGCGTCTTGGTGGCGAATCCGATCCACGAAACAAGGCTCTTATGAAAATGTTTAATCTTATCAACATTGGTGAACGTGCCGGAAGTGGTGTGCCGAATATATTTAATGTTTGGGCTGATGAAGGTTGGGAAGAACCTGTGATTGAAGAAAGATTTGATCCGGACAGAACTGTACTGTCGCTTCCTTTTGTAAAAAAAGTGGCGGGAAAAAGTGGCGAAAAAAAAGCGGCGAACAAAAGTGGCGAAAAAAAAGTGACGAAAAAAACGCAAGAGAAGTACGAGGCAATCTTAGATGCAATGCAGACTGATAAGTGGTACAAAGCATCGGAGTTTGAAAGTATAGTGGGTGTTAAGGAATCGCGGATTAAAGTACTACTTAAAGATATGACAGAACAAGGAATGATTGAAAGTATAGGTAGTACAAAAGGGAAAATGTATAAAAAGGTTGAAACGATATGAAAATACAATTCGACAACTCAATTAAAGAGGATAAACGTGTTAAGCTTGAAAAGGATGTCGCTGATTTTTATGAAATATTTGAATCAATTGAGAAGGTAATCTATTTGTTAATGGATAAAGTCACGGGAGCAGTATTTTGTGAATGCAAGTTTGTTATTGTCTGAAAAAATATTGAACAGCATCCCTTTGGGAGCTTGTCAAGGGTGGCGGAAACAGCCAATAATACATGGAATCATTTTAAATCGAATTTATTAGCCAAAAGTGTTACAAAAATGCTTGACCACAACAAGGTGTAGATGAACATTACGCGCAACGATTGCTATAGTCGCAAAGAATATTGGTTTATAAGCAATAATAAAGCTGCCAAATGGGCACTATCTAAAGAAAGACTGATAAACAGTGGCTTTTATGATTTAGTCATTGCATATCAGTCAGTGCACGTCAACTATTGAAAGCGCCGTAAACCGAACGGTATTACGGTGCTGTGAGAGGACGGCGGTTAGTCACCGCCGCCTACTCGATTCTCTGCTTTTATGCGGCAGAGCGAAAGTTGCGATTGTATAAATCCTTCCGATGATGTATAATCAAAAAAGTTTGAGGAATGTGTCACAGAGGATTTTGCTATGTTATTTAATTCCGCACAATATCTGGTGTTCTTTCCGGTTGTTGTCCTGCTTTATTTTATAATACCATATAAGCTGCGCAATCTCTGGCTTTTGGCGGCAAGCTACTATTTCTACATGCAGTGGAATGCCAAGTATGCGCTGCTTCTGTTTACGAGCACGCTGATTACCTATGTCAGCGGTCTGTGCATCTCGGCCTGTTTGAAAAAGGAGCAGCGAACGCCGGCAAAGGTCTGTGTTTTCGTGAGCTTTTTTCTGAATATCGGAATCCTTGTCTTTTTTAAATACAGCAATTTTGTCATAGAAAATATTAACCACTTAAGCCGTCTGCTCGGTCAGGATAAGGAGCTCGGCAGGCTGGATCTTCTGCTGCCGGTAGGCATTTCCTTCTATATTTTTCAGGCGTTGTCCTACACGATGGACGTATACCGCAGGCGGGTGGAGGCTACGAAAAATCTGTTTCGCTACGCCCTGTTCGTCTCCTTCTTTCCGCAGCTTGTGGCGGGGCCGATCGAGCGGTCGGAAAACCTGTTGAAGCAGTTTGAGGAAAAGCATACGTTTGACGCAGACAGGGTCAGAAAGGGTCTGCTCCTCATGCTGTGGGGACTGTTTATGAAGATGGTCATCGCCGACAATATTGCACCGAGCGTCACGATGATCTATGAGTACTATCCGCAGTATACCGGAATTGAGATTGTCGTCGCAACCGTTCTGTTTGCCTTTCAGATCTATTGTGACTTCGGCGGTTATTCGCTCATTGCGATCGGAAGTGCGAAGGTGCTTGGCTTTACGCTGATGGAAAATTTCCGCTCACCGTATCTGGCGCAGAGTATTTCGGACTTCTGGGACAGGTGGCATATTTCCCTGACGAGCTGGTTTACGGATTATCTGTATATTCCGCTCGGCGGCAGCCGTAAGGGGACGGTGCGCAGGTATATCAATGTGCTGATCGTTTTTTTCGTCAGCGGGCTCTGGCACGGCGCTGCGTACACCTATATCGCATGGGGACTTTTGAACGGTATTTTTATGGTTTTGGAGCAGATGACAACCGGGATAAGGGAGCAGCTGCTCCGGCGGTTGCACGTTGACCGGACGCGCTTCAGCTATCGTCTGGGCTGTCGGCTCTTCATCTTTGCGCTCGTAGATTTCACATGGCTTTTTTTTCGTGCAACCGGATTTTCCACGGCGCTCCGGCTCATCAGGCAGTGCGTGGTAAACCTTCAGTTCGGGAAGCTGTTCGGGCTTGTGTTCGGCAACATCGGCATGACACCGCAGCAGATGGTCGTCCTGACGCTTGCACTCATCCTGCTCCTTACCGTCGATGTGCTGAAGGAGAAGGGAAGAGACGTGGCGGGGCTCGTCCTCGCACAGGGCATGTGGTTTCGCTGGGCGGTGTACCTGGGGCTGCTGTTCTCCATTTTGATCTTCGGTGTGTACGGGAATGTATATGAACAGACACAGTTCATTTACTTCCAGTTTTAGCAGGGAGGTGCCGAATCATGAAAAAGACGATAGGTTTTTTTGCAAAGCTTTTTGTTATGGCAGCTCTTGTGCTTGTGTTCTGCTTCTGCATCGTGATGCCGCAGTACACCTACAACAATCAGGCGGCGATGCTCGATAAGGTAAGACGGCTTAAGAGCCTCGACGGACCGAAGATTACGCTTGTCGGAAATTCCAATCTGGCATTCGGCATCCATTCGCAGCTTTTGGAGCAGGAGCTTGGCATGCCGGTGGCAAATATGGGACTGCACGGCGGGGTCGGCAATGCGTTTAATGAGCAGGCTGCCAGAATCAATATTGATGAGGGTGATCTCATTATCCTGAGCCCGAGCAGCTTTAGTGACAATGACCATATCAAGAATCCGGAGCTTGCATGGATTACGATTGAAAATCATCTGTTCATGTGGCGTTTCATTCGTATCAAGGACGTTCCCGATATGGCGATGGCATATCCGACTTACCTTAGAAAGTGTATCGGCATGTGGGCGGACGGAACAGGCAATCTCGATACAGATCCGATCTATTCCCGAACCCGCTACAATGAGTACGGGGACAATATTTATCCGAGACCGGCGAGCGAGCCCGATCTGGATTTGTCTGAGGTCGGGCTGCCAAGCATCAGCGAGGAATATGTAAGCCGCGTCAATGCACTCAATGAGTATGTCAGCAGCAAGGGGGCGACGCTTCTCATTGCGGCGTATCCGATCGCATGGAGCGAGCAGGCACCCCCGAAGGAGGCATATGCCGGGTTTGAGCGGGAGCTCCGGGAGAGGCTCGACTGCGAAGTGATTTCCGATTACACGCAGTATTGTCTTGAGCCCAAGTACTTTTTTAACACATACCTGCATTTGACGGATGAGGGCGCAAGGCTGCGCACCGAGCTGCTCATACAGGATATACAAAATTATTTACAATCCGGCACATCATAAATGTATGGTGTATGGATGCCGGAGATCATAAAACGATGAAAAAAGAATGAAAGAACGAGGAGGAAGCTCTATGATCTCACAAAAATTCAAGGACATGCTCAATCAAAAATCCGTCATCCGGCAGATGAATGTCGAGGCAGACGCACGCGCAAAGGAAATCGGTGCGGACAAGGTGTTCAATTACAGTCTCGGAAATCCGTCCGTTCCGGCACCGGCGAAGTTTAATCAGGTATTAAAGCACATCATCGACACGAAGGATCCGCTTTCGCTGCACGGATACAGTGAGAACCACGGTATTTACGAGGTGAGGGAAGCCGTCGCAGCTTCGCTGAAAAGAAGGTTCGGTCTTGCATATACGGCAGATCATATTTTTATGGCATCGGGAGCGGCAGGAGCGATTGCGCATGCGGCGAGAGCCGTTTCTGCGCCGGGCGATGAGATTATTACGTTCGCTCCTTTTTTTCCGGAATATATTCCTTATATCAATGAGACCGGGGCGGTCTTAAAGGTCGTTCCCGCTGATACGGAAGGCTTTCAGATCAATTTTGATGAATTCGTAAAGCTTATCAGTCCAAAGACCAGTGCGGTACTGATTAACACGCCGAACAACCCGACCGGCGTGGTGTACTCGAAGGAGACGATTCAGAGACTGGCAGAGCTTCTGCGCGAAAAGGAGCAGGAATACGGACATGAAATATTTATTATCTCGGATGAACCGTACCGGGAGATTGTCTTTCATGGTGTGGATGCACCGGTCATCTCACAGTATTATGACAATACGATCGTCTGCTATTCGTTCAGCAAATCGCTTTCGATTCCGGGTGAGAGAATCGGTTACGTCGCAGTAAGCCCGAAGGCGAAGGAGGCAGAGACAATCATCCATATGTGTACGCAGATTTCCAGAGGCATCGGACACAACTGTCCGGCATCGCTTATTCAGCTGGCAGTTGCGGAGCTGCTCGATGAGACCTCGGATTTGTCCGTCTATGAGACGAACCGGAATATTTTGTATGACGAGCTTACCGGTCTCGGCTTTTCCTGTGTAAAGCCGGAGGGTACCTTCTATATTTTCCCGAAGGCGCTTGAGGACGATGCAAAGGCGTTCTGCAAAAGAGCATGGGAATACAATCTTGCACTCGTGCCGAGCGACAGCTTTGGATGTCCGGGATATTTCCGCATCGCCTACTGCGTGGAGACCGATATGGTGAAACGTTCGCTGCCTGCATTCCGTGCTTTGGCAGAAAGCTACAAGAAATAGGCTTGTACAGCCTGCAGCGGACAAAAAGGAGGAATAACAATGTATCAGGCAGGATTAGTACTGGAGGGCGGCGGCATGAAGGGCGTCTATACGACCGGTGTTCTCGATTACTTTTTGGAGAAGGGACTTTCGTTTTCCTGCTGCTACGGAGTGTCGGCAGGTGCGATTCACATGTGCAATTTCCTTGCGGGAAATAAGGAGAGAGGGCTGCGCACGTCGGTGAATTACTTAAATGACAGACACTATTGCGGGTTATACAGTCTTTTGACGACCGGCGATTATTTTGGCGTGGACTTTTGCTACCGCAAAATACCGACAGAGCTGGAACCGTTTGACAACGATACGTTCAGAAGGCAGAAGACGAAGGCATATGCAGTCATTACGAACATTGTTACCGGCAAGCCGGAATATTATCAGATCAAGGATATTTATAAGGATATGCTTGCAATTCGAGCCTCCAGCTCCCTGCCGCTTCTGTCGAGAAATGTCATCATTGACGGCAAGCCGTATTTGGACGGCGGGCTTTCCGATTCGATTCCGCTCGGAAAATCGATCGAGGACGGAAATGTAAAAAATGTCGTGATTCTGACAAAGGAGGAGGGCTATGTGCGGCAGCCGTCCTCCATGCTCCTTCCGATGAAGCTCAAGTACCGAAAGTATCCGAAGGTATATGAAAATATGAAGAGACGGCACAGAGTCTACAATCGTTCGATGCGTCTTGTGCAGCAGGAAAAAGAGGCGGGAAGGGCGTTTGTCATTCAGCCCTGCGAGGCGCTTGATATCGGCAGGGTGGAAAAGGATGCGGATAAGCTCAGACAGATTTACCGGATCGGATATGAGGATGGCAAAAGGGCTTATGATGAGCTGATCGCATTTCTGGCGTAGCACTTTCCAATTACCGGAGCAATTGCGCAGAATGCTTTTTGAGTGTGCAATCGGGGAAGCAGAAATCGGAATAACGGAAATCGCAATGTAAAATAAACGGATGAAATGCATACGAAGGGAACATAAGAAATAAGAATAAGAAACAGGCATAGGAAGTAATAATAGAAAGTAAGAATTAGTGGAGATGAAATGATGATTGAGATTTTAAAGGCGATTTTATTCGGTATTGTAGAGGGAATCACGGAGTGGCTTCCGATCAGCAGTACGGGACATATGATTCTTCTGGATGAATTTATCCGGCTGGATGTGAGCAGTGAGTTTATGGAAATGTTCCGGGTGGTTATTCAGCTTGGGGCGATTCTTGCGGTAGTCGTACTGTTCTTTTCGAAGATTTTTCCGTTCACTTTTGATAAGACGAAGGGACCTTTTATCAAAAAGGATATTTTTGTCCTGTGGTTCAAAATCATTGTGGCGTGCATACCGGCGGCGATTATCGGTGTTCTCTTTGATGATGTGTTTGAGGAGCTGTTTTACAATTATCAGGTTGTTGCGGCGATGCTCATTTTATTCGGAATTTTGTTCATTGTCATCGAGAAGAGAAATCAGAATCTGAAGCCGAAGATCAAATCCCTTTCTGAGATTACGTATACAACCGCAATCTGGATTGGTGTGTTCCAGCTGATTGCCGCAATCTTTCCGGGAACCTCACGCTCCGGTGCGACGATTCTGGGAGCTCTGCTCATTGGTGTTTCCAGAACGGTGGCGGCAGAGTTCACGTTCTTTCTTGCCATTCCGGTCATGCTGGGGGCATCGCTGTTAAAGCTTGTAAAATTCGGTCTTGCCTTCACGGCGACGGAGGCGGTGATTCTGCTGGTCGGAATGGTGGTAGCATTTATTGTATCGATCGTCGTCATCCGTTTCCTGATGGATTTCATCAAGAAGCATAATTTCATTGTGTTTGGCTGGTATCGCATTATTCTGGGTATTCTCGTTTTGCTCTATTTTGGAATAAACGGCTGAAACTTGTGTAAAATATATAATATTCCGGTGCATTTTGCGAAAAATTTAGCCATTTTAATTTGTTTATCATGTTGACAACCACCGGAAAATACGCTAGACTATATCGAGTATAAGGTAATAACTTATGAGAAACGTTACATATTAAAATATTTTTTTTGAGCACATGAGTGTGAAGGGAGATATGAAAATGGCAGAGGCAAAAGCAAAAGCAATCGCAAAACCAGTTGTGAAGGCGGCTGAGGCAAAGGCAGCAGAAAAGGCAGCCGTTGTCAAGGAAGAGAAGAAAGTGGAAACAAAGAAAGCAGCAGATACAAAGAAGACTACAGAAGTGAAGAAGACAACTGCGAAAAAGGCTCCGGCTAAGAAGGCAGCTACAGCAACAACAGCAAAGAAGGCAGAGGTTAAGGCAGCTGTGAACTTCCAGTTCGCAGGCAAGTCCTATACAACAGAGGATCTTGTAAAGATTGCAAAGGATGTTTGGGTTTATGATCTGAACAAGGATATCAACGATTTCAAGTCTGTTGAGTTGTATGTAAAGCCGGAAGAGAGCGCTGCATACTATGTAGTAAACGAGGAAGTAACAGGATGCTTCGGTATCTAATTTCTTTATAGAATCATAGAATGATTAAGCAAAGAGAGAACGCAAGGTTCTCTCTTTTTTTCATTCGTGTACGATGAAGTATATGATTATGCCTTTGCTGTTTCCGGTGAATTAAACATCTTCACCGAGGCATTCAGCATCTCCTCGATATAGTCGCCGTCGGACATCGTTGCAAAGAAAAGAATGTCCTCCCTTTTATAATGATTTTTAGTGAAAATCTCGTCAGGGAGCTGTTTGATATTTTTTTCCAGTATCGTGAGCAGGGCTTTTGCAAAGTCCCATTTTTCGTCGGAGCTTGTTGTAAAGTCGATTTCCTCACACGAATCAACGACATCCACGACCGGCTGGTAAAGAAAATCCGGCTCGAGCCCCTGTTCCCACTCGTAATATTCTTCTATATCGCTGTTGTCATAATCCCATGACAGATAGAAGCCGTAAAAGTCATCTGTCGTAATAAAACCGATCGCATGAATTTTTTGCTCCTGACCCTGCCGGAGAATTTCGTCGATTGCGCCGGCCAGGTTTTCAGAGCATTCTTTGTTAAAAGTATCGAATTTGGCTAAATCCATTTTGTGACCTCCTGCTGTAAATTGTTTACGCTCTATGGCAGTATCATAACATGACCGATCTCATAAGATAGTACTTAATTTTGACAGAATGCGGCGTATTTTTTACATGACATGCATTCTGCGGGGCCTTTGTTTATAAATATTTTCGAATTTCCTTGTTGACAATATGTAAGGAGAGTGATACTCTAGGTACAGAAAAGATTTAGCACTCGATTAGGGTGAGTGCTAACAAGCCAAAAGCAGAGGGAGTGAGTGGATGCAGTTAGACGAGCGCAAGATGAAAATTCTGCAAGCGATTGTCCGCAACTATTTAGAGACCGGCGAACCGGTTGGCAGCCGTACGATTTCTAAATACACCGATTTGAATTTGAGCTCTGCAACCATTCGTAACGAGATGGCTGATCTGGAAGAACTGGGCTACATTTTACAGCCGCATACTTCTGCCGGCAGGATCCCTTCCGATAAAGGATACCGTCTCTATGTAGACACGATGATGCGGGAGAAGGAGAACGAGGTAAGTCGGATGCAGGAGATGCTTCTCGAAAAAGAGGAGAAGATGGAGACGCTTCTGAAGAAGGTGGCAAAGGTTCTGGCGGCAAACACCAATTATGCGACCATGATTTCCGCTCCGGTCGTAAGGGGAAATAAGCTGAAATTTATCCAGCTCTCCCGTGTGGATGCCAGACAGCTCGTTGCGGTTGTTGTCATCGAAGGCAATATCATCAAAAATACGATTCTGAATGTCGAGGAGGAGATTGATGATGAAACGCTGCTGAAGCTGAACATTCTGCTGAACACCAATTTAAACGGACTTGCGATTGACCAGATCAATCTCGCAATGATTACGATGCTCAAGCAGCAGGCGGGAATTCATTCCCAGATCATCAGCGATGTCATTGACGCTGTGGCGGATGCAATCCGCTCGGATGAGGATTTGGAGATCTATACGTCCGGAGCCAACAACATCTTCAAGTATCCGGAGCTTTCAGACCAGCAGAAGGCGAGCGATATTATCAACACCTTTGAGGAGAAGGAGCTGCTCGCTGCACTGGCAGCAGACAATCTGGAGAGTGAGCAAAGCCAGGAGATTCAGGTTTATATCGGGGATGAGTCCAAGGTCGCATCGATGAAGGACTGCTCGGTTGTAACCGCAACCTATGAGCTTGGAGAAGGCATGCGGGGGACAATCGGAATTGTCGGACCAAAGCGCATGGACTATGAAAAGGTTGTCGATACATTAAAGAATTTAAAGGAACAGCTGGATACTTTATATAAGATAACTTAAAAAGGAGGAAGAACGGTGACAGAGGAAAAAGATAGATTAGACGAAATGGAAAACACAACGCCGGATGAGACCGCCGAAGAAGCCGTACCGGCACCGGAGGACGCGGCGGAGAATACAGCCGAAGGCACTGCCGATGATCAGGAAAGCCAATCGGAGACAAAGACTGCAGAGCAACCGGAACATCAGGCCGGCGAGGCAGCTGAGGAATCCGGACAAAAGCCGGAAGGCAATGCAAAGGAATCCAAAAAGCTTTTTAAAGGAAAGGAAAAGGCAGAAAAGAAAAAGGATAAGACGAAAGAGCTGGTCAGCGAGCTTGAGGACAGAGTCAAACGCCAGATGGCGGAATTTGATAATTTCAGAAAGCGTACCGAAAAAGAGAAGGCGCAGATGTTTGAGATAGGAGCAAAGAGCGTGATCGAAAAGATCCTGCCGGTTGTCGATAACTTTGAGCGAGGTCTTATGACCGTGCCGGAGGATGAAAATTCGAAGGCATTTGTGGACGGCATGAAGATGATTTACAAGCAGCTCATGACGGAGCTTGAGACGATCGGTGTCACGCCGATCGAGGCGGTAGGGCAGGAATTCAACCCGGATTTACACAATGCAGTTATGCAGGTGGAGAGTGATGAGTATGAATCGGGCATTGTCGCACAGGAGCTCCAGAAGGGCTATATGTACCGCGATACGGTCGTCAGACACAGTATGGTGGCGGTCGTGCAGTAGCAGATAGTAACATTTAACAATGATGAAAATGTAATAGAATTCAGGAGGAATGAATCATGGGAAAAATTATTGGTATTGACTTAGGAACAACAAACAGCTGTGTAGCGGTTATGGAAGGTGGTAAACCGACCGTCATCGCAAACCAGGAGGGCTTCCGCACGACCCCGTCCGTTGTCGCATTTACAAAGACCGGCGAGAGATTAGTCGGTGAGCCGGCAAAGCGTCAGGCAGTCACAAACGCAGAGAAGACCATTTCTTCCATCAAGAGAGATATGGGTACGGATGTCAAGAAAGCAATCGATGACAAGAAATATTCTCCGCAGGAAATTTCAGCAATGATTTTGCAGAAGCTGAAAGCAGATGCCGAGAGCTATCTGGGAGAGAAGGTAACGGAGGCGGTCATTACCGTTCCTGCTTACTTTAACGACGCACAGCGTCAGGCAACGAAGGATGCGGGTAAGATCGCAGGTCTTGATGTAAAGCGTATCATCAACGAGCCGACCGCAGCTGCTCTGGCATACGGACTGGATAATGAAAAAGAGCAGAAGATCATGGTATACGATTTGGGCGGCGGTACCTTCGACGTATCCATCATTGAGATCGGTGACGGTGTCATTGAAGTGTTATCTACCGCAGGCGACAACAGACTCGGCGGCGATGACTTCGACCAGAAGATTACCGATTATATGCTCGCAGAGTTCAAGAAAAACGAGGGTGTTGACTTATCCGGCGATAAGATGGCGCTTCAGAGATTAAAGGAAGCAGCAGAGAAGGCAAAGAAGGAGTTATCCTCTGCGACAACAACGAACATCAACCTTCCGTTCATCACGGCGACAAGCGAGGGACCAAAGCACTTTGACATGAATCTGACCCGTGCGAAATTCGATGAGCTGACCAGCGATCTCGTTGAAAAGACGGCTGTTCCGGTTCAGACAGCACTCAAGGATGCCGGCATTACGGCAAGTGAGCTCGGCAAGGTATTGTTAGTAGGTGGTTCTACACGTATCCCTGCCGTACAGGATAAAGTAAAACAGCTGACCGGCCATGAGCCGAGCAAGACTCTGAATCCGGATGAATGTGTTGCACTCGGTGCTTCCATTCAGGGTGGTAAGCTTGCGGGTGACGCAGGTGCCGGTGAGATCTTACTGTTAGATGTAACGCCGCTTTCACTTTCCATCGAGACGATGGGTGGTGTCGCAACCAGACTGATCGAGAGAAACACGACCATTCCGACGAAGAAGAGTCAGGTATTCTCTACGGCGGCAGACAATCAGAGTGCCGTGGATATCAACGTTGTGCAGGGTGAGAGACAGTTTGCAAAGGATAACAAGTCTCTCGGACAGTTCCGCTTGGACGGTATTGCTCCGGCTCCGCGAGGAATCCCTCAGATCGAGGTAACGTTCGATATCGATGCGAACGGTATTGTAAACGTGTCCGCAAAGGATTTGGGAACAGGCAAGGAGCAGCACATTACAATCACAGCCGGTTCCAATATGTCGGATGCGGATATTGAGAGAGCGGTCAAGGAGGCAGCAGAGTTCGAGGCACAGGATAAGGCGAGAAAGGAAGGCATTGATGCGAGAAACGATGCGGACAGCTTTGTGTTCCAGACCGAGAAAGCGCTGTCTGAGGTCGGCGACAAACTGTCCGACAGCGAGAAGGCTCCGGTGGAAGCGGATCTGAATGACTTAAAGAGCTTTTTGGATAGCACGAAGGATCAGGAACTGAGTGCAGACCAGATTACGGAGCTGAAGGCAAAGAAGGAGAAGCTCACGACTTCCGCACAGGCTCTGTTCACAAAGATGTATGAGCAGGCTCAGCAGGCAGCAGGTGCACAGGGCGCCGGCGCAGGACCGGACATGGGAGCTGCTGCAGGACCGGATATGGGCGGCGCAGATGATGTCGTGGACGGCGATTACAGAGAAGTATAAAAGGACGATTCATTAGGAGCAGGATTATGGCAGAACAAAAAAGAGACTATTATGAGGTCTTAGGCGTTGACAAAAATGCAGATGATGCAGCGATTAAAAAAGCATATAGAAGTTTGGCGAAGAAGTACCACCCGGATATGAATCCCGGAGATGCAGAGGCAGAAAAGAAGTTCAAAGAGGCCTCCGAGGCTTATGCGATTTTAAGCGACCCGGAGAAAAAACGCCAGTACGATCAGTTCGGCCATGCAGCATTTGAGAATGGCGGCAGCGGCGGCTTCGGCGGATTTGACTTCAGCGGCGCGGATTTCAGTGATATCTTTGGTGATATCTTCGGGGATTTGTTCGGGGGAGGCAGAACGAGCCGCAGAGCCGGCAACGGACCGATGAAGGGTGCCAATCTCCGAACGAGCGTCCGCATTACCTTCGAGGAAGCGGTCTTTGGTGTGGAGAAGGAGATTGAGCTGAACTTAAAGGATCCATGTCCGACGTGTAAAGGAAGCGGTGCAAAACCGGGAACGAGCAAAAGCACCTGTCCGAAGTGCGGCGGTAAGGGTCAGGTTGTTTTCACGCAGAATTCCTTCTTCGGCACGGTCAGAAATGTCCAGACCTGCCCGGATTGCGGCGGAACGGGACAGATTATCAAGGATAAGTGTACGGACTGCCACGGAACAGGATTTGTGTCCAGCAGGAAAAAGATACAGGTCTCCATTCCGGCAGGTATCGACAACGGGCAGAGCGTCCGCATCCGTGATAAGGGTGAGCCG
The DNA here is from genome assembly GCA_017476765.1 of Lachnospiraceae bacterium. Lineage (GTDB taxonomy): Bacteria > Bacillota > Clostridia > Lachnospirales > Lachnospiraceae > JAFUZE01. Next base: position 16,547 of record JAFUZE010000084.1, read on the forward strand.
GGAACGAACGGCGGACCGAGAGGTGATCTGCTCGTCGAGGTCGTTGTCTCCAGACATCCGATTTTCCAGAGACAGGATTACAATATTTTCTCGACGGTGCCGATCAGCTTTCCGATTGCGGCACTCGGCGGTGAGATCGTCATAGATACGGTGGACGGTAAGGTCATCTACGATGTGAAGGCGGGAACCCAGACGGACACAAAGGTTCGGCTGAAAGGAAAGGGCGTTCCGTCCCTGCGCAATAAGGAGGTGCGGGGCGACCACTATGTGACTCTGGTCGTACAGGTGCCGGATAAGCTGTCCCACGAGGCGAAGGAGCTTTTGAAGAAATACGATAAGGAAACGGATAATTCGCTGGAGGCGGCAAAAAATGTCGGAAAGGCGGAAAAGACGTCCGACGGTAAAAAGAAAAAAGGACTGTTCAAATAAACCGGAAATACAGAGGATAGGATCGGGCAATGCTTTCCTGAGGGAGAGTGTTGCCCTTGCTCTTGCAAAAAGTGTGAGGATTCGGTAAACTATAAGTACTGTCCATACAGATGGTTGATGAGTACATCGGAGAGGAACATTTTATGAAGTGGAAAAAATTGACGATAAAGACAGTCACGGAAGCGGAGGATATCATCATTTCCGCATTGTATGATATCGGGCTTGAGGGGGCGCAGATTGAGGATCATGTCCCGCTCACCGCATGGGAGAAGGAGCAGATGTTAGTGGACATTCTTCCCGATGGAGAGCCGGATGACGGGATTGCCTATTTGAGCTTTTTTGTTGAGATAGAGGAGCAGAGCGGGAAAATGAGCGGACAGCTTCTCGGCGAGATAACGCCGGAGGAGCTTCTGGCGAAGATCAAACAGGAGCTGGATGATATCCGCAGTTTTATGGATATCGGTGAAGGCACGATTACCGTTTCGGAGACGGAGGACAAGGACTGGATTAATAACTGGAAGGAATTTTTTCACCAGTTTTCCATCGACGATCTGCTGGTTGTCCCTTCGTGGGAGAAAATCAGAGAGCAGGATGAGGGCAGACCGGTTCTGCATATCGACCCTGGCACGGCGTTCGGAACCGGTATGCATGAGACGACCCAGCTGTGCATTCGGCAGCTCAAAAAATATGTGAAAAGCGATACCGAACTGCTGGATGTCGGAACGGGGAGCGGCATTTTGTCCATCGTTTCCCTGCTTTACGGAATCCGGCATGCGGTAGGAACCGATCTTGACCCGTGTGCTGCGGACGCAGTCCGGGAGAACATGCAGAGCAACGGGATTGCCCCGGCGCAGTTTGAAATGCACATCGGAAATCTGATTACCGATCAAGAGCTGCGCGATAAGGTCGGATATGCCAAATATGATATCGCAGTCGCCAATATTCTTGCGGATGTCCTGCTCCCGCTGACACCGGTGGTCATCCCGCACTTAAAGCCGGGCGGCATCTACATCACATCAGGCATTATTGATAACAAGGAGCAGACCGTTGCCGATGCGGTCAAAGAGGCCGGACTGACGATACTGGAGATTACCCGACAGGGAGAGTGGGTCAGCATCACTGCGCAGAAGCCGTTATAAAGCGGCGATATAGAAAGCTGTAAATAGAAAGCAGCGATATAGAAAGCCGAAATATGTAAGTGGCGATATGGAAAGCTGCGATATCCAAACGGCGATTGCGAACTGTTTGAGGAATTGCAAACATATTGCGGGAATATTGCGAGGAGATAAGGAAGCAAAAGGACATGTATCAGTTTTTTGTGGAGCCGGAGCAGATTTCAGGGAAAAGAGTCGTGATCACCGGCAAGGATGTCAATCATATCAGGAATGTGCTGCGCATGAAGGTCGGTGAAGAACTGTCGGTCAAGTGCAGCGGGGATGGCAGGGAATACCGGTGCGGTATTAAGGAGTTTCAGGAAGGGCAGATCGAGCTGGAGGTTTGGTTCATCAAGGAGGATGCGGTGGAGCTTCCGTGCAGGGTATATCTTTTTCAGGGACTCCCGAAGGCGGACAAGATGGAGCTTCTCATTCAAAAGTGTGTTGAGCTCGGCGCTTATGAAATCATTCCGATGCGGACGAAGCGCTCGGTGGTCAAGCTGGATGAGAAGAAAGCAAAGCAGAAGGTTACAAGGTGGCAGGGAATTTCGGAGGCTGCGGCGAAGCAGAGCAGGCGCGGCGTCATTCCGCAGATTCACGAGGCAGTTTCCTTCGAACAGGCACTTGCCTATGCAAAGGATATGGATGTCCGGATGATTCCCTACGAGCTTGCGGAAGGGATGCAGGCTACGAGGGAGCTGATCGGCGGCATCAAAAGAGGGCAGAGCGTTGCCGTTTTCATCGGACCGGAGGGCGGCTTTGACGAGTCGGAGATTGAGGCGGCAAGGAGGCTCGGCATTGTGCCGGTAAGTCTCGGGAAACGCATCCTCAGAACCGAGACCGCAGGCATGGCAGTGCTTGCTTTTCTGTTGTATCAATTGGATGAATGAGGGCATATGTTAAAGTAAGAAATCAGGATGTCAGGAGCAGTTATGGAAGTCTATTTAGATAACTCTGCAACGACCAGAACGCTGGATCGTGTGGCAGAGCTGATGTATCAGATTATGACAAAGGATTACGGGAATCCTTCCAGCATGCATACAAAGGGTGTGGAGGCGGAGCGTTATATCAAAGAGGCCAAAATGACACTCGCCAAAATATTAAAGGTAAATGAAAAGGAAATTTATTTTACCTCCGGCGGAACCGAAGCGGACAACTGGGCACTCATGGGGGCTGCCTATGCGAACCGCAGGGGAGGCAGGCACATCATCACGACGCGCATTGAGCATCCGGCAATTTTGCAGACGATGAAGGCGCTTGGTGAGGAGGGCTTTGAGATCACCTATCTTCCGGTTGACAAATATGGCAATGCGAACCTCGATGCGCTGCAAAGGGCAATCCGCCCGGACACGATACTTGTCTCGATGATGCATGTGAACAACGAGGTCGGTGCGTTGGAGCCGGTCGAGGAGGCGGGACGGCTGATCAAGTCTATGGACAGAAGGATTCTGTTTCATGTGGACGCGGTACAGAGCTTCGGAAAATTCCGCATTTATCCGAAGAAGGCGAATATCGATATGCTCTCCGTCAGCGGGCATAAAATACACGGACCAAAGGGCACCGGCTTTTTGTATGTGAATGATGCGGCAAAGATCAGGCCGATCCTTTGGGGAGGCGGACAGCAGAAGGGCATGCGCCCCGGCACGGAGAATGTGCCCGGCATAGCAGGACTTGCAATGGCAGCGGATGTGCTGTATAGTCATCTGGAGGAGGATCAGGAAAAGCTGTATGAGTTGCGCAGCTATTTTATCAGAGAGGCACAGAAGATCGACCGTGTGATATTGAACGGACCGCGAGACCGGGAGGGCGCACCTCACATCGTCAGCCTTTCGGTGGAGGGTATCCGCAGCGAGGTGCTTTTGCATGCGCTTGAGGAGCGGGGCATCTATGTATCGGCGGGCAGCGCCTGCGCATCGAGAAAGCACACGATCAGCGCTACGCTGCAGTCTATGGGAGTGGCACAGGAGCTGCTTGATTCCACACTCAGATTCAGCTTCTCTGTTTTTACGACAAAGGAAGAGCTCGATTATACGCTTCGAATTTTAAAGGAAATCGTGCCGCTGCTTCGGCGCTACACGCGCAGATAGGTTTTTTGCGCGGCTGCTCACAGGAAGCCTTTCCCGGCAGCACCGGACGGGCAGTGAAAAAAGAAAAGGAAGGAACACAGGATGTTTAAAGCATTTTTGATTAAATATGCCGAGATCGGAATTAAAGGAAAGAACCGTTTCCTCTTTGAGGATGCTCTGGTAGACCGGATTCGCCATGCCTTAAAAAAGGTCGAAGGTGAATTTAAGGTGTACAAAACGCAGGGCAGAATTTATGCAGATGCATTATCACCGTTCGATTTTGACGAGACCGTGGACGCACTGAAGAAGGTATTCGGAATCTCCGGAATCTGTCCGGTTGTCTATGTGGAGGATGAGGGCTTTGAACAGCTCGGTAAGGATGTAACTGCCTTTGTGGACAGTGTTTATCCGGATAAGAATAAGACCTTTAAGGTCAACGCAAGAAGAGCGCGAAAGAACTATCCGCTTACTTCGATGGAGCTTAACTGCGAGCTCGGAGGTGTTTTGCTCGATGCCTTCCCGGAACTGAGCGTGGATGTTCATCAGCCGGATTTTGAGCTTCATGTCGAAATCAGGGAAAAAATATGTATTTATTCGGAAATTATTCCGGGACCGGGAGGAATGCCGGTTGGAACAAACGGAAAAGCAATGCTGCTTCTCTCCGGAGGCATTGACTCCCCGGTCGCCGGTTATATGATAAGCAAGCGCGGTGTGAAAATCGATGCGGTTTATTTTCATGCACCGCCTTATACGAGTGAGAGGGCAAAGCAGAAGGTCGTGGATCTGGCAAAGTATGTGTCCGCCTATTCCGGACCGATGAACCTGCATGTCATTAACTTTACCGATATTCAGCTTTATATTTATGACAAATGTCCGCATGACGAGCTGACAATCATCATGCGCAGATGGATGATGCGCATTGCGGAAAAGATTGCAAAGGATACGGACTGTCTGGGCCTCATTACCGGTGAGAGCATCGGTCAGGTGGCTTCCCAGACAATGCAGAGCCTCGCTGCGACAAATGAGGTCTGCTCGCTTCCGGTCTATCGCCCGTTAATCGGCTTTGACAAGCAGGAGATCGTGGAGATTGCGGAAAAAATCGACACCTATGAGACTTCGATACAGCCGTATGAGGACTGCTGCACGATTTTTGTGGCCAAGCACCCGGTGACGAAGCCGAATATTAACATTATCAAGGCGCATGAGCAGAATCTGGAGGAAAAGATAGAGGAGCTGGTTCAGACTGCACTTGAGACGAAGGAAGTCATTGCGATCTCGTAATGAATAAAAGTCGGAAAATAAAAAGAACAAGGATCGAAATCCTTGTTCTCTTTCTGACATATCCTATTTGAAACGATTAGATGAGGTACGGCTTTAATGCTTCCAAAACAGCATCAACGTTGTCCTCTGCGTGGATGTTCAAATCGATTGGCTTTGATAAATCCAAACTGAAGATACCCATGATGGACTTTGCATCAATGACATATCTTCCGGATACTAAATCGAAATCATAATCAAACCTTGTAATATCGTTTACAAAGGATTTTACTTTGTCGATTGAATTTAAAGAAATTTGAACTGTTTTCATGTAATTTACCTCCTTTTGTTTGCATACCTTCCACCACTTATACTAAAGGTTTGCTATGGAAAAGTCAATACGAAAACAATACAAAAAAAAGAAAGGATTCATATGAAAAATGTGGCATTACATAACCTTGGCTGCAAGGTGAACTCCTACGAGATGGACTTTGTGCAACAAAAGTTACAAGAAAAGGGATACAAAATTGTAGCTTTTGATAAAAAGGCGGATGTTTATATTGTCAATACCTGTTCGGTGACTAACATTGCAGACAGGAAAAGCCGGCAGATGCTGCATCGGGCAAAGAAGCTCAATCCGGAAGCGGTTGTTGTGGCGATGGGCTGCTATGTGCAGGCGGGAAAGGAAGAAGCGCTGAAGGATGACTGCATCGATCTTGCGATCGGAAACAACCGCAAGAAGGATCTTGTTGAGATACTCGAGGCCTTTTTGAGCGAGAGGCAGTCATCAGATGAGAGCAAAGCGCATACCCCGGGCAGCAGTCTGGGCGAGAGGCGTTCGGCAGATGAGGGCAAAGTGGAAGCGGGCGGCAAAGCGCATACCTCCGGCAGCAGTCTGGGCGAAAGGCGATCGGCACATGATGGCAAAGCTGCGCAGCTGCCGGGAAATGCGGAAGTGGAGCGCAAGACGCTCGGCTGCACGACGATCATCGATATCGGAGCTGCCGACGAATATGAGGAGATGATGCTCACCGACACGGCGGAGCACACAAGAGCGTATATCAAAATTCAGGACGGCTGCAACCAGTTCTGCACCTACTGCATTATTCCGTATGCGCGTGGCAGAGTGCGTTCGCGAAGGATGGAGGAGATTGTGAAGGAAATCTCGGGTCTGCGGGACAAAGGATACCGGGAGATCGTCCTGACGGGAATTCATATCAGCTCCTACGGACTGGACTGGGATAAGAAGCCCCATCTTCTCGAGCTGATTCGCCGAATCCACGAAATATCCGGCATCGAACGCATTCGAATCGGCTCTCTGGAACCCCGTATCGTGACGGAGGAATTTGCGAGGGAGCTCTCCGGGCTGCACAAGGTTTGTCCGCATTTTCATCTGTCGCTGCAGAGTGGCTGTGATAAAACGCTAAAGGCGATGAACCGCCGTTATGATACGGAGGAGTTTCTGGAAAAGGTGCTCCTTTTGCGGCGTTATTTCGATGCTCCCGCCATCACGACGGATGTGATTGTCGGTTTCCCGGGTGAGACGGAGGAAGACTTTGCCATTACGGAAGAGTTTTTGAGAAAGGTACAGTTTTTTGAGATGCATATTTTCCCTTACTCGAGGCGTGAGGGAACCAGGGCGGCATCGATGCCGGGACAGCTGACGGAGGCGGAGAAGAAAATGCGCAGCCACAAGCTGTTTGCCCTTGAGAGGGAGCAGTCGGATGCGTTCCGCAGGCAGTTTCTGGGAAAGCAGGTCGAGGTTCTCTTTGAGGAGGAGAAGGAGCTTGACGGGCAGCATTATTATGTCGGGTACACAAGGGAATATATGAAGGCAGCAATCCGCACAGATGAAAATCTCTCCAATGTGCTTAAAAGCGTGGAAGCCTGTGAGCTTCGTGGGGAACTGCTTTTAGTGAGAAGCAGATAGTGATGTTGAGGGCAAAAGGTGCGCAGGCACCTTCCTGCATACCATATGCAGTGCACTAGCATCATATAATGAAAACGTGAGGTGAAAATTGATGAGAAAGAGAAAAATGGGATGGCTTTTGGGAATTGTTTTTATGGGAATGGCACTTGGAATTACCGGATGCCGGGAAGGCAGCCGGGAACAGGCTCCGCAGGCAGAGGGAGAGCCTGAGGGTACCGAACAGATGCAGGATCAGCAACAGGAGGAAGGACAGGAGGAGTCGCAGCCTTCCGAGCAGACAGACGGGGAGGAATCGGATTCAAAGGAGCAAAAGGAGCAGGAACAGGCACAACCGGACGCAGCTGTAATCTCCGGCAGACTTTTTTCCATTACGATGCCGAAGGAGCTGGACGGTCTTTATGATGCCGAGACCGACGAGTATGGTGACATCTCTATCTATGAGAAAACCTCCAGAGAAGAGTTCGGCGGATTTGTATTCGGTATTTTTGCGTATGAAGACCCTGCGGAGTATGCTCAGCTACCGTCCGGACATAAGCTTGGCGAGCTGACGGATGCCGAAGGGAAAACGTATGACCTTGTGGTTGAGTATCCGACGGATGTGCAGTTTGATCCGGAGGGAGATGCGCACGAAAAGTATTCCAGTATTATGGATGCCGCACAGCAGGCCACGGAAAGCATCATAGCGGTTGACGGTGTCTACCGGGCAGGTGCGGGCATGCAGGGGGAGGATTTATACGGAGAGGTTCTGCAAAAGTATGTGACCGCAGTCAGAGAGGAATGGGGTCCGGATAAGCTTGAACAGGAGAATATGAGTTATATGTATGCGATGCGCTATAGCGGAGAGCAGGAAAAGGATCCTCTTGATGTGATCGGATATTATTATTGCGATCTGACAGGGGACGGCGTGGATGAGCTTTTCATCGGCGAGCTCTCGGAGTATGAGGAATACAAGGGTATCATCTA
>JAFUZE010000085.1 GCA_017476765.1 Lachnospiraceae bacterium
AAGAGCAGGATGATTCCAAGTCCTATGCCGAGTCTGTTCTTCTTCATAAAAGAGGAGATGCCAAAGCAGATTGCGGCGAGCTCTGACTGCATCACGATCTGCATGCCATGATAGATCAAAAACTCACGGACAGGCATCTCTTCGCCCAAGACGGTAAATCCTGCGGCATAGAGAGCGGTGCAGAGAAGATTAAACAAAATTACATGGGACAGGACGGCGAGCCATTTTGCCAGCACGACCTTCTGCCTTGAAATCGGCAGGGAAAACAGAAATTCACTCGTATGTCCGTCCTCCTCTTTGGAGAGCATGACAGTGCTCAGGATGGCGGCAAACATTGCTCCGCCCAGTCCGTGAATCGTTCCCACTTCGGCGGCATAGAAGCCGGACAGAGTGGCAATGCTGAGCTGACTCATCCCGAACGCATCGGAAAAGGCTCCCATCGATGCAAAGGTATCCGCCATACCTTCCATATCGCTCTTCATGCCGGAAAAAAGCAAGATGCATGCAAGCCCCATTCCGCCGACACAAATGCACCAGATGAGCAGGCTTTTTATATTTGTTTTCAGTTCATGTTTGTAAACGGTAACCATACGAGTCTCCCTTCTGCCTCAGTAACGTTGCAGCGCTTCCTGTCTACTCCGAGTAAAAATGCATAAAGATTTCATCCAAAGACGGTTCCTCGATCAGAAGATCGGTGATATCATGCCCCGCCAGCTCCTTATGCAGATCATTCAAATCCCCTTCATAAAGAAAATCCTCGCGCTTTCCGTCCCGAATCATTTTGATTCTTTTGGCATTTGCTTTTGTGATGTTTGATACCGCATCGACGCACCGCAACTTCCCATCCTTCATAATCGCGACATTTTTGCAGTATCGCCTGACCTCAGAGAGCACATGGGGTGAGAGCAGGCAGGTTGTTCCCTGCGAAACATATTCCTTGATCAGACAAAAAAACTCGGTCTGCATCAGCGGGTCCAAGCCGCTGGTCGGCTCATCAAAGATAAACAATCCCGGCTTGTGCTGCATCGCGCACACAATGCTGACCTTCTTGCGGTTGCCCAGCGACAAATCGCAAATTTTCTTATCCATATCCACCTGCAGACGTTCGCACAAGCGTTCAGCTTCGGCGCGGCAGTTTTGTTTTCTCACATCCGCAGCCATTTTAATCACATCCCGAACCTTCATGGCAGGATAAAACATGGATTCGGAGGGCATATAACCGACCTCTTTTAAAAGTGCCTCCCTGCTGCTTCGGATATCCCTGCCTAAGAGCTTGATGCTGCCGCGCTCAAAAGAAATCAGTCCAAGCATACAGCGGATCGTCGTCGATTTGCCCGCCCCGTTCGGTCCGAGAAAACCAAAGATTTCTCCCTCCGTTACCGAAAAGCTCAAGTCGGATACCCCTCGGTGCTTTCCGTAGTTTTTGGTAAGCTCATGAATCTCGATCACGTTCTTCATCCTCTATCCGCCTTTCCTGAAAAGCCTTCAAATCCTCGTTTAAAAGCTTCGCATCAATATCACGTTTTGCTTTGTAGACAAGAAATGCACACACATAGGCGAGCATCATATACAGCGCAAAGCCGATCGTTACGCCCGGATTTCGGTCAAACCATCGCCCCAGCAAGGAGATGCCGGTATAAAGCAGCGAGCATAAGAGCATATAAAAAATCTCGCGCATTCTCCAGCATTCCGCTTCGTCAAAATCGGACAGCAGATAGACCTGCACATAGCCCATTCCATAGGTCAGAAGAATCATCTCTGTCATATGAATGATACTGGCATGGAGGCTTCCGCCGATGACCCGGTACACACAATAAAAGAACAAAATGCAGAAGAAATACAGGCAGGCTTTGAATTCAATTCCGATTTCCTTTGTCAGATAACGCTCCGGAAGCGATACTTTTTTCTTATTCATTGTGCTCGCCCTCCCTTTAATCTCTTTCTGAAATCAGATGCGTAGGTTCTTGAGATCAAAATATGTTCGCCATTGCACATCGTGGCATCAATGCGGTTCGAGGGCAGGCTCCGCAGGCATTTCACTTTATCGATATTGAGAATCATCGACTTGCTGCATCGAAAAAAGTTGATGTCATTTAGCAGATGTTCTAACTGACTGAGCGTATCCTCAAGCCGCAGGACATCCTCCTGCGTGTATGCAAAGGTTTTTCCGTCCACGCTTTCGATATACAAAATTTCGCTTTTGCTTAGTACGACCTGTGTTTTCCCTTTCATTCCGACGAGCCGCTTCGACCCGCTTTGCAAAAGATGAATCATTCGCTCTGTCTCCGGTGTCATACTTCGGTATTTCAGGATGACTTCGTCCTCCCCTTCTGCAATTTTTATAACAGTAAATTTCATAAAAGTATTCCTTTCATGGGAGTCTGCCCGGAAAGCTCCGGTACATGGCAGCTTTGTACATATTGTAACAAGCAATCCGCCTTGTTACAATTCTCTTTCGGGCAAGTGACACTTTTTACCTGATAAGGCGCACAAAAATGCTGTGTATTGATGGAGCGATGAATTGCAGCGACAGCGATTGATAGAGGGTGCGGCGCATATTTTGTCGAATCGGATAGACGAAACGGGATGGCATGATGTAGAATAATGTAAGAAAGCGCATCCATTCGGATGTCAGGGATGACCGGCAGGAGAAAGCAGCGGCGAAAAGTGTGCAGGCACTGCCGGATAGGAACAAAGGAGACGATATGAAGAGAAAGAAAAGCTTTTGGATTGTGATAGGTATTATCATGCTTTTGTACGGCACTATTTTGGAGTTGTCCAAAAATGTTGTTGCCGGCTGGATTGCTGCCGGTATCGTTTTTACAGGATATATCGTTTTTGCGATGAGATTTTTAGAGGGGAAAAAGCCGCAGCTTCGGGTGGCGGGATGGGTATGCCTTTCTGCCCTTCTGGTGCTCGTATACCGCTTATCGGCACCGCCGTACAAAGCAGTGCCTGCGACAGAGCTTGCGCATCCGGAGTCTACGGATATCGTCACGGTCAGGCAGGGACAGCTTACCGGAGTATACAATGAAGATAAATCGGTTGAGGTGTACGCCGGCATTCCCTATGCGAAGCCACCGGTCGGAGAGCTTCGGTGGAAGGAGCCGCAGGAGCCGGAAAGCTGGGAAGGCATCCGGGTCTGCGATCACTTTGCGCCGATGTCGATGCAGGGCAGAAATCATCCGCTTTATGATTCGCTTGTCACGATGATGTTTTATCACAATTACAAAATCACCCTCAAGGACAATTACCGCGAGCCTGTCAGCGAAGACTCCCTCTATCTGAATGTGTGGAAGCCGGCAGGTGAAATCAAGGATGTGCCGGTCTTAGTCTATATACATGGCGGTTCTCTGATGACCGGGCAGACCTACTACAGCGAATACAATGGGGAGACGCTTGCCCAAAAAGGCATTATTGTCGTGAACCTTGCGTATCGGCTCGGTGTGTTCGGGTACCTTGCAACGGAAGAGCTTGCCGCAGAATCTCCGAACGGGACGACCGGAAATTACGGGCTGCTCGACCAGATTCAGGCACTGAAATGGATTCATGAAAATATCGAGGCATTCGGGGGTGATCCGGATCAGATCACGATTGCCGGGGAATCGGCAGGAGCCTCCAGTGTCAATGCCCTGTGTGTCTCGCCGCTTACAGAAGGGCTGTTTCGCTATGCGATTGCGGAGAGCAGCGGAATTACGGCAAAAAAGCCTTTTCATACCTTTCGGGATTTTGACGACGCTTTGCAAACGGGCTCTGCGATCATGCAGGAGATGGGAGCCGGCAGTATCGATGAGCTTCGGCAGATGGATGCGGAGAAGCTACTTGCGACAGAGTACCGCAACGATACGATGACCGTGGACGGCTATGCGATTGACGAGCAGCCGTATCTCACCTACGAAAAAGGCGAAAATCATGAGCAGGCGCTGCTCAACGGCTTTAACTCACATGAGGCGAATGTGTTTAATCTGTTTTATAAGGTGACCGATCAGAACTATTTGGATTATCTGCGAAACGATTTCGGCGATTATGCCGAGCAGATTGCCGAGCTGTACCCTGCCGGTTCGTATCCGGTGGATTACAACTATCTTGTTGAGAGAGGCGGAAATGCGAAGGGAGCAATCAATCGTGTTTTGGGTGCGGCGTGGTTTGGATACAGTCACTATACATGGTCAAATTATATGATAAAACAGAATAAACCGGTCTATCAGTACTACTTTACGAAGGACAACCGAGGACTTCGCGCCAATCATGCAGGAGAGCTTCCTTATGCTTACGGAAATTTGTGGCGGAACAGATTTTTGTATGATGAGGCGGACGAGCAGCTTTCCGATCGGATGACCGATTACTGGGTGAATTTTGTAAAATACGGTGATCCGAACGGGGACGGGCTGCCGACATGGGAGGAATATGCAGCGGATACGGACAAATTGTTAGAACTGGGCGAGACGGTTTCGATGATTGATCAGCCGTATTCGGAGCTGTTTGCGATCATAGATGCATATCAGGAGCAGTTCGGGGTCAAAAGGGAGTCTGATGAGTAAGAAGTCGGAGAGTGCATTTGCATAGCGGAGAGTGCATTTGCATAGCGGAGAGTGCATTTGCATAGCGGAGAGTGCATTTGCATAG
>JAFUZE010000086.1 GCA_017476765.1 Lachnospiraceae bacterium
ACCTCCAGCACGTCCTTTAAATTCTTTTGCGTGATCTGTGCCACACGTGCGCCCTTCCGCGGCACCATCGTGACAAGCCCTTCCAGCTCCAGCTTGTGAATTGCCTCACGAATAGGCGTGCGGCTGACCCCGAGTCTTTTCGCCAGATGAATTTCCATCAGGCGTTCACCGGGCTCCAGCTCACCGGTCAGAATCGCCTGTCTGAGCGTCTTGAATACGACATCCCAGAGCGGTAAATATTCGTCCATGTTTTCCTGAAGCATATCTTTCATCGTATCTTTCTCCTCTAACTCTCCTGCGCGTTCATAAAACGGGACACAAACACTTCCTTTGCCAGCTGCTTTTCCAAAATTGCCTTTTTCGCCGCCTCTGCCTGCTCCCTGACGGCAAACAGCCCGAACACGGTCGGTCCGCTGCCGCTCATCACAGCATTCTCGGCGCCCTGATGCAGCAGCTCCCGTTTCAGTTCCCCGATGACCTCGTATTTTTCCGCAGTCACCGTCTCCAGCACATTTTCAAGCAGGCTGCACATACCACCCAGATCGCCGCTTTCCATCGCACGGCGGATGCCGTCAATATCCGGATGGTGCTCCAGCTCATCCAGTCTCAGATGCTCGTAAACATACTTTGTGGACACATCGATATCCGGCTTGGCAAGAACGAGCTCACACGGAAGCGAATTGACAAGGGGTGTGAGCACCTCCCCGATTCCCTCGGACAGGGCACAGCCTCCGACAATACAAAACGGCACGTCTGCTCCGATCTGCACACCGAGCTCTAACAGCTCCTCGGTGCTAAGACCCAGCTCAAACAAGTCATTCAGTCCGCACAGTGTCGCTGCCGCATCCGCACTGCCGCCCGCCATTCCCGCAGCAATCGGTATAGTTTTGACGAGATGGATGCTGACCCCACCGGACATTTGTTTATACGAAAACAGCAGCTTTGCCGCTTTATAAATCAGATTATTTTCGTCGTTTGGAAGCTCCCTTTTATTAGAAGTGAGCACGATCTTGTCGTCTCCTCTTTTTACAAAGGTTAAGGTGTCACAAAGGTCAACCGTCTGCATGATCATTCGGACATCATGATAGCCATCCGGTCTTTTCCTCAGAACGTCCAATCCGAGATTTATTTTTCCGTACGCTTTTCTCACAAGATTTTCCATATAGGCGTTCTCCTTCGTTTACATCATACACGTTTTCGTTTGTATTATTCGTGTACTTTGTATACACTTTTTATTATATGCAAGCCCGGCCTAAATTGCAAGCTCGCAATGTAAACAAAACCCCCGGGATTTTGCCCCGGGGATTGATTCGTTTGTCATACCGTTTTACACTTGAGAAGCGGTCTCGGCATTCTGGTAATCTTCAAATTTTTTGATCACTGCATCATAGGTGCGCTGTGAAATATCCGGCAGCTGTTTTCCCCATGTCTTGGTCGCCTGCTCAAAGCCTTTTTTGAATGCATCGAGCATCTTGTTCATCTTTTCCGGTGAACCGCCTGAAAGCGCCTTTGCAAAATCCAGAATACGATCGGATGTCTGCTTAACACCCCAGTAGCCGTCCTCTGCGATATCCGCCTGTGCCTGTGCCCTTGTCGCCGGATCCACAGTAAAATTGCCGCCTGCTAAAAAGCTGAACATATTATTTGCCTTGCCGATCGTCTGCCCCTGCTTCGTAATCAGCTGCTCTACCAGACTTTTCAGCTGTGAGGTTCTTGCGTCCGCATCTGCCTGCAGTTTTGCAACGAGCTGCGGATTCTTCTGATAGGTTTTCGTCACAGCCTGCTGCGCCGTATCAGCGCTTGGTTCATACACGGCAGCCTCTGTAGCTGCGCTCGCGGAAGAAGCTGCTGTCTCTTCTGTCGCCTTTGCGGAAGCGCTCTGCGATGCATAGGTAGACGCATAAGTATCCGCACTTGTAACTCCGTTTACGTTCATTCTCATCCCTCCTTGGTATATGATTGGTGTTGTAGTACCATCCATGCGGAGCTTCTCTTCTGCATATGTATAGTACTAAAATTATAATCGGCTTTTTATCGCAAAAACTTTAGGGATAATTTTATCTTTTTCGGGTTTTTACTACGCTTTTTACTACGCTCTTACGATCAGCAGCTTATCCATCGGCTTACAGGTGTCCTGCACAAGCCCGTTAAGCTCCTTGATCTTCTCGACCGGTACATAATATTTCTTGCCGATGTCCCAAAGGCTGTCGCCCTCTTTTACCACATAGATCACAATGCCCGGCAGTTTTCTTTGTCTTTCCATATCCAGCTCGCCTACCTTGATGTCACAGATGATATCCTCATGGATTTCCTCAAAGGCAAGTACCGATATGTGGATTTGCGCCTTGACCTCGATCTCGTCACTGCCGGATAACGCCACATTCAGCTGTCCCGTGCAAACATCCACATGCACAATACTGTCCTGTCTGACATCCTTGATCTCCATCGTGTAGGTGAAAGGAAGCGCTTCCTTAAAGGAACGATACGGCATGCTGTCATCTCCCGTCACATAGAGACATTGCAGCAGAAGCGTGCCTGTAATATCGAGACTGCCTTTGCGGATTTGCACCTCCTCGATGACAGCCTTCCCCTCCTGGTGAATCAGCTGGAGAATCGGCGAGACGGTCTTGACCCTGAGCTTTTCCTCCATTCGCAAAATGCCGTCATTTTTTATCAGCAGTCTCCGGAACGACCCGGCAACTGTTTCCGCCTCGATCTCCCTTGTCACTCCGTACACATCACTCAGGAGCGAGAGCTCCTCCTCCTCGTACAGCTTGATGTCCAGACTGCAGACCACCTCGATGGCGAGCATGCGCTCCTCCCCGTCAAAGTCAGGCTTCTTGTCGACCTCGACATGGGTAATCTGCCAGCTGATATCCGATATCATCTCTTCCCGGACACCGCTGCACGGAATCTCACCGTCCACCGGCAGCGTACTCTCCACGAAGCGGACAGGTGCATCCTCCCCCTCCCCTTCATAGAGCACAAAAACAGGGAACTCTCCTTTGATCAGGATTTTATCCCGCTGCAGTCGAAAATCCAGACAGCCGCCCTGCACGCTCGAAAAGAGAATTTCCTGAATGTTCGGCAGGTTGTTTCCGATTTCGATATCCTGTCTGACGCGATAGATATCCTTTTTGCTGACGGCAAGCTGCACAACCTGAATGGTTTTCTGACGGTGCTCGACCATCTCCTCATCGTAAAAGGAAGAAACCGCCTCCTCATCCCGGATACTTCTCTCCTGCAGCTTCAGCTCCAGAAGGGCTCGGATATTGAGCTTGCGCGAGTTGATCACGCCGACCGTCAGATCCTCCAGCTTCCACTTCACATCGATGACATCTCCGGCTTTTACGCCGTCCAAGTAAACCTCCTCCCGGATGGGAATTGTCTTTTGCACATGTGCAAGACTCTTTTCGCTTCCCTCTGTCTGATAGAGCACCGCAACCTCCAGCTCACCGTGAATCGCCACATGATCCTCCGACGATCTGGCATCCTCCAGCTTCACCTGACAGTGCTCAAAGATGACCTCACTTATATCCGGCTGAACGTCCGGTATGACAAAATCCTCCTCCACGGTAATCTGCGTGGAGGTGTGATTTCCACAGCAGTCCATATGTATATTTTTTTTCATCAGCTCCATAAAAAACCTCCCGACCGGCTCACATTGATTTATCTGACAAAGAGCTCCGGCTTTCATGCCGCCGTGACTTTTGCCTCTATAACACAATGTATTCACCCGGAGGGGAGGTTATGAGTATAATTGGATCGTAAACAAACAAAAACCGATTACGATTTCCTCTATTTCACAAGCCCGATGATGCTGTTTATGTCCGCAATCTGCAGCTTATCCATGTAGTCCTCGATGCCTTCTATCGTCTCCACTGTCGCATAAGGATTGACAAAGTTCATCGCACCGACAGCGACCGCCGTCGCACCTGCAAGCATAAACTCGACGGCATCCTCGCCGCCTGCGATGCCGCCCATTCCGATAATCGGAATTTTGACCGCATTTGCCGCCTGATAGACCATGCGCACTGCGACAGGCTTGATTGCCGGTCCGGACATGCCTCCGGTCTTGTTGGCAAGGACAAACTTCTGTCTGTATATGTCAATCTTCATGCCGGTAATCGTATTGATCAGAGAGAGCGCATCCGCCCCCGCCGCCTCTGCTGCCTTCGCCATCTCCGTAATATCCGTGACATTCGGGCTCAGCTTCATTATGACCGGCTGCTTTGCGACCTTCTTGATGCGGGAGGTAATATCATAGAGGGCATCTGCACTCTGCCCAAAGGCAATCGCGCCTTCCTTTACATTCGGGCAGGAGACATTGATCTCGAGCATATCGACCGCCTCACCTGCGAGCCTCTCTGCAACCGCCAGATATTCCTCCACGGTTCTGCCACACACATTGACGATGACTCTCGTATCAAACTGCTTCAAAAACTCCAAATCTCTTTGAATGAACACCTCCACGCCGGGATTCTGGAGACCAATGGCATTTAACATCCCGCCATAGGTCTCGGCGATGCGCGGTGTCGGATTTCCCGTCCACGGAACGCTTGCCACGCCCTTCGTCACAACTGCTCCTAACCGGTTCAAATCCACAAATTCGCCGTATTCCATTCCGGAGCCAAATGTGCCGGAGGCAGTCATGACCGGATTTTTGAAGGTGACGCCTGCGATGGTCACCTGTGTATTCTTTTGCTTCTTTTCTCCCTGCTTATCCATTAGATTTCTACCTCCTGTGCCAGATAGACCGGTCCGTCGGTACAGATTCTGGCATTGTTTACATGTGAATGGGAATCGATGCCGCTCGTCTTAACGACACAGCCGAGACATGCTCCCACGCCGCATGCCATGCGCTCCTCGAGAGAAATATAGGCATCGATCTGTTTCTGCTCTGCATAAGCCTTGACGGCGCGCAGCATCGGCATCGGTCCGCAGGCATAGATGATGTCCGCCGCAAGCTGATTGTCCCGGATGGCATCCATCACGTTGCCCCTGCTGCCGGCACTGCCATCCTCCGTCGCGATATAGACCTCTCCGTAACGTTTCAGCTCTTCGCTCAAAAAAAGCCGGCTGTCACGGTAGCCTAAGATGATCTGAAGCTTCGTCTGCTCCGTTTTTTCTGC
>JAFUZE010000087.1 GCA_017476765.1 Lachnospiraceae bacterium
ATTCGGAATCTGCTTTCTTTTTTATCTTGTGTTAAGCCTTCTGTTTATGATCCTTCGGCTGAACTATGCTCCGGAGCAGGTCATTATGACGGAAAGCCTTGCCGAGAGAGAGAAGCGTGAAAGCCAGGCGCCAAAGACGATCGTCAACGAAAAGGGAGAGACGATTACGCTTTTGGCGAATCCGCTCCCGGGACCGAAAAGACATGTAAAAAGAACGTTGGATTACGATATTCAGGTGCCGGAGGAGCAGATGTTTTATGATCTTCCCGGCAGTGATGCGGATGATTATGACATCCGATAGCAAAAAAGCAGCGGTAAAAAAGTGATTGGATGAATGAAAATAAGCATGCGGCAAATACTAAAAAGGATCTCAAAAGAGGTTCTTTTTTTATTTTAAGCAGCAAAAAACCGGAATGAACCGAATGCTGCACCAGCGAAAAAAGAAAGGGAAAAGAATAATGAGTAAGGAAGAAAAAAAGGAAAAAGACAATTCTATGGATGAAAACAAAATAGATGAGGAGAGACTGCGTGATGACCAGATCAGGGACGACGGCAAGACGATCTTGGATAAAGGCAGACAAAAGCACCGCATTCAGTTGATCTCCATTATCGGTGAGGTGGAGGGGCATGATATTCTCTCAAGCAGTACAAAGGCAACCAAGTATGAGCATTTGCTCCCGCAGCTGGCGAGAGTCGAGGACAGCATCGACATTGACGGAGTTTTGATTATTCTAAATACGATGGGCGGGGACGTGGAGGCAGGACTTGCCATTGCAGAGATGATCGCATCACTGAGCAAACCGACCGTTTCTCTCGTTCTCGGCGGCAGCCATTCGATCGGTGTGCCGATTGCGGTCAGCACGAATTATTCCTTCGTCGTAAAGACCGGAACGATGGTGATTCATCCGGTGCGGCTAAACGGCATGATTATCGGTGTTTCTCAAACCTTTGACTATTTTAAGCAGATACAGGACCGCATCACCGGCTTTGTCTGTGAGCACAGCAAAATAGAAGAAAAACGGCTTCTGGAGCTGATGATGGAGACAAAAATGCTGACAAAGGATGTGGGAAGCGTGCTCGTCGGCGAGGAGATCGTGCGAGAGGGCATTGTGGATGAGGTCGGCGGTATGAATGATGCGATCGGCAAATTGCATGAACTGATCAGCAACAGGGCAGCAGAAGAGTAAAAAGCCCAAGAACGGTGTTTTATCGTATCCTGAGATGCAAAACTCCTTTCTCAGAATCCGTATCAGATATCCGTATATGTACAAAATCACAAAAAAGAGGGCGGCGCAATAAGGGGATGTCTCAAGGCTCTCTTAACTTGACCACCCCCGCCGCCTTTCTTCGCCGCTCATCTTCAAGAGCCGCATAGTGCTTTTTCGTCGTGTTGACATCCTTGTGTCCGAGAACATCGGCGACAAGATAAATATCCCCCGTTTCCCGATACAAAGAAGTACCGTAGGTACTGCGAAGCTTATGCGGAGTGATTTTCTTCAGCGAAGTGACCTTAGAGGCGTATTTTTTGACCAGCTTCTCTACGCTGCGCACAGCGATGCGTTTGCTTTGCAGAGATAGAAACAGGGCATCCTCAGAGCCTTCCGCAGGGATGATATGCTCACGTTCCTCCAGATAATCCAAAAGTGCATTCCTCACCTCATCTCCGAAATAAACGACTGTCTCATAGCCGCCTTTTCGGCGTATCTTAATTCCGTCATTTTTAAAATCCACATCCTGCACGTTCAGTCCGACACATTCCGAAACACGGATACCCGTGCCGAGCAGAAGTGTAAGGAGTGCCAAATCTCTCACCTTCGTTTTATTGTGGAACCGCCGTTCATTTTCCGTTAGATTGTCCCCGTGCTCGACGGCATCGAGCAGAATTGCGACCTCATCCGGATCAAGACGAATGATTTCCTTTTGATGAAGCTTCGGCATCGGCACAAGAGCAGCGACATCCTTCTCGATCAACTCACTTGTATAATAATAGTGATAGAAGCTGCGCAGGGAAGCCAGCTTTCTTGCCTTGCCGCGCTCGTCGTTCGTATAGACCTTGCCGTCCTTTTCATAATAGGAGAGATAATCCAAATATTCTTCAATGTCCTCCCGCGTCAGGTCATCCAGTATGGAAATCCGAAAATCCCTGATTTCCGTATTCTTTAACGAGCTGTTCTTCTCGCTTAGAAATTCAAAGAAGATACGCAGATCAAGTGCATAACCTAACCGTGTACGCGAGGAAGTCGTATTCTCAATTCCGCGGAAAAACTGCTTACAGAATTTCGGCAGAGTATCCAGAACCTCCCGCATCTTCGTTATATTTTTTATATTCTGTTGATCGTGATAATTTGTGCTTGCCATAAACGTCCTCAATTCCTTATGTATCCCTTATGTATATTTTTAAGTGTATCACTTTTGGCAAATATGGGCAACGCCGGATTTATTGCTTGATTTGCCGCACTTGGCTTCCATGCGCTCTGTGCTTACAAAGCAGAGAGGGAGGGTTAAGTGAATTGCCATGCGGGAAGCCGTATGTCTTGTTGACAAGGCTAAGAACAAAGGATAAAATAAATAAGGATTGCATATGTACAAAATAACGAAAGTCGGGCTCCAAGCAGTGGCTGAGTCGCCCTCGTTTTCGTTATTTTGTACATATCCTGATATCGGAGAAGAAAGTTTCACAATCATCTATTATCTTTTTACAAGTAAGGAGCATAACAAAAATGAAATTCCGCTGGGATAAAAAGTATCTATACTGGGGACTTACCGCACTTTTAGTTATTATCGGCTCTATTTTATTTTATTACATTCTGTTTCACGGGAAGACATTAAAAGCAGGGTTTAGCAAGGTGACAAGCATTTGTATGCCTATCATAGACGGGCTCATATTAGCTTATCTGCTCAATCCGATTCTCAATTTTATCGAGAAGCAAGTCATCGGAAAGCTGTATGAACTGTTCCATATGGATGTCAAACAGCACAAAAAAAGGATTCGCAGCTTTTCCATTATACTTACGGTGATCTTTTTCTTTTTAGTGCTGTACGGTTTTTTGATGCTTTTCATACCGCAGCTGCTTGGCAGTGTACAGAGTATTATTCTGCAGTTCCCGACCTATGTGGATAATCTGGAGGACTGGATCGAAGAGCTGCTTGCAAATAACAAACAGATCGAGCAGATTGTGACGGAATTGATCAACCGGTATTCGTCCGAACTGCAGTCATGGCTTGAAAATACGCTCATGCCGCAGATCAATGTTTTGATTCGGGAGCTTTCCCTTAGCGTAATCGGTTTTGCTAAGTTTCTGTGGAATTTTATTATCGGTCTTGTCATTTCGATTTATGTCATGGGGCTGAAGGAAAACTTTGCAGCACAGGGTAAAAAAATGCTGTTTGCCCTGCTCAGCGAGGAGCATGCAGGCAATTTCATCAAGGATCTTCGATTTGTCGATGCGACGTTCGGCGGTTTTATCAGCGGTAAGATTATAGATTCCGCAATTATCGGTATTCTTTGCTTCTGCGGAATGACGCTTCTGAAGCTTCCGTATGTCGTGCTGGTGAGCGTGATCGTTGGTATTACGAATATTATTCCGTTCTTTGGACCGTACTTAGGTGCGGTGCCGAGCGCTATTTTAATTTTGATGGTCAATCCGCCGCAGGTGATCCCGTTCATTATTTTTATTCTGATTTTGCAGCAGTTTGACGGTAATATTTTGGGACCGAAGATTCTCGGCAACTCCACAGGGCTCAACAGCTTCTGGGTGATTTTTTCCATTACCATTTTCGGCGGTTTCTTCGGCATACTGGGAATGGCAGTGGGCGTGCCGATTTTTGCGGTCATCTACGCATTGGTAAAACGGCGTATCACGGTAAGACTGTCCAAGAAGGGAATGCCGACTAATACGGTAGAGTATATGGGAAAGGACGACTATTACAACGAGAGCTATATTCCGCTTAATCCTTATCAAAAGCAGGAAAAGAAACCGCTTTTTTCAAAAATCAAACTGCCTTCCAAGCAAAACGAAAAGTAAGTATCAGGAAAGCGCAGCATTCAGGAAAGAAAAGTTTAAGCATAAACCAAAAAAGCTAAAGCATAAAGGAATGGAGTTTACATGAAATTTGTAATTCAGCGTGTGCAGCACGCAAACGTCAAGGTGGCAGATCAGATACAGGGAGCTATTGGGAAGGGATTTCTTGTCCTGATCGGTATCGGTCAGAAGGATACAACCGAAATCGCAGATAAAATGATAAAAAAGCTGTTGAACCTAAGGATTTTTGAAGATCAGGACGGGAAAACGAATTTATCCTTATCCGATGTAAACGGTGAGCTTCTTTTCATTTCCCAATTTACGTTGTATGCGGATTGCAGAAAAGGAAACAGACCGTCTTTTATTAACGCCGGAAAGCCTGATATGGCAAACCAATTATACGAGTATATTGTAAAGCAATGTGAAGGAATCTGCCCCGTAGTCCAAAAAGGGATATTTGGAGCAGATATGAAAGTGGAACTGTTAAATGACGGTCCGTTTACCGTCATTCTGGATTCCGAGGAATTGGCTTAAATATCAGATATATAAGTACTTTTTCATCCGAATCATTTCGAACCAACTATTCGTTAAACTGTTCTTTTGCGAATAGTTGCATCTCTGTTATAACCACTGCTTTCCTATAAAGAAATTCTTACATGATTGCAAAGATCGATGTATGATAAGAGCTTCTAATCGTAGGTGCTTCTGATTATCTGAAAATAAATTTATCTAATAATAAATAAATTCCGGCGAATAATACGGCAACACAATGTGATTTCCGACAATAATCTGTTCGTCATTTAAATGATTGATATTTTGTACCTCTGTAATATATTCCTGAAGGGTTTGCTTTTCGGCACAATAATTTTCCGTTGCAAGCGACCACAGCGTATCCTTCGGCTGTACTTCAATATTCTTGTAATATTTATACAAGGTCTGTCCGGTCACGCCGGATTTTGCTTTGGCATTAAATGCATGTGTGGATATTGCCGCGCAAATAATGAGAACAAGTGTGAATGCACACATCATATATTTTCTTCGCAGCATCTGCATTCGCTTTGCCCTGCGCATTCTGCGAAGCTTTTCCGTTCTATTGTGATTTTTATTGTGATTTCCCTGATTCTCATTTTGAATGCCGGAATCATAACCGGCTTCAACAATATATTCCCGTGTTCCTTTATTAGACATTATCATTTCCTCCAAACACTTGTTCCTGAACATCTGTTCTAACTGTATTGTACCGAACATACATTCTTTTGTCAAGTGCTTTTCGAACATATATTCCGAACATGCATTTGGAATATATGTTTGCTTTTTGCATTTTGTTATGTTATACTTATGTTACATCATGAGATCGGCTTGGAAATTCGTCGAATTGCCGCCGTATATCATGCTTTTGACTTAAAAATATGATCAATTTCAGGAGGTAAATGGGATGGAATACGGGAAAATTTCGAATAAACAGCGGGAAATTTTGGAATATATCAAGGAAGAAATATTAAAAAAGGGCTATCCGCCTGCCGTGCGTGAGATTTGTGAGGCGGTTCACCTCAAATCTACTTCTTCCGTCCATTCTCATTTGGAGACTTTGGAGAAAAACGGTTATATCAGGCGTGACCCGACGAAGCCGCGTGCGATTGAGATTATCGATGACAGCTTCCAGATGGTTCGGCATGAAATGACGAATATTCCGATTGTAGGCACGGTTGCTGCAGGTCAGCCGATACTGGCACAGCAGAATATTGAGAATTATTTCCCGGTTCCGGCAGAATATGTTCCGCGAGGAGAATGCTTTGCGCTCAAGGTCAAGGGGGAAAGCATGATTGATGCCGGCATCTATGATGGCGACCGGATTTTTGTTGAGTGCTGTAACAGTGCCAGAAACGGCGATATTATCGTAGCTCTGGTTGATGATTCCGCTACGGTCAAGACCTTTTATAAGGAGGACGGGCATATCCGGCTTCAGCCGGAAAATGCCACGATGGAACCGATTATCGTTCCGGATTGCCAGATTTTAGGTAAGGTGTTCGGTGTCATGCGCTTCTTTCGTTAATGCATAAAAACGTCTGAAAAGGCGGTCTGTTTCTTACGCAGACCGCCTTCTTTCTCTTTTGTAACCGCTTTCCGCCATCTTATAAAAGAATGACGGAAAACAACTGTATTCTCCTATCCTACAGCTTCTGTTTCTTCTTTCCGCTCTTTTTGAAATCCTCGATATACTGCAAAATGAGCTTCACGGTTCCGTCAATGCCGAGAACGGCACTGTTAATCGATAAATCATACGTATTTGAGTGACCCCATTTTTTGGAGCTGTAATAATTGTAATAGCTCTGGCGCTGCTTATCCTTCTTGATGATCATATCCTTTGCCTTCGCTTCCGGAAGATTATAGCGATTTACGATACGCTCAATCCGGCTTTCCAAATCTGCATGGATGAAAATATTCAGACAGTTGTCATATTCACCGAGCGCGTAGTCTGCGCACCGTCCGACGATGACACAGCTTCCCTCGTCCGCAATCTTTTTGATCGCATCGTACTGTGCCAGAAAAACCTTATGGCTGATCGGCATATCTACCAGCGCGGAGGAATTGTAACCAAAAGAATAGGTATCCATGACTAAATTGTACAAAAAGCTGCTGGTCGGACGTTCATCGTGATTTTGAATAATTTCTTCGCAAAAACCACTCTCTTTTGCTGCTCTGGAAATCAAATCCTTGTCGTAAAAAGGAACTCCCATCGCTTCTGCCAGCTTACTTCCGATTTCTCTTCCGCCTGAACCAAATTCTCTTCCGATTGTAATGATTGTATTCATACAAACACCACCCTTTCCCACGCTGTTTGGAATCGATCAAAAGCGTTTATTTTACAAGTTCAATCTATAAATATTATATAATTTTTGTGCAAAAAGTGCAACAAAAATATTAAAATCCGTGAATTTTTAGTAAATTGTAGCAACAAATCAGTATAATTTGCCATTTTCCTTCAGCCACCTTCTGCGCACCTTATAATCCGGAAGATAATGTCCCACAATATCCCAGAAGGCTTTGGAATGGTTCATCTCGAACAGATGGGCAAGCTCGTGGACGACGACATACTCCATAATCTCAGGAGGCATTAAAACAAGCTTCCAGTTAAAATTAAGATTCCGTTTGCTGCTGCAGCTTCCCCAACAGGTCTTCTGCTCCTTGATGGCTATGCGGCCGTAGGGTGCCTGCATCAGCCCTGCGTAATGTGCAACATACTGTGTAATCTGTCTGCGCGCTTCCTTTTTCAGTCGCAGGGTCTCCTGTTCCGACAATGTCTGGGAAAGCGGCTCTGGTGCCCTCTCGTATTCCTCGAGCTTCTGACAGATCCAATCCTGCCGCGAGAGAACAAAATCCTTAATTTTCACAAAGGAAACACCGTTTGGCGCTTTTACGGTCACGGAAAGATCGGGTTTTATGATGATGG
>JAFUZE010000088.1 GCA_017476765.1 Lachnospiraceae bacterium
AGAAGATATTCGCAATCCACTCACGCACACATGCCACATGTTCATCAATCCAGCCCGTATCAAGCGGCTTAAAAATCTCCTTTCCCCGATAACCGAGAGACATCACCTTTTTCTGAAAATTGGATGCTTTTTTTGACATAAACCTTCCTCCCGCGCATTTTCTCCTGTTCGTTCCGCCCTGCTTTTGTTCATGGCCCGTCAGCTGTACTTTGCAAGCTTCTCCTCCAGATCATCGACCGACTGATAGCCATAGAGAACTGCCGTATGATTCAGGATCTCCCTTGCAAGATTCTCCCCGTTCTGTGCCTTACCTGCAATAAATCTGCCATATAACACCAGCATATCATCCGAATAGGTCATAAGCTCGCCCCGCAGATACGTCTCATAGGACGTATTGTAAAGGCTGTCCTCGCTTGTATGGATGCTTCTGGCATTCGAGGCACTGAGCGGATGATCGACGGCAAACGCTTCCATAAAACCGACCTGAATCTGCACAATCTGTTCAATCAGCGTCCGCTTCTCATCGGAAACCGGCATCAGCTGATCCTTGATCTTTGCGAACTCCTCCGGTGCCGTGCTCTCCATCATGTAACCGTATTTTTGCGTAATGAGATTGATGCCCGCCTCGCTTGCCGCCATAAAATCCTGAACGTACTGATCGAGCATTTCTTCCGTCCATGTCAGGTACTGGCTTTTGCGCATAATCGAAAAGGTTGCATAATCATCCTGGCAATCTGCTCTCCCGCCCTGATTCTCCACCTTGTCAAACGCCTCCCACTCAAGCTGTACCGCAAGCTCCACGAGGCGCTGTTTGTTTTGCATTGTATGTTCAGCCATGCTTTCTTCTCCTCTCTGATCGTCCTTATCTTCTGCCGCCCCTGCGACCTGCTGCGCCTGCGCATCGAGATATAATTCATTGCTGACCGACAATCCCTGCTGCTGCAATTCATGCACGATAAGCTTAGCGATGATCTCAATCACAGCCACAATCCGCTCATCTCCATATTCCATATCGGCAATGGCATTTAAAATATCCATGATTTCCGGAAGCACCTTTAGGTTCTGCATTCCTCTATGCTTCCATTTATAGAACGGGGCATACACGCGGTTTAACAAATAGACGACATTCATCGTATGCTCCATATACTTTGCCAAAGTCAGCTGCGCCGTCACCTTCTCCCCGCGCCGCAGCATCCGCTCGTAATTGTACTGTCCGGTCTGTGCCATCATTGCCAGCTCATTGGCAAGCAGCCCTCTGCGCACAGGCTCCGGATAAAATGCCGAAAGTCCGTTCCTGATTCTCGTAAATTCACCGAGCTCATCGGCAAAAATCTCCCCGCTTATCGCCGCCCGGAAGCGTTCCGTCCCGGCATAGAGCCACTGTACCTGCGTCTTGGGAACATCCTCACAGCCAATATATTCGGCATAAAAATCCTCGATGCAGCGAACACCTACTCTTGCCGCTCCCTGCTTTGTGCTGCAGCGTCTGTATCCCATAAATTCTTCCGGCAGCTTTTCATAAGCCGCAGCAAGCTTCGCTCCGATTTTGTCATACAGCTCTCTTTTTAAAAAAACACAAAAGCCCGGACCGAAGTCATGATCGTGCGAGTACTCATCATCAAAGCCGAGACAGTCCGAGCCGTCTCCGACCAGACCGAACGCCATGTACGGCTTGTACTCCTCAAAGCCTTTGAGCAGCTGTGCCTGATAGGTCTCAAAATATCGCCTGCACAGAGCAAGTCCGCGAATCGCCTCTCCGTCTCCCCCCTGTGGAATTTTGCCGCAATCTGCCTTTCCTTTCTCCTGCAGCCTCTCGTCACCCGTTTCCGCCCTTTCGTTCGCCTGTTCTGTTCCCTGACCGCTGCTTTGCGCCGTACCGCTTTTGTTTTCGGAAGCCTCCCTCTGTGCGATTTGTGCCTGAATCCTCTCAAGGTTCTGTTTTACCACTTCATATGCCTGCGTCCTGCCGACGTGCTTCTCGATCTCTGCAAGCGCCTGTTCATCATATGTCACTGCCTTATGCAGATTTCCCTTTTTATACTGTGCCTCCGCCATCGCAGATAACGCCGCACTGTAGTGATAATCCTTCTCCTCATCCTGTCCGAACAGAGAAAATGCCTCCTCAAGATGTTCCATCGCCTCATCATCCCGATCCAGCTTTAAAAGAGACATGCCGAGATTCGTGTGCGTGACTGCAAGCTCCACGCGTGCCTCCGGATACAAAGAAACGATGCGCAGCGCATGCTCAAGGCTCTCACAGGCATGCTCATAATCCCCCATCTCCTGATACAACAGACTTAAATTGTTATGCAGCGAAGCATAGCGGAAATCCTTCGGATCCAGATTTTTCTCATAAATCGGAAACACCCTACGGTAATATTTCAGCGAATCGGCTAAGAGCGATGCCGCACGATAGGCATTGGCTATATTAAGCAGTGTCGTCGCATGCGCCACCGAACCCTCCAGCTTCTGCTCTGTAATTGCCTGTTCTGCCATTTTGCAATACCGAACTGCCTTATCATACTGGCTCGTATCCCTGCAATAGCCAATCATCTCATTTAAGAGCGTAATATACGAATGCATATCCCCTTCCGCTGCCGCCTCATCCAGCTTGTCCGTCAGGTATGTCTCTACCTCCCCGATCCGGTACTGTGCAAACAGCTCATCCAATCCGTCCAATACTTTGTTTATATCCATTGTCTTTCCACCTTTTCCTATTTTTTGCTGCAAACCTGAAATCCTGAAAATACTAACTTCAATTCTACGTCCCGAAATAAGAAAAATGCATATAATCCCTGCGGTCTCCCCAGATGCCCTGAAAGAATCCGTATTTCCTCATAATCTTGACGACCTCGCCGTCGCTCGGGATAGAATACGGGTCTTCTCCCGGCTTCCAGTATTTTCCGCTCAGGATCGTATCCCCATCGATCATATAATTCTCCTCCGGGTTAATATCGATCGCAAGTCCCTGATTGTGCTCGGAGTTTGAAGTATCACCGCGCCAGCTGAAGGCTCCGACCGATTTGATCGGGAACTGCTCCTTCCCCTCATAAATCTCCTTAAAAATCTGCTGAACGGTCGGTGCAATGTTCTTGTGCACAGTCAGTGACCTATACTTGGTAACCTTCGCCGTCTTGTTGGCATTAAAATCCCACACCGGAACTGCGATCGTCTTCATGTTGGCAGCCGCCTCTTCCTTTGAGCCGTATTTCTGATAGTAGGATGTACCGAAAATGCGTTTTGCCCGATCCTCGTAGCTTTCGTTTTCGTAACCGTACACATTGAACAGCACGCTTTTGACATTGGAATAAGAGGAATACTTTTTCTTTCCGCCCTTCGTGTAGTATGCGCGTATTTTGTAATAATACGTGTTTCCGTTCTCCTGTCCGGCGATCTCACAGCTCGTCACCTTGCCGCCCTTGATTGTATTTACCTTTTTGTATTTGCCATTTTGAGTCAGGCTCCGGTAAATCTCATAGCCCTTCGCTCCGTCCACTTTATTCCAGCTGATTTGCGCCGTATCGACGCTGAGAAGCTGTGCCTTTTTCTGCTTCGGCTTTGAAAGAGTCGTATTTCCCTTCTTTACCTTCGAATATTCGGCATACACCTTCTTGCCGGACACCTTCCGATAAGCCCGCACCTTGTAATAATACGTCACACCGAGACTGCATTTTTTGTCCTTATAGGTGAGCGTCTTTCCCTTTGTCACCGTGCCGATTTTTTTAAATCCCTTGTTCGCCTTTTTCGAACGGTAAATTTCATATCCGTCTGCGCCCTCCACCCTTTTATATGTAATCTGCAGCGTCTTATAATTGACCCGCTTGACTGCCGTCAGGCTGGCGGGGGATAACACGGTTTTTGCGCTGACGACGGCAGAAGCAGGAGAACTCACCTTCACACCTGCCACGTTTCTGTATGCGCAAACCTTATAATAATACTGTCTGCCTACGGCAAGGCTCGATGAATTGTGCGAAAATTTCGTCGTTTCCTTTCCCGTTACACTTCCTGCCAGAGTATAGGCTCCGCCTGCACTGGCGCAAAAATAAATATCATATCCGTCCGCTCCGGTCACACTGCTCCAGGTCAAAGCAATCGATCGGTACGACTCCGATGCCGCCGAGACCCCCTGAACCTGTTCCAGACTCGGGACAGCCGACAATACTGCCGAAAAGCCGCCGTATACTTTCTCTGACGCGGCGCTAAGCACATAGGCACGCACCTTGTAATAGTATGCTGTTCCTGTTTTCAGTCCGAGATTGTCCGCTCCGCGATCTGTAAAGGTATGATTTGTATTTCCCTCGATCACGGTCAGAAGTGCCATATCGCTTTCATCAGACTTTTCACCGCGGTAGATTTCATATCCGGCAGCATTGCTGACAGCTTCATAAATCAGCGTGATACTCTGATAGGTATCTGCCCTGACACTTGAAAGTACGGCTGCCTGCGGCGCTTCCACCGTCTGTCCGTCCTGCGTTTCGTCCTCATCCTGTCCGCCCGTGCCGGTTTCGTTTCCGCTGACACCTGCATCTCCGGCTTTCGGGAAATCCGCTTCCTCCTGTATGCCGTCTCCGCTTACGGATACCGCCTCACTCTCAAAAGCTTCCTCGTCAGATTGTGAATTGCCGGATACCGCGGCTGCTTCCGCCCTGACGGAAAGTGCGTGAAACGGCAGCTCCGTCACACATAACGCCATGATTAAAATCCATGCCCCTGTTTTTCTCATCTGTATCCTCCATCTCTCTAATATCTCTCAAACATCTCTCAAACATCCCTCAAGCATCCCTCAAGCATCCCTCAAACATCTCCTTTTAAGAAAGCTGCTCCTCATAGAAGCTTTTATCCTCATCCTTAAACACATTAAAAATAATCCTGTCCATGCTGCCCGGATGTTCGGAGAGCCACTTCGTAACAGTACCTACCGCAATCTCTGCCGCCCGGTCATTCGGAAAGCGGAATACACCGGTGGAGATACAGCAGAAGGCAACACTTCGTATGTTGTTTTGCAGGCAGCAGTCGAGCGTGCGGCTATAACAGTCTGCCAGCGCCTGTTCCAGCTCGGCGGTGAGCCGGTACTCCACAATCGGCCCGACAATGTGCACGACATACTTTGCCGGAAGATTATAGCCTCCGGTCAGCATCGGCTGTGCGGCAGGCTGCTCGTAAGCTCTCCCGTATTGCATTCTCTTCTCATTCATCTGCCTGCTGCACTCCTGTCTCAGCTGAACGCCCGCAAACGTGTGGATACAGTTGTCAATGCATGTATGCATCGGTCTGAAGCATCCGAGCATCTGTGAATTAGCCGCATTGACAATTGCATCCACGGAAAGTCTTGTGATGTCTCCCTGCCAGACGGAAAGCAGCTTTGCATACGGATGTGTGCTGTGAAGGTCTTTATCAATCGTCGGAATGTCTTCCGGCTTTACAATCCCCTTCTCGGCGGCACGTTCCTTTAAATATGCATCCTGAATGCGCTCGACCTCCTCCGGCAGCGCACGCGGCATCCGGATATTCATAAGGGAGCGCAGTGCAATCCGCTTTTCCTCCACCGAAGCCCCGACCTCCAGATTTTTATATTGGACGGAATCCTCCTTGAACTGCCCGACCAGATAATCCAGTCTCTGCTCCTGATTCACATGTATCACCTCATTTGCATAAATGGTTTCCGTGTAAAATGATTTCCACGGATTTTTCTGTACTTCGTCTCTCATTGTAACATATCGCCAGGGGTAAAAAAAGGAAATCTTATTCCGTGATCGTATCATTATTTTGTATCTGATGCAGCCTGCGGTCAAGCTCTTCCTTGCTCTCCTCCGGCAGACTGACCTTCCCGGCCACCATTTTTTCCTTCTCCCTAAGCGCCTCCTCAAAGCCCTTTAATGCCGCAAACGGCATAAACTGTTTGGCTCTCTCGGATGGGGACATTTTCTTTCTTGCTGTCATAATGCATTCCTCCTTGATCTTTCACTACCGCAAGGGCTTATTCAGAAAGAATCTGTTTTTTCTGAAATTTTTATTGTATTTCACCCGATTTTGTCATATACTAAATGCAACGAAATCACTGATTTCATTTGGGCTGGTCATAAGACCCAGGTCCATCATGGGCGGGGAAGTTCCCCGCCATTTTTAACGTTACAGAGGTGTCGATATTGAAAGAACTTAGTATCTTTATTGACGAATCGGGCGATTTTGGTGAATATGATTACCGTTTGCCATATTACATCATTACAATGATCTTTCACAATCAAAAGGACGATGTTCAGCCCGCTATTTCCAAGTTGAATCAGGAACTTTCATACCTTAACCTCAGTGACCTCTGCATTCATACCGGACCAATAATCCGTAAAGAAGAGATATATATAAACATGTCTGTTGATGAAAGACGTCGCATCTTTAATAAAATGGTTGCCTTTATACGGCAGATTGATATTCGTTATAAATGCTTCTACATTGAAAAGAAACAGATTTCTGATGTGGTTGAAGCAACCGGTAAACTTTCCAAACAGATTTCTCAATTCATCAGAGAACACTATGAGGAATTTCTTTCCTTTGACAAGGTGAAGATCTATTATGATAATGGGCAGGTCGAAGTCAGTAAGATCCTATCTTCCGTATTCGATGCTTTATTACCTAACCCTATCTTCCGTAAGGTTATGCCTACGGAATACAAGCTTTTCCAAGCAGCGGATTTGTTATGCACGCTAACTTTAGTCAAACTCAAACTGGAACGCAACATATTCTCCAAGTCTGAAATGATATTCTTCGGAAATGTCCGCGACTTAAAGAAAAACTATCTAAAACCGCTCAGCAAGAAGGAATGGTCATAATCAAAGATCATTCCTTTTTTACTTCTAAAACACACCAAAATCGCTCTGATTCAAAACTAAAGCAATTCCCACATTGCTCACAATAAATCAAAAATAGCGGCAGAGTCGTTTTATATGCCCTACCGCTTGTGGATTGATATTTGTGATTTCAATCCGTCATATTCATTTTGCTTAAAAACTTCTTTTGGTCACGCCGCTCGTACACTATGCCCATGATTTGTACGGCGGCATTCTCCACATCAATCCAAAAATAAATCAGATAATGTTTTACTCGTGTCTTGCGTACACCCTCGCTATGCCACGGCTTTTCATCGACTGGCTCATGCTTCTCGGGATTTTTGCCGAGTGTCTCAAACGCTTCACCAAATTCGTCCATCAGATTTTCAGCCGCATCAGGATTGTGCAATTCCACTGCGATATGCCACGCAATATCCCTCATCTGCGCCTCCGCCTGCCTTGTCGGTTTTACAGAATAAACATTCATTCCGTCCACTCCCTGATGTCACGCTTTAAGTCCGCAATCACATCGGCGGCAGGTCTGCTGTCATTTGCCTTTGCTTGTGCAAATCCCTTCGCCATCATCGCATTGAAAGTGTCCTCGCTCATTTCGTCTCGCACGATTGGCTCTTTGTTTAGCGATAACGAAAAAGGAATGCCCTTTGTTATGATAATCTGTTTGTAAAGCATATTGATAACAACGGAAGCAGGAATACCCAGCTGACTTAAAATGGCCTCAGCCTGTTCCTTCACATCAGGCTCAACTCTCGCTAAAACATTTGCGGTTTTTGCTGCCATAAATATCACCTTCCTTTCAACTTATATTCTAATGTATATCGAATAGAAATACAAGATGTTTTGAAAGAAGTATCTCAATTCCAAAGGCATCTTCAAATGCAACTACAACATTTACCACATCCAGCGAGTTAAGCCCCAGATCAGACAACAAGTTTGCTTCCGGCACAATTTTTTCTCTATCAAACACTATATTGGTCACAGATATAACTTTGTTATAGTTTTCGCAAATAATTGCACAAACTTCGTTGTTATCATTATTACCGCTCCGCTCCCGACTTGAGAATACCGAGCATTGCCACGATGATTTCCCAGCTTCTTGGCTCCACGCATCCGCAATCAAATGACTCAGCGTAACAAGTACTCCTACTGTGCCAGTATCGCCAATCCGCCTTTCCTCACTCCCCGCTCCGGTGTCCTCCGATCTGCCGGTTGCGCTCCATCGTCATAGCGCCCTGTTCCAGATTCATCCCTTTTAAAATGGCATTCTTGCCGTACTTTTTCTTAATGCTGAGCATTGCCTTCTGCATCTTTCTCTCACGTTCAAGCTCCGCCGAATCTTCAAAAAGGCTGTACTGCTCATACCCTTCCTCCACCACCCGGTTGCAGGTAATGTTCACCCGCCGGATCGGATAGCTTCGATTGACAATGCGTTCATATAACTGTATGACCTGCGGCACTAAGCAGCGTGCCGAGTTAGTTGCGCCCGGCAATGAGACGGTTCCGTGTGCCGATTCTGCATTCAAAGAATTAGAGTAGCCGATATGCAGCGTCACGGATTCAGTCACCAGCCCTTTTTCAACCAGATCAAGGCACAATAAATCCACCATCTCCTTTACGATCAGTTTGCCGTCCTCGTAGCTGTAATCGCAGGCGAGCACCTGTCCGCTCGTCAGGCAGTTCGTCTTTGCCCGGTATGCCTTAATGTCCGCAATCGTCGTTGTCTCCCTGCCCCATGCATGGTCAATCAGAAGCTCCGCGTCAACGCCGAACAGCTTGTACAAAAGCTCCTCATCCGCCTCTGCAATCTTCCGCATTGTGTCAATGCCGTAAGGTGCAAGCCTTTTAGCTGTTCCCCCGCCGATTCTCCAAAAATCGGTCAGAGGACGGTGTGCCCACAATGTCTCCCGATAGCTCTTCTCGTCGAGCATACCGATATGATCGTCCGCATGCTTCGCCGTGATATCGAGCGCCACCTTAGCCAGATACAGATTCGTGCCGATTCCGCAGGTAGCCGGGATTCCGGTGACATCCATAATATCCTTCATAATCAGAACGCCTAGCTCTCTTGCACTCATCTGATACATCGCCAGATAGTCCGTCACATCGAGAAACGCCTCGTCGATGGAATATACATGAATGTCGTCTTTGGAAATATATTTTAGATAAATTCTGTAAATATCGGCAGAACAATCGATATACCTCTGCATTCTCG
>JAFUZE010000089.1 GCA_017476765.1 Lachnospiraceae bacterium
AAGTGTAATTTTGAGAGAGTCGTTTTATGAAAGATCGTCTAAGAAAAGTCCGAGGCAGTCATTTTGAAGGGAAAAATCCCCTGTTGTCAGGTCTGACACTGCTCCTTCTGTGTGGCTGCCTTTTTTGCGCGGGAAGTCTTGGCAGACGTGCAGTTTCCGTTTCGGGAGGTAAGGATTTTATCAAATGGGTAGATTTTGATGTGAGCTATGAGGCGTTATGTAAGGCCTATGAGCTGGACGTGGAAACCTATGGGCAGCCGGTGCATGTCGGATGGGTGGAGCTGCTTGCCTGTGTGGCGGCAAGGCGCGGCGGTGATTTCCCGAAGGGCAGCGAGGAGGATTTGGTAAAAGTGAAGGAGCAGCTGTGCAGCGGTGGGACAACACTTGAGGAATTGACGAAGGATTTGAAATATTATCCTTATTATAAGGAGGCTTATGAGGCAGTTCTCGGGGGAATGGTCGGAGAGTATGAACTGGATGGGGAACAGAAATACGGTCTGAAGGCTTATCTGCCTATCGCAAAAGGCTTTGAGTATTCCGGCTATGACGACTTCGGGTCATCGCGCACTTACGGCTTTAAGCGGGAGCATCTGGGACACGATATGATGGGACAGATCGGGACACCGATTATTGCGGTGGAGTCCGGCTATGTCGAAGCGCTTGGCTGGAACCAGTATGGCGGATGGAGAATCGGTATCCGGAGCTTTGATAAAAAGAGGTATTACTATTATGCGCACCTGAGGCAGAATTTCCCTTACTGTAAGACGCTGAGGGAGGGCGATGTGGTGACGGCAGGTGATGTGATCGGCTATATGGGGCATACCGGTTACAGCAAAACGGAAAATGTGAATAACATCGAAATTGTGCATCTTCATTTTGGCATGCAGCTCATTTTTGATGAATCGCAAAAGGACTGTGACAGCGAAATCTGGATTGACGTGTATGCCCTGACAAGATTTTTGAACCGGAATCGCTCCGAGACGGTAAAAAACGAGGAGACGAAGGAGTGGGTGCGAACGAGCAAAATGGTTGACCCGGCGGTGGAGGAATACTTGAAAAAGCAGAAAAAATGAGGGAAAATAAAGGAAAAACAGGGATGAAAAATTTTTCTTTTTTTACTACATAAAATATGATACAATAGTTCAGGAATGATTTGCGCATGGGCGGAAAGGATCCGCAGCATGTCAAAAAGAAAAAGAGGGAGCACGATGTCAGAACAGGAAAGCGCAGATGTCGTACAAAAGCAGCAGAGAAAAAGGCGTGTTCAGTCATTCAAAAGGCTGATTGTCGTTTTTCTGCTTATCGCAATTCTATTCCCTACCATTTTATGCATGATCTTGTTTGTAAAGCTGAGCCGGGTGGACAAACAGCTCGAGGCACTTCGTGCGCAGCAGACAGAAACGGATGTGACACAGGAGGGCTTTGCTGCAGCCGTTTTATCGGAAAAGGATGTGGGGCAGCACGCTGCTGATGTGACAGTCGATATGATTCCTACAGAGGGGAATCTGCCGGAAAATGAAGCGGCAGACGCCCATGCTCTGCGGGCGGACACGGTTTCGGCGAATACGATCAAGGTGTATTTGACGTTTGACGATGGGCCAAGCGGAAATACAGGTGCTATTTTGGATATCTTAAAGGAATATCAGGTCAAGGCAACTTTTTTTGTGACAGGGAAATCCGAGGAGTATACTCCGCTTTATCAGAGAATTGTTGAAGAGGGACATACGATCGGAATGCATTCCTACAGTCATAAGTACAGGGAAATCTATCAGAGCGTTGACAGCTTTCGGGAGGATCTGTACCGCCTGCAGGATCTGATTTACGAGAGATGCGGTGTTGTCAGCACAATTTACCGATTCCCGGGCGGCAGCTCGAACACAGTCAGCAAGGTGGATATGCAGGAGCTGATTGCTTTTCTGAATGATGAGGACATCAGCTACTACGATTGGAATGTGTCGAGTCTCGATGCTAGCGGCAGAAGTCAGTCGGTGAGTGATATTGTAGAAAATGTTACCGGAAATATCCGGTCGTTTCACACGGCGATTGTACTGATGCACGATGCAAATGACAAAACGACGACGGTGGAGGCTTTGCCGATGATCATCGAACGGCTGCAGGCGATGGACAATGTAGAACTGTTGCCGATTACGGAAAATACGGTGAAGATTCAGCATACAACTTTAGAAAAGTAAAGGGAAAAACGGAGGAAAAGGAATGGGTTTTTTTCAGGATTTAAAGGAAGATTTGTCCCAGGCGGTCAATGAACTGATGCCGGACCAGGAACGAAGCGCCCGGCAGGAGCCGACTGCTGCGGTTGAGCCGGAGCAGCCGAAGCCGGCGCAGCAGGCGGACAGTCGGGAGCAGGAGGCTGTGATGTTTGATGAGGAGCAGCTGAATGAACTGGTCAATGAAGCGCTTGGAGAATCGGGCGGTGATGCTCCGGAGGATGAGGATTTGCGACTGCTCGAGGAGCAGCTGAAAGCTCTGGAAGAAGCTGAGAATGCAAGACAGAAGCAGCTTCAGGAAAGCCGGGAGCAGGAGGAAGCACAAGAGAGGGCAGAAGCGGAACAAAAGCTGCAGGAGGATACGGCAGAAGAAGTGCCGCAGGAGCTGTCAGAAGCGGACGGATTGCCGGAGGCTGAGGCGAAGACAGACGAAGCACCGGATATTGTACCAGAAGCAGATGAAGCGCCTGTTGATGTGTCAGAAGCAGACGAAGCGCCGCTTGGTGTGGCAGAGGCAGATGAAGCACCGGGGGATGTGCCGGGAGCGGAAGAAACGCCGCAGGAGCTGTCAGAAGCGGACGGATTGCCGGAGGCTGAGGCGGAGACAGACGAAGCACCGGATGTTGTAACAGAAGCAGATGAAGTGCCGGGCGATATGTCAGAAGTGGTGCCGCACGATGCGGCAGAGGCAGAGGAATCGCAGGATGCTTCGGGCGAAGAGAGCTTGCAGACATCGGAAGAAGCTGCGGCAAGTGAGGCGGCGGAGAAGGAAGCTGCCGAATATGTACAGGAAGAAATCGTCTGGGAGCCGATGGAAGCAGAGATTCCGGAAGCGGGAACGCAGGAGGCGGCGGCCGAACCTTCCGAGGAGCTGAACGAGGCAGAGGAAGCTTCTGCGGAGCAGAACGAAGCGACGGAAATTTCCGGTCAGCAGGAGCCGGAATCGTCGGCTGATACGGAGGAGGCAGCGCGGCCGGAAGAGCTTGAAGAGACGGAGGAACTGGAAGAAATAGAAGAGACGGCGGAGATTCCGGATGAGATCGTCTCGGATATGTTAAAGAGTGAGGATACGGTAGGAGATGTCCTGGAAAAGGTGGCAGAAGTGAAAAAAGAAACAAAAGAAAGTAAGGAGCAGATAAAAATGGCAGAACAAACAACAAAATTAACAGGTGTAGCAACAGATGAAAATGCAGTGATTACTGCAGGCATGACAATTACCGGTAACGTGATCTCCAAAGGCTCTATTGAAGTGCTCGGCACGATCAACGGTGATCTGGAGACGTTAGGAAAGCTTGACGTATCCGGCACCATCAAAGGAAACTCGAAGGCGGCAGAGGTATTTGCAGAAAATGCACGCATTACCGGTGAGGTCCGCTCGGACGGCACGATCAAGATCGGGCAGAGCTCCGTCATTATCGGCAATATTTTTGCAAAGAGCGCTGTGATTGCCGGTGCCGTAAAGGGAGATATCGATGTTCAGGGACCGGTCGTTCTGGATACGTCGGCAATCGTGATGGGCAATATCAAGTCTAAATCGGTACAGATCAACAACGGTGCCGTTATCGAGGGTCTGTGTTCACAGTGCTATGCGGATGTCAGCCCGACAGCATTCTTTGATGAATATAAGGGTTGATTAGGAGGTTGAGTGCGATGAAGAGGCTGATGCTGAAATTGAGCGGCGAGGCGCTTGCAGGCGAAAAAAAGACGGGCTTTGACGAGAAGACCGTACAGCGGGTGGCTCTTGAGGTAAAGCAGCTTGTGGATGACGGGTTTCAGGTTGGAATCGTGATTGGCGGAGGTAATTTCTGGAGAGGAAGAACGAGTGAAAACATTGACCGGACGAAAGCGGATCAGATCGGCATGCTCGCTACGATCATGAACTGCATTTATGTGTCGGAGATTTTCCGCTCTGCCGGCATGATGACGAATATTCTGACCCCGTTTGAGTGCGGAGGCTTTACAAAGCTTTTCACGAAGGATCGCGCCAACAAATATTTTGAAAAAGGAATGGTTGTCTTTTTCGCAGGAGGAACAGGACATCCTTATTTTTCCACGGATACGGGAGTCGTGCTTCGGGCGATTGAGGTCGAGGCAGATGTGATTTTGCTTGCAAAGGCGGTTGACGGGGTCTACGACGATGATCCGAGACATAATCCGAATGCAAAAAAATATGACACGGTCAGCATTGGTGAAGTGATTGAAAAGAATCTTCAGGTCGTGGATATGACAGCATCCATACTGGCGCGGGACAACAAAATGCCGATGTGGGTATTCGGACTGAATGAGGAAAACAGCATTGTAAATACGGTGAAAGGGAGCTTTAGCGGAACGAAAGTGACCGTTTAAAACATGGAGGATATCAGGATGGATGAGAGATTACAGCAGTACGACGATAAAATGAAGAAGGCATATGATTTTTTACAGTCGGATTACGCGACAATCCGTGCAGGACGCGCAAATCCCCATGTGCTTGATAAAATCAAGGTGGATTACTACGGCACACCGACTCCGATTCAGCAGGTTGGTAACATCAGCGTGCCGGAGGCGAGAATGATTCAGATTGCGCCGTGGGAAAAGAGCCTCATTAAGGATATCGAGAAAGCGATTCTCAGCTCGGATGTCGGCATTACGCCATCGAACGACGGCAGCGTGATCCGTCTGGTGTTTCCGGAGCTGACAGAGGAACGCAGAAAGGAGCTTGTCAAGGAGGTCAAAAAGAAAGCGGAGGAGAGCAAGGTAGCAATCCGCAACATCCGGCGAGATGGAAACGACAGCTTCAAGAAGCTTGCCAAAGCGGATATTTCCGAGGACGAGGCAAAGCAGCTGGAGGATTCCCTGCAAAAGCTCACCGATAAGTACGTCAAGGATATTGACAAGCTGGCGGAGCAGAAGGCAGGAGAAATTATGACGGTATAGAACGTATGAGGGAACAGACAAAAGCTCGACCTGTTCCCTTTTCGCATGTAACAATCGCAAACGCCTTTCTATCAATAGCAGGTAATTGTGAAACATAAGGGATGAAGGGAGTCATACTATGAGAATGCCGACACATGTGGCGATCATTCTGGACGGAAACGGCAGATGGGCGAAGAGCAAGGGCATGCCGCGTAATTACGGACATATGCAGGGGGCGAAAAATGTTGAGGTCATTTGCGAGGAAGCGTATAAGATGGGGATTGATTATCTGACCGTATACGCTTTTTCCACTGAGAATTGGAACAGGCCGCAGGATGAGGTCGATGCCCTGATGAAGCTTTTGCGCAATTATATGAAGACTTGTCTGAAAACGGCGGAAAAAAACAAAATGTGCGTCAGGGTTATCGGTGATAAGACGAGACTGGATGCGGATATAAGGAGCCGGATCGCCGAGCTTGAGGAGGCGACAAAGGACAATACGGGACTGCATTTCACGATTGCCCTCAATTACGGGAGCCGGGATGAAATCGTGCGGGGAATCAGAAAACTTGCGCAGGATGTGAAGGACGGAAGGCTGGAAATCG
>JAFUZE010000090.1 GCA_017476765.1 Lachnospiraceae bacterium
AGCTGCATGATCCGCTGATCTGGACGAGACAGGCGGAGGCCATTTTGGATTCACGGGAAATGGTGGAGGTCCGGCACAATCTCATCACGAGACGGCAAAAGCTGCGCAGGCAGATGGATTACAACCAGCAGCTGGCGCAAAATGCACAGGAAGAGGTCAAACAGCTGGCAGGGCTGTATCCGCAATACGCTCCGGAAATTATGGAGATGGTCGAAAGATATGAAAAAAAATTCCGAAAATAAGTCGGAGCAGTTGACAGAACCGGTGCTTTTTTGATACGATGTCAAGGTGTGCGGAGCTCTCGGCCTGACCGGGCGTGAGTTTCCCGCCAAAACAAGACAGATAGTTGCGCAACGATTTGAGACCTCTGATATCGGAGAAGGGAGTTTCGCAATCATCTGCAAAAACAAAGAGGTAATGAGGAGAGAAAGATTATGAAAATGAAGAAAGCGGCTGCACTGCTGCTTGCATCTGCACTGGCTTTTGGGGTGCTTGCCGGATGCGGCAGTGAGAATGCGGCAAACAATGCAGCGGACAATGCGTCAGAAGCGGCGAACGATGAACTGGATGTGGTTGACATAAATGCCGATGGTGACGGAGAACAGGCGGCGGAGTCCGGAAGTGAAGGAAAATCGCAGGGTGATACGTTTACCGTTGGCTTTGATGCAGAATTTCCGCCGTATGGATTTATGGACGACAATGGCGATTATGTCGGTTTCGACTTAAGCCTTGCCGAGGAAGTGTGTGAGAGAAACGGATGGGAGCTTGTAAAGCAGCCGATCAACTGGGATTCGAAGGATATGGAATTATCCTCGGGTTCTATTGACTGTATCTGGAACGGCTTTACGATCAACGGACGTGAGGACGCTTATACTTGGAGTGTACCTTATGTGGATAACAGCCAGGTGTTTGTGACGGCTGCAGGCAGCGGGATTGCATCGTTTGAGGATCTCGCAGGAAAGAACGTCGGTGTACAGGCGGATTCCTCAGCATTGGCTGCACTTACAAGCGAGGAGGACAACGAGGAGAATCTGGCGCTTGCAGCGACCTTTGCAAACCTGACACAATATGCGGACTATAATACCGCATTTATGGATCTCGAGGCGGGTGCCCTCGATGCGGTTGCGATGGATGTCGGTGTCGCACAGTATCAGTTGGCATCGAGAAACGGCGAGTTTGTGATACTCGATCAGTATCTTGCAACAGAGCAGTACGGTGTCGGCTTCCTGCTCGGCAATACAGCCCTCAGAGATCAGGTAGAGGCGACTCTTCTGGAGATGGCGGCAGACGGAACCATCGATCGAATTGCAGCAGACTGGGCAGATTACGGATTGTCTGCGGACAGTATCTGCATCGGCAAATAGAGAACATGACAAGGGTGTCAAATTAGTTGATGCCCTTTTAAATTGCCGGCAAATAAATGGGAGAAAGTTGCTCAAAACAATCCGGCAATGCAAAAACGGTAGATGTATGGGCTATGCGGCACAGCAGGATTACAGACGAAGGAGAAGGATATCGGGCGATGAATCTGGTGACGATGATTTTACAACTTTGTAAGGGCATGCTCGTCAGTGCGGAGATTTTTGTGCTGACACTTGTGTTTTCGCTTCCGCTGGGGCTGCTTTTAGCGTTTGGACGTATGTCTAAGCTGCGGTTTTTGCAGCTGTTGACGAAATTTTATATTTCCGTGATGAGGGGAACGCCGCTCATGCTCCAGCTTCTGGTCGTATATTTCGGAC
The DNA here is from genome assembly GCA_017476765.1 of Lachnospiraceae bacterium. Classification (GTDB taxonomy): domain Bacteria; phylum Bacillota; class Clostridia; order Lachnospirales; family Lachnospiraceae; genus JAFUZE01. Next base: position 1,740 of record JAFUZE010000090.1, read on the forward strand.
CGTGGTATCTGCTGCGGCTGCAGATACCGAATTTCCGGCTTCCGGCGGTCATTATCGGCTTCTCGCTGAACTATGCGGCTTATTTTGCGGAGATTTACCGTGCCGGCATCGAGTCGATTCCGACAGGACAGTATGAAGCGTGCAAGGTGCTCGGCTATACAAGGGCACAGACCTTTGTGCACGTCATTCTTCCGCAGGTCATCAAGCGGATTGTTCCTCCTGTTACGAATGAGACGATTACACTCGTGAAGGATACGTCTCTGGCGTTTGTTCTTGCGACGACGGAAAT
>JAFUZE010000091.1 GCA_017476765.1 Lachnospiraceae bacterium
CACATTTGAGAACTTCCCCGGCGATGCGCACGGCTATTACAGCCACAGCGAGGACAGGATCGTGATCCAGACCGGCATGAGTGATGCTCAAACCGTCAAGACAGGCATCCACGAATGTGCGCACAAGCTGCTGCATGACAGGAATCTTGAAATTGCGACAGTTCACAGCGACCGTTCCGGGCGTGAGGTGCAGGCAGAATCTGTGGCATTTATTGTTGCGGAGCATTTCGGGCTGGACACCTCGGAATACTCCTTCCCCTATATCGCCGGATGGAGCAAGGGCAAGCCCTCCGAGGAGTTGAGCAAGTATTTGTCGGAAATTCAGGAGGCAGCGAAAACGCTTGTCACGGCGATCACTAACGGACTGACGGCGCTTGAACAACAACAGACCGAGGAATTGGGCGAAGAACCTGACCTCGGCAGCATAGTGATGTAGGAGGTACCATGTTCAAAGTATTTGCAGAATATCAGGGAAATTCCCTTGTGACAGAACTGCCGAGGGATGTATATAATCTGCGGGCAGAGTTTGGCAGTATCGGCTATACACAGCCATTATCCAAGATTCCGCTGTTGATGGATGAAGATGCGGATTTACAGCTGCATATCTATCCTTACAGCGAATTGGAGCAGGCGGTGTTTGGTAAGATAGCCGAGGGTGATACGCTTTTGCAGCTCAATGTTGTGGCAAGGTATCTGGAGAACCGCAGCTATCTGCTGGATGTAGAAGAAGTCCAGAAATACGATGTTTCTGGGCTTCGGGCAGTTTACCAAAAGCTGTCCGAGCCAAAGCAGCCCGACACGACCAATATGGTTATTCACACAAAGCTGGTGCGTAAGGAATATGACTTTACACCAACCGCTTGTATCGTGGAGGCGGCGATTCCGGTGTCTGCCGAGGAGTTTTACAAGCTACGGAACAACCCCTTGCAGGATCATCCGCTGATCGAGGAGCATTTTGACGATATGTTCACGGAGGACAATGAGGTGCGGCACTGCATTCTGATTTATGACCGTGAGCAGGGCGATGGGCTGCTGATCGATGCCGAGGGAGCCAGCTATGCCCGGTATGCGCAGTATATTCCGGGGGCAAAAACGCTTGTCGAGCAGTACGAACAGCAGATGGAGCAGTCCGAAGAACAGGACGAATCTCCCGAAATCAGCGGCGTGTCGATGTGAGGTGCGGCATGGCAGAATACATACTAAAGCTGTACAGTCCGATGAGAATCGAGTGTGAAACAGCCTACGAGCCGCCGTGGATGCTGGGCGATGACTACCGGCTTCTCACCGATTCGGAAAAGCTGCTGTGCAAGGATGAGGTTGCGGAGGCAATGCGGCGGTGTATGTCGGCGGCAGAGAAGAAAAACGGTCTCATGGTGCGCTATCATAATCATGATACTATTAAAAGGAAGGTGCTGTCTGCAATCCCCGGTGTCGAGGCTCGGAATGGAACACTTATGGCGGTTCTCACTTGCAAATGTAGCAATCCGCTGACTGTTTATGAACAGGATGCTCTCACCGATTGGTGGGATGACGAATGTCAATCCGGCTACGGCAGAGAGCTGCGGCTCACCAGAATTATCTCCAAACATTTTGGAAGGATATGGGTAAAGCTGTGGTATGCGGCACCAGATTTCAATATATTGGCAGAGGAACAAAACGAGCATCCCGGCGTGTTTTTGCACACCGGGATGCAGATTTAAGGAGGCGATTGGATGAACAATTTTCCTTCACGGGAAACTGTGGAGCGATACAAAAAGCAATATCCCGCAGGAACGACTGTGATGCTCGATGCGATGCCGGACGATCCGTATCCGGTTCCGTCCGGCACGCTCGGAACCGTTACAGATGTGGACGATGCAGGACAGATACACATCCGCTGGCGTAACGGACGTTCACTGGCAGTGATTCCCGGTCACGATAGCTTTCATGTTGTGCAGCCGGAGCAGGATTTTGTGTCACAGCTTGCGGAGCGCTTGGAGCAGAATTTGTCGGAATACCGGGCAGCGTGGTTACAGAAAACGCCGGAGCAATTGATCGGCATGGCAGATGTGATTTGCGCTGTTTCCATGACAGCGGAGCATCTGCCTAATTCTGTGAATTTGCAGCAGGCAGAACATCTGCTTCACTTCAAAAATCCGTTGGATGTCATGAGCGATTGTTGGCGTGAAACGCACCTGACCGATGACGTGTTCCAACAGGAGGAGTTCTCCATTTGTGTGGAGAATATCACAGAGGGATTGAATGATGCTTCTGAGTACGAGTTGGAGAACGAGCCGGATGAAACAGAGGAAATGGAGGTAAAGCTCACATGAGCATCAAGAAGATCGACACAGAAACGCTCCGCACGATGTCGGGCAAGGATGCGCTGATTCTGCGTGGCTGCGGCGGCGATCTGCAGGAGTGGGTGGACGGTATCAACGATATGCTGTCCAAAGAAAATATCCTGCGGAATGGCAGCAGAATCGAGGAATGTTCCGTATTTGAATATAACGGTGTGACCTGTCTGGTATTCCCTTTTGAGGGCGCTGACCTCGATATCGGCAAGCTGGCGATGTGGCGGCTGGCGATGCTCGAAGATTATCATGGTATCTGGCTGTCCGATTTTGTAGACAATTATCTTGGTGGATTTACAGAAAAAGAGCAGATCACAGAGAAGAAAAAGCCGGACTGTCCGCTGATCGGGCAGGACGGTAACGTGTTCAACCTGATCGGCATTGCATCCCGGACACTGCGCCGAGCAGGGATGTCGGAGCAAGCCACAGAAATGAGCAGCCGGATCGAAACAGAGGCACACAATTATAATGAGGCGCTGTGCATCATTATGGAATATGTCAACGTGACCTCGGTCGATGACGATCCGGAGGAAGAACTGGTCTTGGGGGTGCAGTGATGCCAAATCATGTGCAAAATCACATCAAGGTCGGCGGCGATCCGCAGCGTGTGCAGGAATTTCTGGAAAAGGTACAGAATGACGAATATGGCATCGGTACGCTGGATTTTCAGAAGATCATTCCCATGCCGGATGACGAAAACGATCCGTATCACTGGCACATTTACAACTGGGGAACGAAATGGAATGCTTACGACTACCGGGAGGACGAGGATGACAGCCATTCTGAAACGCTTGATTTTCTGACAGCGTGGAGTGCGCCGCATCCCATACTCGAGAAGCTGGCAGAGATGTTCCCGGAGCTTACGTTTGTTCATGAATGGGCAGATGAAGATCTGGGGGTGAACTGTGGAAGATACGGCTATGCGGACGGCGAGCGAACGGAGGAATTTGATCTCGAAAGTGACCGAGAATCCTTTGAATTTGCTTGTGCTGTATGGGGCAGTACGCCGCAGGATATGGGCTATGTGTTCGATGAAAATACACAGTCCTATCACTATGAGGAAGAATTCGAAGAACAGGAACAAAGTGCAAAGTAAAGGAGGACGCATATGCACAGAAACCGCAACCAACTCCGGGAGGGCTTCTATCTTACCGGAGACAGTATCACCGGCCTTCTGCACTCCGCAAAGACGGTGCTGTCTTCAAGGCAGTACAAGGAACTGCGCCGGGCAGTGAACCAGACGGTCGGGTACGCAGAGCAGAGAGGATTGATTTTCGCCAGCGTTCAGGCAAAGGCACAGAAGAAACGAGGTGAGAGCCGTCAGGATGAATGACGAGTCTCCTGTCTGCCGTGCTGACGGCGGATGGGAGGACAATGGATAGTTTTATGACATGGGTGGGCGGCAAAAAGGCTCTTCGGGAGGAAGTTGTCGCTCGTTTCCCTTTGAAATAAGAAAGGTATATTGAACTGATCGGCGGACGCGGATGGGTGCTGTTTTACAAGCAGCCGCAGAGCAACGAGGTACATAATGACTACAACAGCAATCTGGTCAATCTGTTCCGCTGCGTCCGGGACAACCCGAATAAGCTGAAATACAAGCTGCGCTATTATCTGGATGCCCGTGAGGACTTCCGATGGCTCGTATCGCTTCATAAGCGCGGCTTGTTTGCGAGGTTCCGTAACTATGACCGGGCAGCAAAATTCTATGCGATGGTGATGTACAGCTATGGCCACACGCTCAAGGGCTTCAACCCGAAGCCGTCTTCACTTTGGTAAAAATTCCCGCTGATCGATGCCTGTGCAGCACGATTGCAGACAGTTGTTGTAGAGAATATGGATTTTCAGAAGCTGATCGAACTGTATGACAGACCGGTCAGCTTTTTCTATTGTGATCCGCCGTACTATTCGACCGAGAATTTCTATAAAGATGTGGATTTCGGCAGAAACGACCACATCCGGCTGCATGATGCGCTGATGGCGTGTCAGGGTAAATTCCTGATTTCCTATAATGACTGCCCGGAGATCAGGACA
>JAFUZE010000092.1 GCA_017476765.1 Lachnospiraceae bacterium
AAAGAGCAGCAGCGAGAGCATGGGGCAGAACTCAAGAAACAAGCAGAGGAACTCAAAAAACACGGACAAGAGCTAGTAGAAATCAAAGAGCAGCAGCGAGAGCATGGGGCAGAGCTCAAGAAACAAGCAGAGGAACTCAAAAAACACGGACAAGAGCTTGTAGAAATCAAAGAGCAGCAGCGAGAGCATGCGGCAGAACTCAAGAAACAAGCAGAGGAACTCAAAAAACACGGACAAGAGCTCGCAGAAATCAAAAGGCTGCAGCAAAAATATGCAACAAAGCTCAGGAGAAATACCAGGGAACTGAGGACGATGGACACCATGATTTTGGATGAGGTAGAAAGAGTACATACAATACTATTGGATAAAACGAGTGAATTGGAGAAGCGTATCAGTTAAGCAGAAATCTTAACCGAGATAACAGGAAGCCCTCATACGGAAGCACACAAAGCTTTCGTATGGGGGTTTTTCATTTTGCTTTTACGAGTACAGGCATCCTTGCAGCAGATCAAAAGGATAGGAAAAAGTTTCGTCATTTTTGACAAACTTTCAGGAAAATTTACATTTTCGCTCAAAAAACTGTGCATATTATATAAAAAATCGAATATATTATGATCGTTTATGTATGAAAAAGCAAGAAAGCGGTTACCTAAAATTTGATTGATCGATAAACGGCAACGTACTACAATGAGCTAAACAAACGAAAAGGTGCACATTTTCGTTGGTAATGAACGATCAAAGAAGGAGGTTTCGTTATATGAAGCGTTTTTTTAGCGTAGTATGTTCTTTTTTGCTGGCAATCAGCAGTATTTTGGCTTTCTTTCCGATGAATGCGCTGGCGGATGAGGAAGAGAGGGGTGCCATTTATGTTCAGGTTCCTTCCGACTGGGAGAATCCTTGTGTATGGGCGTGGGACGAGGAAGGAAACAATGCGTTCAGCGCCTGGCCGGGCGGAGAAACGGATGTGGACGAAAATAACGAGGGCTGGTATTATATCTGGGTTCCGGTATGGGCGAATCACATTATTGTAAACGCAAATGAAGGAGAAGTCCAGACAGGAGAGCTGATTTTGGAGCAGGGAAATGCGTGGATTGTTGTTTCGGATGCGGATACGGTGGAAATTTCCTATGATTCCATGACAAACGGGGAAGCTCCGGAATATGTGGAGAAGTTTGAGATTCATGCAAAAGTGGATGAGAGCTGGGAAACACCGCATCTTTGGGCTTGGTCGGCTCCGGATGGGACAAATGCCTTTGCGGCATGGCCGGGGCAGGAGATGAAGGCGGGAGAAGATGGCTGGTATACAGCCAAAGCTCCGATCTGGGTCAACTCCCTCATTGTCAACGGTAAGGACGGAGATGTTCAGACAGAGGATATCAGCATTGACCCGTCGGAGATATGGATTACCGTAAATGAAGACGGGACAAGTGATTTCAGCTATGTAGACCCGGATAAGGAGGAGGCGCCGAACATTTCTGTCAGAGTTTCCGTACCGGCTGATTGGGATACCCCTTGCCTTTGGGCTTGGTCGGCACCGGACGGCACGAATGTGTTTGCCACATGGCCGGGCGAAGCCTTTGAAGAGGAAGAGAGCGGATGGCTCGTAAAAGAGATTCCGGGCTGGGTAAATTCTGTGATTGTAAACGGAAATGCAGGGGATGTCCAAACGACGGATATTTCGGTTGAGACAGGAAAGGATATCTGGCTGGTAGTAAGCGGACCGGAGGAATTTGAACTCTCCTACGAGGAGCCGGAGCTTCCGGCGGGGGCAGCAGCAGATTCGGAGACTGCGGATGATGAGACTGCGGATGATGATGCACAGGCAGCGCCTTCCGGGGAAGCAATCACTGACGCGGAGGAGACGGACGGCGGCAGCAGTGCCGTACCGATTGCCGTAGGCTGCGGAGCAGTTGCGGCTGCAGGGATAGCAGGTGCAGCAATCGCAAAAAATAAGAAGAAAAAATAAAAACAAGGAATAAAAAACAGGAAAGGATGGTGTCAGGGATGAGAAGAACAGGATTCCTTTCACTGACCGTTGCGGCGGCAGTGATGCTCATGTGCGGCTGTGGGGCTGCAAATTCCAAGCTTTCGGAGGAGGAGGCACACAGGATCGTGATCTGGCACGATAAGGAGGATGCGGTCACCGGCGTACTGGAGGAAAAATTGAAGGAGCTTGAGCCGGAGGTTACGATCGTCTTAGAGAAAAAGAGTGATCTGACGGAAAGCCTGAAAATGGTCGGAAACAATCCGAGCGCAGCGCCGGATATGTACTTTTTTGCACATGACAAAATCGGTGTATATGCGGAAATGGGAATCTTGTCTCCTATTACTGATATCATTCCGGCAGAGGAGCTTTCCGGGTATATGCAAAATACGCTTGAGGCGGCAACCTATAAAGGAGAGATTTATCAGCTGCCGATCTATTATGAAACACTTCTGTTTCTGTATAACAGACGATATATGAGTGATGATGCTGTTCCGGAGACGACCGAGGAGCTATATGACTATATGCAGGAAAAGACCGGGGGCGGACACTATGGATTTGTGGAACAGCACAGCACTCCGTATTATGCCGCAGGGTGGATCAACGGCTTTGGCGGAAGAATCCTGAATGACGACGGAACGCCGGGGCTCAATTCCGATGCTGTGATTGCGGCACTGGCCTATCATAAAAAATTTGCCGATCTGATGCCGGGAGAGACCGAGTATGCGACGGTCAATACGTTGTTCAATGAAGGAATGGCGCATGCGACAATCGGCGGACCGTGGCTGATTCCGACCGTGAGGGAGAGCGGAATCGATGTGGGAGCTGCCCCGATGCCGGTCATTGACGAGACGGGCACTCCGATTGCCCCGTATATGGGTGTTCAGGGAATACAGGTGCTTCAGTATGCCGCTTCGAACAAGACAGAAAGCGTAGAGAAGGTTTTGAGAGCCCTGATGGATCCGGAGGTACAGATCTCGCTCGCACAGGCAAGCGGCTGCGCCCCGGCAAGTGAAGAATGCTATACGATGCCGGAGATTGCCGATGACGAAATCGTTATGACCATGAAGGAGACTGCCGAGCATGCCGTTCCGATGCCGAATCTTCCGGAGATGGATGTGATGTGGACGGTTGTGGGAAATCTGCTGACAGATGTCAATATGAGCGATGAGGATGTTGCGGAAAGCGCCGAAAAAGCGCAGGAGGAAGCACTTTCACTGATTAAGACGATGCAATAGGGAAGGGGTGGCAAAGGAATGAACAGCGACACAAAAAAGAAAAAGAAAAGAGCGGATACGCTATTTGCGTATCTCTGGTCAGCGCCCTCCCTGCTGCTGATTTTCCTGATTGTTATTTTTCCGATTCTGTATACCGGATATATTTCCGTGACGAACATGAATGTTTATCACTGGAACAATTATGAGTTTATCGGTCTGCAAAACTACAAGGACGCTTTGCTCGTCTTTGATAACGGCTTTCTGTCGGCGCTTTTTCGGACGATTCTCTGGACAGCAGTCAACATGGTTTTGCAGCTGATTCTTGCATATGTCCTTGCAAGCCTGCTCAATATAAAGGGACTGCGCCTTCGGAACGTGTACCGTACACTGCTCATTTTTCCGTGGGCAATGCCGGGGTATGTGTCGATTCTGCTCTGGAAAACAGGGATGTTCAATTCGCAGTTCGGACTGCTGAATCAGTGGCTTACAAAGGCGGGATTAGAGCCGGTCAAATGGCTTGGCAGTAACTTTATGGCATTTTTCAGCTGCACGGTCGTCAATTTGTGGCTGGCGCTTCCGTTCATGATCACGATTATTGACGGAGCGCTTCAGAGCATCGACCGAAGCTTTTATGAGAGTGCGGTTTTAGAGGGGGCAACCTGGTTCGAGCGAACCAGATACATTACGCTTCCGATGATCCGGCCAATCATCGCACCTTCCGTCATCATCACTGTTTTTACGACCTTCAAGCAGTTCGATGTCATCTATCTGCTGACGCAGCAGGTCGGCTCCAAAACAGGTGCGGATATTCATACGATCCTGACATACGCCTATGAAAAGGCGTTTATCACAAACAACTACGGCTACAGCTCGGCAATTTCGATGATGATCTTTGCCATGCTGATTGTATTTTCGTGGTTGTCTAAAGCAAACACAAAGGAGGCATCAATATGACGCGCAGGAGTTTAGAGCGTGTGAAGCTCGCGGTTGTCAACCTGTTTTTTATTCTGCTCTGCTTTGCGGTGCTGATTCCGATCCTATATGCGCTGTCCGTTTCGCTCAATGCGGATAACAGCCTGCTGAGCGCAAATTTTTCCTTTTTGCCGAAGCATTTTACGTTGCGCAATTACCGGGCAGTGTTCGTGGATGAGCCGATCATGCTCTGGCTTAAAAACAGCCTGATTCTGGCAGTGATCACACTGCTTGTCTCACTTGGGACGGGAATCCCGGCAGCGTATATTTTTTCGAGAAAACGTTTTGCGGGGCGCAGGCTCATTTTAAATGCACTTGTTCTGCTCTATGCGTTTCCGTCCCTCCTCTCCATGATGGCGCTGTATAAGCTTCTGACGCCGATGGGGTTAATCAATACGAGGCTGGGACTGATCATCGTCTACACAGGGACGATGGCAGTGTTTGCGCTTTGGAATATGAAGGGGTATTTTGACACGATACCGCTGGAGATCGAGGAGGCAGCTAAGGTGGATGGTGCCAGTCCGGTACAGATTGTGACGAGAATCGTGCTGCCGCTGGCAAGACCGACGATTGCCGTCACTGCAATGATGATACTCATCTATGTGTGGAACGAGTATATTTTTGCCATCAATTTTATGACAGGGTCCGACACCTACACGCTTGCGGCGGGACTCAACTCCCTGCAGGCGACGGAGATGAGCGGAAGCTGGCCGGTTTTTTCCGCGGCATCGCTCGTCGTATCCTTCCCGATTCTGATTATTTTCTTTGCGCTGCAAAAGAATATGACAACAGGACTTACAAGCGGCGGAGTCAAGGGATAGCCGTTTGACAGATGCTTGTGAAGCGTAAGGAAAACAGCGTATGAAAGCATATAGAAGCGTATAGAAGAGAGAATAAACGAGGAGAGTACGAACATGGAACGAAGTGCAGTGTTACATATTCCCATGTCCCAATATGCCTACGGGACGGAGGAGACGCATGTGACGATCCGCTTGAGGGCAAAGGGGAATGATTTGAAATCGGTTTTTTTGTATTACGGAGACCGGGCGTGCAGGCTTACTCCGGTCATTTTTACAAAGGTGGAGATGGCTCGGGTGGCAAATACGGAATTATATGATTATTTTGAGGCGGAGCTTGACGGGGCATACAAGCGGCTGTGCTACTATTTTGAACTCTCTGACGGGCATGAGACCGTGTTGTATTACGGCGATCAGTTCTGCGATGAGCCGGTCGATGACAGGTCGGAATATTATCAGCTTCCCTTTAACCACCGGGCAGATCTCATTACACCGCCCGAGTGGGCGCAGGATGCGGTCATTTACAATATTTTTCCGGACAGCTTTGCGACCTCGGGAAGGTTTCTTTCCGGGGAAGAATCCGTCAAGGCTTTTGGCGGCGCAGAGGTGCGGGGAAAGCTTGGCGGCACGATTGGCGGCATCACGCAAAATGCGGATTACTTAAAGTCGCTCGGCGTAAATGCCATTTATATCAATCCGATTTTTGCAGCGGGGGAATATCACAAATATGATATTCTGGATTATTTTAAGATTGATCCGTGCTTTGGAAGCAATGAGGACTTTCGGGAGCTTGTAGTGCGCTTTCACGAAAACGGAATAAGGGTCATTATAGACGGGGTGTTCAATCATTGTGGCTGGAAATTTTTTGCCTTTGAGGATGTCGTTCAAAAAGGTGAGGCGTCCGCATATAAGGATTGGTTTTATGGCCTGACCTTTCCCGTCGTGCGCCCGGACGATCCGGAGGCGTATCCGAATTATGAATGCTTTGGGTATGAACGGCTGATGCCGAAGCTGAATCTGGCAAATCCCGAGACCGCAGAGTATTTCTGCTCGGTCGGGAAATACTGGATTGAGAATTACGATATCGATGGCTGGCGTCTGGATGTTGCGAGCGAAGTAAACGACGGCTTCTGGAGAGCCTTTTACCGCACGGTCAAGGCGGCAAAGCCGGATGCAATCCTGATCGGAGAGGTTTGGGAAAGCGCCGGACACTGGCTCGACGGCACGATTTTTGATTCCGCGATGAACTATGATTTCCGCAAGCATTGCAGAAGGTTTTTTGCGGAGAGAACGATCGATGCCGCCGAATTTGATGTGCGGGTCACAGATATGCTCATGCGTTACCGCAGGCAGACCGCATTTGCGCAGCTTAATATTTTGGACAGCCACGATGTGAGCAGATTTTTGTCCTTGTGCGGCGGAGACCGGGAGCAGTATGAGGCGGCGCTTCTGTTCCAGATGACGTTTCCGGGTATGCCGTCTGTCTTTTACGGGGACGAATGCGGGATTCTCGGACTTTTGGAAAAGGATTACAGGAGAGCAATGGATTGGGAGAGCAGCGATTCCCTGTTCACTTTTTTTAAAGAGGTCATATCGCTCAGAAAGAACGAGGAGCTGCTAAGACGGGGCAATTTCAGAACCGTTCGCGCCAAGCGGGGAAGCAGAGTATTTCAGTATGAACGCTATCGGAATGCACAGCGCATCCGCATTGTGATCAATATGGAGGAGCAGGAGTTTTCTCTCTCCGAGGAGTCCGTATGCGGTCAGATTCTGCTGGAAAAAGGAAGGACCGGCAGGAAGCTGGCTCCGCTTGGATATGTGGTCAGTAAGAGCTGCACCGCAGAAAAGTAGTTCCTATTATCAGTTTGGGCAAAATACCTTTTGACCCTGACATTATGAAAACGATAAGGAGGATATATGGCTGCTACAATGAAGGATGTCGCAAAGCTTGCGGGGACATCGACGGCGACAGTGTCAAAGGTGCTCAATGGCTCCTATGCTATTTCCGAGCCGACCGCCGACCGCGTCAGACAGGCGATGGAGGAACTGAATTACCACCCGAATGCGGCTGCGAGGAATTTTGCCAAGCAAAGCACAAGATGCGTCGTGTTTCTGGCAGAACTGGGTGAAAACACCGGATTTTCCAACCCGCATATGTTTGAGATTGTGCGCGGATTAGAGCATGCCCTGTCGGAAAAAGCCTACTCTCTGATCATCAAGAATATTGATGCTGCCGGGGCGTGCGCATATATAGAGCAGACGATGGGCACAAAGGCGGCAGATGGATTTGTCATTCACGCATCCGTCATCTCCGAGGAGCTGGATGAACTGATCTATAAGGAAAGCATTCCCCATCTGGTAATCGGGATGCCGCATTTTACAAACCATTTCTGCTGGATCGATATCGATAACCGACTCGCCGGGGAGATGGCTGCTAGATACTTGTTTCAGCGGGGATATCAGGCGCTTGCTTTCGTTGCCGGAGAGGATAAGGATGAGATATCGAGGCACCGTCTCGAGGGAGTGCTCTCGGTGCTTCAGCAGCACGATGTCATTTTGCCGCATGCTTATTTGAGAAATGGCGTTTCCGAGTGTGACAGCGGTTATCAGATGACGAAGGAGATTCTGAAAGCAGACAGGAGACCGGATGCGATGATCTGTGCCAACAACTATATTGCCTACGGGTGTGTGCTGGCGCTGCGGGATTCAGGACTTGTCATTCCGCACGATGTCGGGGTCATTACGTTTGATGACTATCCGTTTTCACAAATACTGTCTCCCAGACTGACCGTCATCGGAATCGATGTGTATGATGTAGGAGTGCAGGCGGGAAAACAGATGATTCAAAAAATAAGAAAGCCGAATCTCTATATCCAGTCCTATATCACAATGCCTACGCTCATTGAGAGAGAATCGACGATATAACAAAATCATTACAGATAAGCTGCCGGTCGCCAAAAGACAGGCAGCTTTTTATTGAGCAAAAGACAGATTATTGATATAATGCTTTTGGATGTTGCGACAGATGAAGTACGGAGGTAGAGCGCAGTTGGAGCAGAAGAGGAAAAGGGTACTGGTTATAGAGGATGACAAAGAAATCAACCGCCTTCTCTGTCATTTTCTGAGAGAGAATGCATACGATACTATTCCGGCATTTGACGGAAGCGAGGGCTCGTCAAAATTAAAGCAGGAGGATTATGATATCGCACTCGTTGACCTGATGCTTCCGTACAAAAGCGGGGAGGAGCTGATCAAAGAGCTTCGCGGCTACTCGGATGTTCCCGTCATTGCAATTTCCGCAAAGTCGATGCTCAAAACCCGGCTGGAGGTGCTTAAGACCGGTGCGGATGATTATATCGTGAAGCCCTTTGACTTAAGCGAGGTGCTTGTCCGGCTCGAGGTGGTGCTTCGCCGCAGCAGACCGGACAAGGATGTGCAAAAAGAGCGTGTACAAAAGGTGCTCACCTGCGGAGCGCTCGCCCTGTACCCGGAGGAGCACCGCGTGACGTACCAAGACGGGAATGTTGCCCTCACGGCAAAGGAACTGCAGATTTTAAAGCTTCTGATGGAGCATCCCCAAAAGACGTTTACGAAGGCAAATCTGTATGAGTCGGTATGGCAGGACACCTACTATTATGCGGACAATACGGTCAATGTCCATGTCAGCAATCTGCGTTCCAAGCTCAAGAAGGTGACAGGACATGATTATATTGAGACCGTGTGGGGCATCGGTTATCGGCTGAGGGAGGCGTAGCATGGAACTTTTTATCATACTGCTGCTCGTACTTGCCGTCCTGCTAGTTGTACTCATGCTTTATCTGGGTTCCCTCAAGCGGCAGATACGCACCATCCGGAAGGAGCTTGCGGCGACGAGAGAGCTTTCCTACAACCGTCAGCTTGCCATCGCCCTGTTCGATCAGGATCTGACCGATATGACGACGCAGCTCAATGACAATCTCGATTATCAAAAGCAGCTGAAATTAAAATACGAGCAGTCGCAGAGGCAGATGAAGCAGTCGATTGCGGATATCGCACACGATTTAAGAACGCCGCTCACTGTTTTGAAGGGCAACTTGCAGATGCTTAAAAAGGAAGCATCCCTCACAGGCAAAAGTGGGGACTATCTGCGCATCAGCTTGGAAAAGACCGATCTTTTGCGGGATATGGTCGATGATTTCTTTGAGCTCTCGGTGCTGGAAAGTGACCGGATGTCGGTGGAGCTTCAGACAATTCCCGTTACCAATTATCTCATGCAGTTTCTGCTTGAGCATGAGACCGTGATCCGGCAGCATGGTCTGACACCGGAGCTTCGCTTTCCGGAAAAGAGCATCTTTATCAAGGCAGATCCGACAATGCTTGAGAGAATGCTCGGCAATCTGCTAAGCAATGTGCTGAAGTATGCCCAAAGCTCCTTTACGCTCTCACTCGTCTGCGAGGATTTCGAAAAGTACTGTGATATTTCATTTTCGAATCAGGTGAGCGCAGAGTACCCTTTTGAGGTGGAGCATCTGTTTGACAGAAGCTATCAGGGCGACAAGGCGCGAAAGGCTGCCGGTGCCGGACTTGGACTTTATATCGTGAAGCTGCTTGCACAAAAGCAGGGCGCCGGTGTGAGTGCGTCATGTGAGGAGGGAGAGCTGACACTGAGCATACGCTTTCCGGTCTGCCCTGAGCGGCAGGAGCCGAAGTGACAGCAGCCGAAGTAATATCAGGATATAGGCGTTGCGCACAGTGCTGTGGTGCTTGTCAGTGACAAGAAAGAAGCGTCAATAGGTTGAAGTGAAAAGGTATGATCATTTCCGATCATATAAAACCCCCGAAGCCATTGAGACTTCGAGGGTTGAAAATTCATGGGAATTATTTTGCACTGAAATCATTTATTTGACTGCTGCAACACTTACCTTGAGATTTTTGTCATTGTGCCATCCCCAGATACCCTTCTTGTCATAATCCTTTTTGTCAAAGGTTATTTTTATTGTCTTTTTGGCTTTGAGCTGAAGGTTGTCCGCATAAACATAACCGGAGGACTTTGAGCAGGTACCGATCACTTCCACATTGCCGTTCAGCCAGCAATTTCCCGTAGGAATTTTGATCTGGGTTGATGTTCCGTCCTCATTCCACTGAGTTGCGGTCTTGTTAAGAGCGATATTTTTCAGTTTAACGACATAGTACTTGCCCGATTTCTTAACGCTCGCAAGCTTTCCGGCACTGGATTCCTTATCCTTTGCAGGGTCGTATTTTTTTACGACAATTTTCTTCCCCTCTTTTCTCAGCTCAAAGTTATATTTGGAGTTCACATCCCCGATGTAGGTCTCTCCCTCGGTGATATTGACATACATGTTGATTTCAACGTTATCGCCGTCCTTTTTTAAGGCAGATACCGGAACATATACATCCGCTGACATCTTCATGGATTTGGTAGGCTTTGCCTCCTGGAAGGAAACGCCCATGGAATACCCGTTCTTAGGATAAATAGCAGCGTCATGAGCCTCATCCCCGGTGTATTTGTCGCCGGTAAAGCTGACCTTCATGCGAAGTGCCTTATTGGATGCGGCATCAGCCTGCAGCGGTACTGCGACAACGACTGTAGTGACCAGAATCGCCAGCACCATTTGAAATTTCTTAACCATCATTTTCGTTTTAGTACTCATAATAGCCCCTTTCTGCACATATCATATGCAACTGTTATATTTCTCATTTTAGCATAGTGCATGCAGAAAATGGTCTGCTGGGAGCAGACTCTTTAGGCGGACAAAAGGGCTGTGCTGACACTTTACAGGATGCTTCCACAGTCATACAGGTTTACTGCACCCAGATGGTGACATCGGGAATATCCTCCTGATTGATCAAGCCCTCTTTTCCGGAGTCAATCCAGATAGTATTTAACTGCGGAATATCCTTCAGCACCGAAAAATCCGTGACCGGGGCGTTTGTCAGCTCCAGCATCTGAAGCATGGCAGCATTTTTTAGTGCCGAAATATCCGTAATGCCTGTTCCGGCAATGCCGAGGTACGTCAGTGAGGGAAACTCCTCGATTCCATCTAAGCTCTTCACCTTCTGACAGTTCGTAAAATCCAGTGACTCCAGATATTTGAGACCTGATAACTGCGACAGGCTTTCGATATCGCTTTCAAACACACCAAGCTGCACAAGCTGCTGCATCTGCCCCAGCTTTTCGATATCCTCCTCCCCCATGCCGCTTACAAGCAGATATTGCAGATTATTCGAGGAAGGCAGGACAGAGAAATCCGTGACCAGTGTGTTTGACACATCCAGATTTCGGAGCGGAATGTCCTGAAACGGCGAGATATCCGAAACGGCTGTCTGGGACAGCTTTAGCTCCCTGAGACTGCTGATCCCCGCCAGAGGTGCCACGTCCTCGAGCGGATTGTCCGTCAGATGCAGACAGGATAAGGTATTACAGTCACTGATTCCGCTTAAGGAAACCAGCTCGTTTTTCTGCAGGCTGAGCTTTTCCAACGGCAGACCTTTCAGCATATGAAGATCGGAAATCCCCTGATTGTCCAGAACAAGAGTGTGCAGGTTTTCAAAATATTTCAGATCCGATAAATCCGCCGGCTCCTCGGCTCTATCCTCCTCATTAAAAACAAACCACTCATTATCGTGAAAATCCTGATGCTCCTGCCAGCTTGTAAAAATGCGGTCGGAGCACAGAATCAAGGTCGTGACCTGTTCCAGCTCATATGGATAAATGATTTCCTTATCCTTTTTACCGAGAGCCTGCATGGCAGCTTCCCGGATGCTTTCGTTTGCAAACTGTACCGATTTCTTGTGATAGCGGTAGTCACGAATCATATAAATTGATATTGCGGCTGCAATGCAAACTGCTGCCGTAACTGCAATACTAAAGCGATACAGCACCCTCCGCCTGCACGCAAACCGCCTCATACAGCGAAGCTCCCTGATCAGCTTTTCCACCGAGGAATAACGATCCTGCGGGTCAATGGCAAGGCACCGGCTGACAATCCTGCG
>JAFUZE010000093.1 GCA_017476765.1 Lachnospiraceae bacterium
CCAGACCCTGAATATCCGTCAAAACAATATAATCATCGTCCGTCTCGCCGGTCACAAGTCCGCAGGAAATACCGGCAACCTGCTTTTTGATCGGAACGCCCGCAGCCATCAGCGACAACGTCGATGCACAGATGGAAGCCTGTGAGGTGGAGCCGTTGGATTCAATCGTCTCGGATACCGTACGGATTGCATATGGGAACTCGTCCTCGCTCGGAAGTACCGGAAGCAGGGCTCTCTCCGCCAATGCACCGTGTCCGATCTCTCTTCTTCCCGGTCCTCTTGACGGCTTTGTCTCACCGACCGAATAAGACGGGAAATTATAGTGATGCATATATCTCTTGGATGTCTCATTCGCATCCAGACCATCCACTCTCTGCTGATCAGAAAGCGGAGCTAATGTCGTAATGGTACAGATCTGGGTTTGTCCACGCTTGAACATACCCGAGCCATGCACTCTCGGAATCAGGTCGATCTCCGCAAAAAGCGGTCTGATTTCCTTGATCGCACGACCATCCGGACGCTTGTGATCCTTCAGAATCATTTTGCGCACCGTCTTTTTCTGGTACTGATACAGCGCTTCCCCGATGAGCGGAAGCCATTCCTCGTTCTCAGCAAACGCCTCCTCCAGCTTTTCGCTGATCTGGCGGATATTCTCCTCGCGAACCTGTTTCACGTCGGTAAATACAGCCTCCTCCATCTCCTCCGGAGATACGATTTCTCTCATTGCTGCAAACATTTCCTCCGGAATCGCACAGCTCGTGTAGGTATGCTTCGGCTTTCCGACCTCTGCGATGATTCCCTCCATAAAGGCGATGATCGTCTGGTTGATCTCATGGCATTTATAGATTGCTTCGATCATCTTGTCCTCCGGCACCTCGTTCGCACCGGCCTCGATCATGATAACCTTCTCCTTCGTGGATGCAACCGTCAGATTCAAATCTCCGTTTTTCCACTGCTCCTGAGACGGATTGACAACGAACTCGCCGTCAATCATTCCAAGCTGCGTCGTCGAGCAAGGTCCGTCGAACGGAATGTCTGAAATCGACGTTACAAGCGCTGCTCCGATCATCGCAACGAGCTCCGGACGACACTCCGGATCTACGCTCATGACCATATTGTTCAATGTCACATCATTTCTGTAATCCTTCGGGAAGAGCGGACGCATCGGTCTGTCGATGACACGGCTTGTCAGAATCGCATTCTCGGAAGCCTTTCCCTCTCTCTTGTTAAAGCCACCCGGGATTTTACCTACGGAATATAATTTTTCCTCATACTCTACCGATAACGGGAAAAAGTCAATGCCCTCCCTCGGCTTCTCGGAAGCCGTCGCGGTGCAAAGAACGGTCGTATCACCGTACTTCACGAGCGCTGCCCCGTTTGCCTGTGCGCATACTCTGTCAATATCCACGGACAAGGTATGCCCTGCCAGTTCCATACTGTAAGTCTTGTACATGTTTCGTTTTCTCCTTTTCTTTTTTTGACTGTCAGGTGCCTGCGAAAAGGATTTCGCAGCCGTCTGTTTTGACGATCCATTTTTGCCGGAATCGTATTTTTCATTGACAGAAGAAGCCGAAACTACTGAAAAATACATACCATCCATTATGTATTTTTCAGTGGTCTCGGATACAATCCTCCGTCAATCTTAAAATGAATCCTTTAGCGAATAAGGCGGATATCTCTATCCGCCTTATGATATGCCAAGCCGGCACTGCGAGCCGCCTTTCACTACTTTCTGAGTCCCAGCTTCTCAATCAATGCACGGTATCTCTCGATATCGGTTTTCTTCAGATATGCAAGCAGACCTCTTCTCTGTCCTACCATTTTCAGAAGACCTCTTCTTGAGTGATGATCCTTATCATTCTTCTTTAAATGCTCGGTCAGCTCCTCGATTCTTGCCGTCAATACCGCAATCTGTACCTCCGGTGAACCGGTATCGCCTTCGCTTCTTGCATACTCTTTGATGATCGCTGTTTTCTTTTCCTTGGAAATCATTTTTTTCTCCTTTTCTCTTATACTCCTATTACTAAGCAGATGGCTGGAGTTTCCAAAAACTGAGTAACAGGAAAAATTTCATACGCCAATATTATAACATGGTATTTCTTTTATGTAAACACCCTAAATCAGGAAGTTTAGTAACCGCTTTGCCGGCACTCTACTTTTTGACCTTCATTCCGGATGCCACCCCGATCTTGGCAGTCAGCTTCGCCTTGTACTTTTTCAGGCTCTTTGCCGGTACCTTAAAGGTAGCCTTTTTGTAAATCCCCTTGAATGCGTTTTTCGCAACCGTCGGAACCGTCTTACCCTTAAACTGTATATTTTTCAGCTTGGCGCACTGATAAAATGCCATCTTGCCGATGCTCCTGATGCCCGCCGGAAGCACGAGCTTCGTCAGCGACTTATTTCTGCCAAACGCACTCTGTCCGATCACGGCTACCTTTGCACCCAGACTCACGCTCTTTGTACTCAGATTCATGCTGTAGATTGCCTTTGGACCGTTAAACATGAGATTGTTCCCATATTTCCGTAAATAGGAAAAGCCCTGTGAATAATGCCTACGCCCCGAGAGACTCCATGTATCAAACGTGTAATCCTCAGTGTCCACCGTTCCGTTAAGCGTATTGGTCATCAAAATGATTTTTTTGTTCTCGTTATCGATCGCATACCACCGGTCGCGGGCTTTCACAAAGGCGGTATCGATCTTCGTCCAGTTCGCATCCTCATAGGATGTATCGTCGGCGCTTACATCCTGATCCCACGAGGTATGCGGTGTGCCGACCATGCGAATCCCATTGTTGCTCAAAAGAAAGTAAGTATGGCGCACACGCCCGTCTTATTGACAAGTGCTCCGCACATCGTATGTGACACCGCCGGAACCGCATTCGCCAGATAACTGTCATAATCATATTCGCAGTACAGCGCAAGCCAGTCATGAATCACAAGCGCCTTCTCATAATCCTCCATATCATCGGAAACCATCGCCAGTGCATCACTGACGGCAGCATCCAGCTTCTCCTTCATCTGTACCGCTTCCGTCCGTTCCATATTGTAGGCGATATCAAAGCTGATTACACAGATTGCTTCGTGCTTCTCACTCCCGCAATATCAATATCCCTCACTTCATAGGAAACGCTTTCATCAGCGCTCCCTATATATTGCTCCGCCTGTTCCGGTGACAGGTCATATTCTGCTGTAATTGCTGCTCTGATCTCGGAATCAGCATGTCCCAGACTGCGAAGAATCGTTACCGTGCCTCGTATCCCTTTTCTTGCACCGATTTCCATGCCGCGTTGCTCACCGATCTCCATGCCCTCTTCCAGCAAGGTTCGTTCATGCAGCTGCTCATCATACTCGAAAATACTCATATAGATAACC
>JAFUZE010000094.1 GCA_017476765.1 Lachnospiraceae bacterium
GCAGACGCAACCATCTTGGGATTGCAAAGCCGATTACGATCGGCAATGATGTGTGGATCGGCGGAAATGTGACAATTCTGCCGGGTGTGACGATCGGAAACAATGTGGTGGTTGCGGCAGGCGCAGTCGTGACACACGATGTTCCGGATAATTGTCTGGTAGGCGGCGTGCCTGCGAAGATATTGAAGCAGCTTGAGAATGATGTGGAATAGAAATCGCAGCGGGAAGCTGAAGTATTGATTTTTAAGCCGGAATGGAGTAGGATAAAAAAGAATTTGACAGCGGCAGAGAGATGCGGTTAGATACAGGAAAATGCACAATAGAAACAGATAGATACCGAGGACGAGGAAAAGAAAAAGTGAAAAAATTTAAGATAACCTTCAATTCACCCGTGGTGTTGAGCTTCGTGTTTGTCAGCTTTGCGGCAATGCTGATCAACTACATCACAAGGGGAGGAAGCAACGAGCTGCTGTTTATGACCTATCACTCCTCCCTGAAATCGCCGATGACTTATGTGCGGTTTTTCACACATGTGCTCGGGCACAGCGGCTGGGAGCACTATATCGGCAATATGTCCTACATTCTGCTGCTCGGACCGATGCTGGAGGAAAAATACGGTGCGGCAAAGATACTGGAGCTGATCGGCATTACGGCTCTGGTGACAGGGCTGATCAACTACATTTTCTTTTGGAATGTGGCGCTTTGCGGAGCAAGCGGAGTCGTGTTTGCATTTATTCTGTTGACATCCTTCACGGGCTTTAAGGAAGGAGAAATACCGATTACTTTTATACTGGTCGCATTGATTTTTATGGGGCAGCAGGTATATGAAGGGTTGTTTTTGCAGGATAATGTATCAAACCTTTCGCATATCATCGGAGGAATTGTAGGAGCTGTAATCGGATATAATCTAAATAAGAAGTCAAAATAAAGTATTTTTCCTGATTTTACTTGTAACAAAGGAAAGATATTGCTACAATGAAACAAGCTGTTACCATATGCGGACGGTTAAGCTGCGAATGGTGACGGCAAAATCCGAAACTCAGGAAGGCGAGGTGAAACATATGGATAATAGTGACAGTTGCGGGCGAACTAGGCGAATCGGCGAAAGAAAGCGGAAAAGGGATGCCCGTATGTTATCCGGGATGGTTTCACTTTGCAGTCAGTTCTTTTAAGAGATCAACAGATCTTCCGTTTCTGCGGTGCCGGCTATTCAGCGATCGGCAAAGGAATGGATGGTGTGACAGGCATGCCCGTTTCCGGGCGCGATTCGTATAAGATTCCCTAAATTTTAATCAGAGAAGAGAGAAACAGGAGGTCGTAGATGATACGATGTCCTGTTTAAGTGGTTATACTATGATAAGAAGGGAGAATACGATGAGTACGGAGAACCTGACAGAACTGACCCAACCGGATGTCAATGCAAGACGGAATTATGAAAATGAAATTATAGAAATCATCCGCAGCAACGCCTCACCGAGAATTATGCGGGAGAAGCTCGATGATTATCATGGAAATGATATTGCGGAGGTCTTATCCGATCTGACGGCGCAGGAGCGCAAAAAGCTGTACCGCATTTTGAGCGTCTCTATGCTCTCGGACGTATTTGAATATACGGACGAGGAGGAAGCGGTCCGCTATCTGGATGAGATGGATCTGAACAAAGCATCCTCGATTCTATCGGAGCTTGAAGCGGACACAGCCGTTGAGATTTTAAAGGAGCTCGATAAGGACAAAAGAGCGCTGCTCATTGAGCTGATGGACGAAACCTCGCGAAAGGATGTTGACCTGATCGCTTCCTTTGACGAGGACGAAATCGGAAGCAGGATGTCGACAAACTATATCGTCATCACGGCAGGGCTGACGGTCAAGCAGGCGATGAGCGAGCTTGTCAAACAGGCGGCGCAGAATGACAATATTTCCACCCTGTTTGTCGTTGATGAGGTGGGGGCTTTTTATGGTGCCATCGATTTAAAGGATCTGATCACCGCACGCCAGAGCGACAACCTCGAGGAGCGTATTGCGACGACCTTCCCGTATGTGTACGGCAACGAAAGCATTGATGACTGTATCGAAAAACTGAAGGATTATTCGGAGGACTCCATTCCGGTTCTCGACAACAACAACCGTATGCTGGGAGTCATTACCGCGCAGAGCATCATTCAGGTCGTGGATGACGAGCTGGGTGAGGATTATGCAAAGCTTGCCGGTCTGACTGCGGAGGAGGATTTGTCCGAGCCGCTTTTGGAGAGCATGAAGAAGCGTCTGCCGTGGCTGCTTATTTTGCTGGCGCTCGGTATGGTCGTCTCGAGCGTGGTCGGTGCGTTTGAGCAGGTCGTCTCACAGCTGACGATGATCATGGCGTTCCAGTCGCTCATCCTCGATATGGCGGGCAACGTCGGCACGCAGTCGCTGGCTGTGACAATCCGCGTTTTGATGGATGAATCCCTGACCCTTAAGCAGAAGCTGTATCTGGTCGTAAAAGAGATGAAGGTCGGTCTGTGCAACGGTATTTTGCTCGGAATCATTTCCTTTGTCTTTATCGGACTTTATATTTTCTTTGCGAAGGGAAGGAGCATAGTATTTGCTTATGCAGTATCGGGCTGCATCGGCGTGTCCCTGATGCTTGCAATGCTCATCTCAAGCACGACCGGAACGCTGATTCCGCTCTTTTTTAAGAAAATCAAGGTCGATCCGGCAGTCGCCTCCGGTCCGCTCATCACGACGATCAACGATCTCGTCGCCGTTGTGACCTATTACGGAATGAGCTGGCTGCTTCTTTTGCAGGTGCTGCATTTAGGAGATTAGAGGAACCGGGGAGAAAGCTGAATATGAAATAAGAGATTGCTGATAGATTTGTAAGGCTTTGTTTCATAAATATTTCTTTTTTATCGTTTTTAAGTAATTTTTTTTGAGCTCATGTTTGCTATCTTTTCTGCCATAATATGTAATCCCCATAACATGATTTGAGTATAAGAATTCAGATTAAAAAGATAGCGGGGAAATTCCCCGCTGCTTGGTGGACCAGGGTCCTTCGACCAGCCCTAAATCAACAATATTGCTGATTTATTATACGCAAATTATAAGTGAAATATGCATTTTTGTCAAATACTTTATTTGTTTTTTTTATAAAATAAAGCGGTGATATAATTGCATATCAATTTTATTTGTTTTACTTGCTGTACCAAAGCAGGAATGATAAACTATTTATTAACAGGAATACATGAAAACGACTGCGGCATGGCTGTGCAAGGCAGGATATGTCAGGGGTTACTGAATAATTCAGATGGAGGTATGAAAATGGCAGAAAAATCAAAGGTGATTTACGGAAACCGGATCAGTGAGAGGGACTACAAAAAAGCGGTCAGGTCGAAGGAAAAATTTGCGGCAAAATTCGGAGACGACTCAAATGCGGATTACGACGCAGTTATCAAAAAAAATGAGTACATAGGCGATCTGCTCGGTGTCAGCGATATACGGCTCCTTGAGAAGAAAAACCAAAAGGCAGATGACAGTAAGGCAGACGACGGACAAGGCAGCGAGACGTTTGATTTGGAAAAGGGAATCATCGTCGGAAATATCCGGATGGGCTTCGGCCATTATCGAATCTCGATGGCGATGGCATCGGCAGCAAATTCGATGGGCTACAAGCCATACTGGATGGACTTGAATTCCTATGAGCAGACGACCTGCACGAAGGTCATCAGTGCCCAGAACGACTTGTATTCGATGGGCTCACGAATCTCGCAAAAGAGTATGCTCTTTAACAAGGCAGTTTGGGAACCGATGAATTATGAGGGCTTCCGGAAGCTCAGCTACAACGCATCCGACCAGAAAAATGCGGAGCTGATGGCAGCCGTGTATGCGAATGTGCCGAAGGAGATACCGGTCATCGGCACGCATGTGTGGCCTGCGCAGGCAGCCGTCCATGCAGGGATGAAATATGTTGTCAATGCGATTCCGGACAACTGGCCGATGGCGCTGCATTTAGCCGAGGGAAGCGTACATGCGATTCAGACGCACAACGCCTACATGGGCTACCGAATCCTGAACGGCATGCAGGGAAAGCACGTTTTGAATCCGATGCCTGCGGACAGTCTTGTCTACACGGGACATTATGTGGATCATGAGCTGGTGGAAAATATCGAGAAGGACTGCGAGGCGAGAAAGAACAGAAAGGCAAACAAAAAGCCGATGCGGTTTCTCTTGACGATCGGCGGCGCGGGAGCGGGAAAAGAGATTTTTGCGGCAATCATCAAGTACCTGATGAAGGCGGTCAAAAAGGAAAAAGCGGCGCTGTATGTCAATGTCGGTGATTATCAGAATGTGTGGGACGAGCTTGTGAGTGAAATTGCAGGGCTTAAGGAATTGTCCACCGAGCATTTTGGTAACTGGGAGGAGACAAAGCAGTTTTGCAGTGATGCGCTTGAGGGCGATGTCACAGGCATCCACGCGTTCTGCCATAAAAATATTTTTGAGGCGGTCTACTGCACAAATCTCCTGATGCGGAGCTGCGATGTGCTTGTCACAAAGCCAAGCGAGCTGTCGTTCTATCCGGTTCCGAAGCTGTTTGTCAAGAGGATCGGCGGACATGAGAGATGGGGTGCCATCCACTCTGCGGAAATCGGTGACGGAACGTTGGAGTGCCGGGACATTCCGCACACGCTCCAGATGGTCAAGCTGTTCATACAGGATGAGACCTTCCTGCCGGATATGTGCGACAACATCGTTCTGAACAAAAAAATGGGAATCTACGACGGAGCCTACAAGGTCGTGGAGCTTGCAATGGGGTTAAAGAAATAAAAGCTATATATAAGGGCGATACATCAGGACAAGTTGACAGTGTCAGGTGAACAAATTGGAGGAGGTAACGATATGGAGTTAAAGTTTAAAAACAAGGCGGCATTCGGCTTCGGAGCCTTTGGCAAGGATGTCGTGTATATGCTGGTAAACACGTATCTGCTGTACTATTACAACGTCGTTTTGGGAATGAGCAGTGCCTTTATCGGAACGCTGCTCATGGCGGCAAGAGTTTTTGATGCGATAAACGATCCGTTCATGGGAGTCGTGGTCGCCAAGACAAAGACAAGATGGGGACGCTTCCGTCCGTGGATTTTATCGGGAACAGTGCTCAATGCAGTGACGATCTATGCGCTGTTTGCCGTTCCGGATTCGATGAAGGACAGCCCGATGAAGGTCTGGCTCGGCATCTTTTACATCGCATGGGGCGTATCCTACACGCTGATGGATATTCCGTTCTGGTCGATGATTCCTGCGATCACAAGTCCGGGCAAGGACAGGGAGCAGCTCACATCGCTTGCACGTTCCTGTGCCGGAATCGGTGATGCGCTGCCTACCGTTCTGACGATGGCAGTTGTTCCGATTCTCGGTGGCGGCTCGGCAATGCTCAATTACCGGATCGGATTCCGGTGGTGGGCGCTCATCATTGCAGTCATGTTCATTATCTCGGAAGTCGTGTTCTGTCTCAATGTGCCGGAGAAGACGACGGAGGAGATGAAAACGGCGGGCATTCTCGATATGTTCCGCTCTTTATTCAGGAACGATCAGGCGCTCACCGTTGTAGCGGCGGTCATTTTGGTGTACACGGCGCTCAACATCGTCGGCAACCTTATTTTGTATTTCTTCCAGTTCGATGTCGGCAATCAGGGGGCGTACAATGTTTTCGTCGGCGTATGCTTTGCAACACAGGTCATCACGATGATGCTCGTTCCTGCCATCCGCAATAAGGTAAGGAAGCTGACGCTGTTCCGCATCGGAATCGTTGTACAGATTATCGGCTTTGCGATTCTTCTCGTGTTCGCATTTTTGGAATTGTATCATACGCTTTCGTGGTGGGTTCTGTGCCTTCCGGGAATGATTGTATATTCGGGATACGGCATACTGAACGTGATGCTGACGATTTTCCTTTCCGATTCTGTAGACTATGGCGAGGTCAAGAACAAGACCCGCGAGGAGTCGGTGATCTTCTCGATGCAGACCTTTACCGTCAAGCTGGCATCCGGAGTTGCCGTGTTTATCGCCGGAATGGCAATTGATCTGATAAAGCTCGATACGGAGGCCGTCAAACAGACAGCGTCAACGCTGCAGGGGTTAAGGCTGTTCATCTCCGTGCCGTCGGCAATCTGTCTTGTTGTCGCACTGCTTGTATTCCTTAAGTTCTACAAGCTCAGCGACGATAAGATGAAGGAAATCACGGAGAAGCTGAATAAGTAAAGATGATGATTACACGGGTCATAAAGCCTTTTCTCCACTTGCAAGCAAGCTTGCCGCAGAGCAGGGCTTTTGACCCTGTAATCATATTACGAATGATGCCGGGGTCAAAAGCCCTTCGGGCATTTTCTGCATACCATATACAGCACTTTCAAATAAATTTGAGAACTGCATAAAGTATGCAGAAAGGTGCATGCGCAGCTTTTGACCCCAACATCATATTACGAATATAATGGGATATATGTCAGGCACGATAGGTGGGAAAGGAACGATATGATAAAGGTATTGGGCAAAAAAGATGCTTTCATTTTGAGCACGTCGCACACAACGTATTGCTTCCGTGTGACGGATACGCTGCATCTGGAGCATTTGTATTATGGGGCTTCTCTCGGAGATGCTGAGAAACTGGATGAAAATGACATCCTGACAATGGCGGAGAAGAAAGAGTTCGAGGAAGGCAATATGGTCGTCTATGATGCCGACCACAAAAATTGCACGCTTGAAAATATGTGCCTCGAGATGTCGTCCTACGGAAAGGGCGATATCCGGGAGCCGTTTATTGAGGTTACACATAACGATGGCAGCACGACATGCGATTTTCTGTTTGAGAAGGCGGAGATTACCGGCACAAAGGAAGCATTTGCGACCTTGCCGGGCTCTTATTTTACAGAGGAGAAAAGCGGGGAGACCGCTTCGGCGGATGCCGCAGCATCGATGAGCCATCTGACCGTTACGCTTAAGGACAAGCAGTATGACCTGACGCTGGAGCTGCATTACTATGTGTATGAAGACTGTGATGTCATATGCAGGAGTGCAAAGCTTTTGAATCATGGGAAGCATGCGGTAAAAATCGGAAGGCTTATGAGCAGCCAGCTCGATTTTGATGATGCAGGATACATCGTCAGGACCTTCACCGGAGCGTGGGCGAGGGAGATGCAAAGGAGTGATACGCCGTTAAATGCCGGGACGTTTGTAAATTCCTCCTTCACTGGCAGCTCGTCAAACAGGGCAAATCCGTTTGTGATGCTTCACAGACCGGAAACCTCGGAAAAGAGCGGGTTATGCTATGGGCTGAATCTGGTTTACAGCGGCAATCATTATGAGTGTGCACAGGTCAATGCCTACGGTAAGACGAGGGTCGTGACAGGCATCAATCCGCAGAATTTTTCTTTTGTCTTAAGACCGGAGGAGGCATTCGAGGCACCGGAGGCGGTTTTAACCTGTTCCGATCAGGGCTATTCCGGTGTGAGCCATCAGATGCATGCGTTCGTAAGAGAGCATATTGTGAGGGGAAAAT
Organism: Lachnospiraceae bacterium; assembly: GCA_017476765.1. Classification (GTDB taxonomy): domain Bacteria; phylum Bacillota; class Clostridia; order Lachnospirales; family Lachnospiraceae; genus JAFUZE01. Next base: position 7,526 of record JAFUZE010000094.1, read on the forward strand.
GGAAGCATAAGCCGCGGCCGGTTCTTTTAAACAGCTGGGAAGCTGCCTATTTTGACATCAATGAAAATAAACTGATCAAGCTCGCAAAAGCTGCAAAAGAGGTCGGCGTCGAGCTTTTTGTCATGGACGACGGGTGGTTTGGCAGGAGAAATGATGATGCACATTCTCTCGGCGACTGGCAGGAAAACGAAAAGAAATTACCGTCCGGGCTTTCCGGGCTCGCAAAAGCAATCAACAATCTCGGGCTGGATTTCGGAATCTGGGTCGAGCCTGAGATGATCAGCGTAAACAGTGAGCTTTATGAGAAGCATCCCGACTGGGCGATGGCGGTTCCGGGTAAACCGCATTCGGAAGGAAGAAATCAGAGAATTTTGGATTTGTGCAATCCCGATGTGTGTGAGTATGTCATCGAAAGTATGGAAAAGGTATTCCGGTCAGCGCATATTTCCTATGTCAAGTGGGATATGAACCGGATCTTTTCGGACATCTATTCTCCGTATCTGGCAAAGCATGCTTTGGAGGGTGCCGATCAAAACGACGGCAGCGTGCAGGGCGAGACGGCGCACCGTTATATGATGGGACTTTACAGAATTGCGAAAACGCTGACCGAAGAGTTTCCGGATATTCTGTTTGAGGGCTGTGCCGCAGGAGGGAACCGGTTTGATCTCGGAATCATGTGCTATTTTCCGCAGATTTGGGGAAGTGATAACACGGATGCCATATGCAGGGCGCATATTCAGGAGGGAATCAGCTATGGATATCCGATGTCTGCCGTGAGCGCGCATCTGTCGTCGTGCCCGAACCATCAGACACTGCGGGATGTGGGAATGGATACAAGATTTGCCGTCGCACTCTTTGGGATATTCGGGCTTGAGTGCAATCTGTCCGATATGAAAAAGGATACGCTCGAGGAGCTTGCGGCGATGATCGCCCTGTATAAGGAATGGCGCGACGTGCTTCAGGGCGGTGATTTCTACAGGGGAAGGAGCGGCGGAAACATTCACGAATGGACGTGCGTGTCGAAGGATCAAAAGAAGGCGGTAGGGATGCTTTTGCAGGAAATGGTCACACCGAATATGCAGTTTGAGAAATATACCGCATCCGGGCTGAATCCGGAATACAAATATCATTTTTATAACATCACGAGAAAGTATGATATCAGGAAGTTTGGGGATCTGATCAACACGGCTGCGCCGATCCATGTAAAACAGGATTCCGTGCTGCACAATGTCATAGCAAAATTCGTCACGATGCCGGGAGAGAGTGAGGATACCGTCACATCCGGTCAGGTTCTGATGACCGCAGGCATAAAGCTGAAACCGGCATATTCGGGTACCGGATACAATGAAAATACAAGATATTTTCAGGATTTCTGCTCGAGACTGTATTTTATGGAGGTTGTAGACAATGAAACAAAACTTTAGGGTATTTTTTGCACCCGGAAGGGTGAACCTGATCGGAGAGCATACGGACTACAACGGAGGGCACGTTTTTCCGTGTGCGATCACGCTCGGGACATATGTGGCGGCGAGGAAGCGAAAGGACAGGCTTATCACGCTGTATTCCATAAACCGGCAAAGCGCCGGGATGACGGTGGCATCGCTCGATGATTTATCACCGCAGACGGAAAACGGCGGCGATGCATGGGCGGATTATCCGAAGGGCGTAATCCATACGTTTCTTCAAAAGCAGTATCCGATTGATACCGGGCTGGACCTGATCTACTACGGAAACATTCCTGCCGGTGCGGGACTGTCGTCCTCTGCGTCGATCGAGGTCGCAACGGGCGTGATGCTCCGGGAGCTGTTTGATCTTTCCGTTACGAACGAGGAGATTGCCTCCCTCTGCCAGCAGTCCGAGAATACCTACAACGGCATGCGCTGCGGAATCATGGATCAGTTTGCCTCGGCAATGGGAAAGGAGAACCATGCGATTTTCCTCGATACCGGCGATTTATCCTACGAGTATGTGAAGCTGGACATGGAGGGTGTAAAACTTGTCATAGCCAACACGAACAAGCCGCATAAGCTCACGGATTCGAAGTATAACGACAGGCGTGCGGAGTGTGAAGCGGCGCTTTTCGACCTTCAAAGGACGATGAACATACATGCGCTCGGAGAGCTGACGGCAGAGACGTTTGAGGCGAACAAGGCTCAGATCGAGAGTCCGGTAAACCGGAAAAGAGCAAAGCATGCAGTGTATGAGAATGTGCGTACAATTGATGCGGTTTTACAGCTAAAGCAGGGAAATATGAAAGAGCTTGGCAGATTGATGAGAGAGGCGCACCTATCCATGCGGGATGATTATGAGGCGACCGGCATCGAGCTCGACACGCTTGCGGAGGAAGCATGGAAGGCTCCGGGATGCATAGGGTCGCGCATGACGGGAGGAGGCTTCGGAGGCTGCACGGTATCACTCGTTGAGCAGGAGAGCGTGGAGGATTTTATCGACAGGGTCGGAGCTGCCTACAACGAAAAAATAGGATATAAAGCGGATTTTTATGTGATGGAGATCGGCGGAGGACCGAAGGAGCTTGCGTTTGAGGAGCTTTTGTTAAGCCAAAACCCCGAGATCGTTCAGTGGGCGATAACGACGCTTGTCGGATACGGGCTTAGGACGGAGCTTCTTTCGGAGGAGGACGTAATCTATGCGGTAAACTCTGTTTTGATGACGCTGCAGCTCGATACCTATGACGGCAGCGGGCAGGCAGTCCGGCAGGCAGCGGAGGCATTTGACAGGATACTCGCAGACGATACACAGGAGGAGATCGGTGATCTGCTTGCCATCCTTTTAAAGATACTGACGGATTATGCATGTGAGAGGGGTCTTACGGACGGAGACAGTATTGTGTACCGCGATTTGTTCGACACAAGGCTTATGGGGCTTTTGACACCGAGACCGTCGGAGGTCATACGAACCTTTCGCAGTCTGTATGAGGCGGATCCGCAGAAGGCGACCGACTGGTATTACCGTTTTTCCAAGAATACAAATTACATAAGAAGAGACCGCATTGCAAACGACATGAAGTGGCGGACGATGACGGACTACGGCGAGATGGACATCACGATCAATCTGTCAAAGCCCGAAAAGGATCCGAAGGCGATTGCCGCTGCCGGCAAAATGAAGCCTTCCGGCTATCCGAGGTGCCAGCTTTGCAGGGAAAATGAAGGGTATGCGGGCAGAGTCAATCATCCTGCCAGACAAAATCACAGAATCATACCTGTTACAATACAAAACGCAGGATGGGGCTTTCAGTATTCGCCGTATGTGTATTATAACGAGCATTGTATCGTGTTTCATTCTCAGCATGTTCCGATGAGAATCGATCACGACACGTTCTGTAAGCTGCTTGATTTTGTTAAGCAGTTCCCGCACTATTTTGTCGGCTCGAATGCTGATCTTCCGATTGTCGGCGGCTCTATCTTAAGTCACGACCATTTTCAGGGGGGACGGTATACCTTTGCGATGGAGAGAGCTGAAGTAGAGCGGACGTTTGTCGTGAATGGCTTTGAGGATGTAGATGCAGGTGTCGTGAAATGGCCGATGTCGGTCATCCGCATCGCATCGAAGGATGATGCAAGAGTGATTGCACTTGCGGACAAAATTCTCGCGGCATGGAGAGCCTACACCGATGAGGATGCATTTATTTATGCAGAAACCGACGGCACGCCGCACAATACGATTACACCGATCGCACGGATGCGGGACGGAAAATACGAGCTGGATTTAGTGCTGAGAAATAACATCACGACACAGGAGCGTCCTCTTGGCGTGTTCCATCCCGGCGAAAAGCTGCACCATATCAAAAAGGAGAATATCGGTCTGATTGAGGTGATGGGACTTGCTGTATTACCGGCAAGGCTGAAGGGTGAGATGTCGGAGCTAAAGGGCATCCTTCTCGACACCATACAAAAAGATCAGAAAGCCGGAGAACGGGATAAGGAGCGGACGATAGAGAAGATCACCGCAAGGCTTGCAGGCAGCGAAACGCTGAACAAGCACGCCGATTGGACGGCAGAGTTCCTTGCGTCCTATGATTTATGCAGCCTTGATGAGACAGCGCTCGATACGATACTGAAAAAGGAAATCAGCCAGGTTTTTGTACATGTTTTGGAGGATGCGGGTGTCTTTAAGAGGGATGAGAGCGGACAGGCTGCGTTTGACAGATTCATAAAGTCGTTGCAATAAATATAAATGATGAGGAGATCTGATGTATAAAAACAATCGATACAGTTGATATGTTGTCATACAAGCCCCTTCCGGTTTGCGGAAGGGGCTTTATTAACTCCTGAAATATTATTTTCTAAATTGTCAATCTTCATATAACGGAAGTTCATATAAACAATGTATTGATAGCAAACTAGAAGTTTGTTATAATCAGAAATATAATGGTGAATCTTCAAATATTTTGTAAATTAGCAAAAGAAAAGCATATAGTCAGGAGGAAGAATGATGAAACGCAGAAAAGGTTTAAAAACATTGATTGCATCTACGCTTTACATTACATTGATACTATCACCATTAGCGAAAAGTGTAGGAATATTGATCGAAACAAATGCCTATGCGAAGCAAGATGTTAATAACTATAGAAGGAGACTGGTTGCCGGCAGTTACATTAACGGTGTTATTGGTCATGATAACAAAATATATGCAGCAGGATTAAGTTACAGTCCACCAAATGAATATGCAGTAAATAGCGATATTATGAAAGTTCCGGAATTTTTGGAAGAATTTGAAATAAAAAGTGCTACGACTGCCTGCGGAAGCTTTGGTATTATTACTGAAAATGATGAGTTATATACCGTTGGGTGGAATGTATATGGAATGTGTGGAAATGGGACATTTGAAAGCAGTGTCAATAAGATTATGGATAATGTGAAAAGCGTTTCCATGTCAGAGACGGATCACACTTTGATAGTTACAAATGATGGAAAGTTATATGGTTGTGGAAGTAATGCCTATGGTCAGTTATTGGAAGAAAATGATAGTGCAGAGGCATGCCCTGTCTTTTTGATGGATGGCGTGGTGTCAGCAGTTGCAGGGGGCGACATGTCTGCTGTAATCAAAGAAGATCAATGTTTGTATACTTGGGGACGGAATGATTATGGTTGTTTAGGTACGGGAAATTTTGATTCAAAAGGTGTTCCACAAAAAATTATGGAAAATGTCAAATCTGTCAGTGCAAATTTGTATAACATGGCTGCACTGCTAGAGAATGGAGATTTATATGTATGGGGTGCTAATTCTTATGGTCAGGTCGGAAATGGTGAAATAACAACAGAACAGCTTGTGCCGGTAAAAATAATGGAAGATGTCAAAGAAGTTTATGTGGGATATCAAAAAATTATGGCATTAAAGATCAATGGTGATTTGTATGCATGGGGAAGAAATATAGACGGAGTATTGACTTTACCTGAAAGTATACGCTATACGTCGACACCGACAAAAATTATGGAAGATGTACAGGAGGTTGCATTTTGTGCACTGAGCGGGACTGCGCTGACAAAGGATGGAAATGTTTGGGCATGGGGCTCTAATTACAATGGGGTACTTGGTGTTGGAGATGAAATAACGAAAAGTGACAGACCGTTAAATGTATTTAACATTTATACAGGTTTATGTGAAGGATTGCCATATGACCACTTTTATCAGCAGGTACATGAATTTAATTATAATAAAGACCAATATAATCAGACGCTGGCAACAGAGTCCGGTTTGTATGCGATGCTAGCGTATGATGATTATAGAAAATCAGTCAATTATTATTATCCCAAAAAGAACGGCAGAAGAAATAAACCGGAGCTTTTGATCCGGCAAATGCAAAAGGATGGATACACAAGTATTATTTCGTCATCGACCTATAGGGATAATAATCCGGATAATGTAAGCTATACATTAGGCGCAAGAAAAATTTTATACAAAGGAAAATCAAAAACACAGATTTTGATTTGTATACGTGGTACAGATGGAGTAGAATGGGGAGGAAACATGAAATTGACCGGAATGAGTTATTCTGAAGATGAGAAGGATACTCATTACAGCTTCCGGCGAGGTAAGGAATGCGTAATAAATGCATTTGACAGATATATAAATCAACTTAAAAATAGTGGATATGATGTTGATGATCCCGTAATATTAGTGACGGGACACAGCCGGGGAGGAGCAGTAGCAAATTTGGTATCGGCTGATTTAACGGACAAAAGTGAAAAAAGCAGTTCGATAGGAGATGTGTTTGCTTATACTTTTGCAACTGCTAATGCAACTACTTTATATAAAACAAAAAACTATACGAATATTTTTAACCATTGTTTTAAGGATGATTTTGTTCCAAGCGTTCCGTTGGACGAATGGAACTATGGGAATTACGGCATTACATATTCTGCTATAGCGGAAGAACTATATAATAATAATGTTGCATTTATGAAGGGAATGGAGAATTTTAAACATATATGTGCAGCATTCGGTGACGGAAGACCCGGAGTGGTTTTTGATTATAGTGCGACAAGTAAAATGTTAAAATATATAAGTCGACATTGGAAAAGCAGTGAAGCCTACTATAAGAAAAGTATGGGAGTAAGTCTTTTTGATTTGATGTTTTATGGAATAGCACCATTGGCGCAGAGGAATTGGATAAACTTGGCTATAACATATGTTATGGAAGAACTGAACAAAGAATTGGATTATGTATTGTTGTTTTTTGTCAGAGGCGGCAGCACATATATCAATGATACGCATCAAGCCTATACATATTATCTTGCAGTTAAAAACGGATTATTTATAAGACAATCTTCCTCAGAAGTATTAGATGCTTCGAAAAGTAGTAATGCAGCTTTTTCGCAGGATAAAATTTCTTTGGAAAACAATATGGTAGAAGAAATTGTTTCTGAAAACAGTATATCAGGAAATGATACACGATTGGATCATGCAGGAGTTACCTCGGCTGTCTTTTCAGAGGAGGAGCAAAGACTTGTCGATATAATAAAATCAAATGAGGAATTGGAATTACTTGGATGGAATCCTGAAAATCCAGATTCCTGGGACGGAATTACATGGGATCAGGACGGATATGTAACCTCTGTTGACCTGTCTTATACAGGATTGTCAGGTACGCTGGATTTATCAGGCTTCAATCATCTGCAATCGCTTAGTTGTGCAGGAAATGATCTGGCGGAAATCAATGTAACAGGATGCGAATATTTAAAATCATTAGACTGTTATTACAACAGTGATTTGGCAAAGCTGGATTTGATGAATTGTATCAATTTACAGTATCTGGATTGTGCGGATGGAAGTTTGCAGTCCATAGATTTCTCCGGATGTACCGCATTACGGGAAATAATATGCAGTGACAATGAGTTAATGCAGCTTGATGTATCGAATCTGACTCAATTGGAGGAGCTGATATGTGACAATAACGTTCTATACTCTATTACTTTACCTGAAGGTGATGTGTTAAAGCGGGTTTTTTGCTATAGTAATTATCTGGAGAATCTTTCCGAGCTTGAATTGCTGAGTGAGAAGGAAGAAAACTGGATTATATATGAAGATCAAAAGATTGCTTCGGACGCTGTGTTTTGTGAAACAGATGTCGAGAATCTGAAGGAACAGTTTGCATTAAAAGAAAATGAAGCTGTAACAGGATGGGATTTGTCAGCACCGGAGACATGGTATGGTATTACATGGGTAAAGGTAGATGGCGTATACTATGTATCTTCTTTGGATTTGTCGAACACCGGACTTAAGGGTGCTGTTTCATTAGATGGATTTGCCGAACTGGAAGGCGTTTCCGTTGCGGAGAATGATCTGACTTCACTTAAGATTGCGAATTGTCCGAAGCTTACTACAGTAAACTGTATGGGTAATCAGCTTGATGAGTTAAAATTGTCGCAGTGTAATGCGGTAAAGGATTTATTAGCATATTACAATTACTTGTCAAGGGAGAATATGGATGAGTTAGAGCAGCAGTATACAGCAGAAGATAGTATTTTGGAACTAAAGCCACAATATATTAAGGGTAATGCAGAACAATTTGACAGTCAGGAGATAAAGGATTTATTAAACCTTGCTGAACAGAAGGATAATGAAATTAGTATTTATCTTGATCCGGAAGCTCCGGGAACATGGGAACAGGTAAAATGGGAAAAACAGGATGACGGAATTTATCATGTTTCAGAGCTTGATTTTAGTGAGTCCTTAGTTTTAGGTGAATTAGATTTGAGTCACATGCATTATCTTAAGTCTTTTGATTTGCACAATAGCGGTATCAGTAAGGTGAAATTTCCGGAAGAGCTGGAAGAAATTCCTTGTAAGGCATTGTATGGCTGTACTTTGCTTGAAACGATTTTAGTTCCCGAAAGTGTCAAACGGATTGACGACCTTGCTTTTGCAGAGTGTTCAAATTTAAAAAAGATTGAATTTTTATGTGGTAATGCGGAGCTCGGATCAAATCTTGATTATAATTCTCATCAGCTTACAACGATAAAATGTTATCCGGAGACTACGGAATTTGAGTATTCGTATGGGATAGGTGTAAAAGTTGTTTCGTGGTATGCTGCTGATGAGGAAAGTGAAAAAACCGAATTTAAAGAGAATTCAAAAGCCGATACGAGTTTGACAAATCAAGGCGGAGCACAAAATAGTACAGCTGATTTGCGGCAGAATCAGAATGCGGGTTATTCTTCGCAAAGCCAATCCACGGATGGCTTGAAGGCAGGAACAATTCTGAAGGTTGGAGATGTTAATTATAAAATTGTTAAGAACTCGAAGAATGGCGGTACAGTGTCCTATGTAAAATGTACAAATAAAAAAGAAAAATCGATTGTTATTCCGGCTAAGATAAAAGTAAAAGGAAAAACCTATAAGATTGTCGAGGTTGGTAAAAATGCATTTAAAGACAATAAAAAAATAACAAAAGTAACAATCGGAAAAAATGTCACAGCCATTCGTCAGGGAGCATTTTGCGGATGTAAAAATCTGAAAAATGTTATCATAAAAACAGCCAAACTAAAGAAGGTAGAAAAAAATGCATTCCGAAATACTTACAAAAAAATAAAAATAAAAGTACCTATCAGGAAGAAGAAAGCATATAAAAAGCTTTTTCAAAAAAAGAATGTAAAGCTTCCGAAGAGAGCACACATTACAATATGATAGCTAAATGCACAAAACCGCTAACAATTTAAGAGAGGAATAGATTAAGACCTTTCGCCAAAATAAAGAAAGAGATTAAAAGATGAATAAAAAAAAGAAAATACCGATTGGCAACTTCATTAAAATAGTGCTGCTGCTTGCAGTGATTACAGTGGTTTTATACATTATTCCTTATTTCCTTCTGCTTTTTATAGCTGCTTTATTTATTCTGATTTGGAAGTATTATAAGAGAAGATCCGCAGTGAAGGAAAAACCCTTCCGACCGGCAGTGGCATTTGCAATCGATGATGTCATCTGTATGCTGGCGATGGCACTACTCGGAGGGATCATTCTGTCCATTGACTATTTAAGGAAC
>JAFUZE010000095.1 GCA_017476765.1 Lachnospiraceae bacterium
AAAGGAGGTATGTTTCATTGGAAAAACCAGTATTAGTCATTCTGGCGGCAGGAATGGGGAGCCGCTATGGCGGTTTGAAGCAAATTGATCCGGTTGATTCGCAGGGGAACAAAATTATTGACTTTTCGATTTACGATGCAATGCAGGCGGGGTTTCAAAAGGTAATTTTCATTATAAAGAGAGAGCATGAGCAGGATTTCCGTACCTGTATCGGAGATGCGGTAAGCAAGTATATGGAGGTCGAATATGTCTTTCAGGATTTGGAGAATGTGCCTGCAAATGTCGTGATTCCGGAAGGCAGGGTAAAGCCGTGGGGGACGGCGCATGCCATTCTCTGCTGTAAGGACAGTATAAACGGACCGTTTGCAGTCATCAATGCAGACGATTATTATGGAAAAAGCGGTTTTCAGTCGTTGTATGATTATCTGACGACACATGAGGATGATGAGAAATATCGGTACTGTATGGTTGGCTATGAGCTCGGAAATACACTGACAGAGAACGGCTATGTGTCAAGAGGCTGCTGTGAAGTGGATGAGAACGGCTTTCTGCGCACGATTGCGGAACGGACGCGGATCATCAAAAAGGAGACGTGTGCCGCCTACTCGGAGGATGATGGCGAGAGCTATGTGGATATCCCGTTTGATATGCCGGTCTCGATGAATATGTGGGGCTTTTCGAGCAGTATTCTCGAGGAGCTGCAGCAGGCGGTGGAGCGCTTCTTTGCGAATGAGGTATCCGAAAATCCTCTCAAGGCAGAATGCTACCTGCCGATCGAGGTGGGCAGGCTGATCGGAGAAGGAAAAGCGACGGTGGAAGTGCTCAGATCCGGTGATCAATGGTTTGGTGTCACCTATAAGGAGGATAAGCCGTTCGTTATGGAGTCCATTCAAAAATTAAAGGATGCCGGCGCTTATCCGGAAAGGCTTTGGGAATAGAATGACAATGGAATAATAAAAAGGGAGGTCGGAAAAGGACTTCCCTTTTTATAGCGCTCTGCAGTATAACGTTCTGTGTTTTCAGGGATGCTATGATTCAAGGGTCAAAACTGATTCCACGGATTGTTTCGTGCTTTGCACTCCCACAATCCTATCCTACATGAGCAAGGCTTTTGCCCCTGTAATCATGTTATCCAAGTACATACAAGTACATAAAGACGAAATGACATGCGCTTCCGCCCATGACGAACAGATGAAAGATTTCGTGGGAGCCGAAATTTTCATGTCTGGCATCAAAGAGCGGTACTTTTAATGCATAGATAATACCGCCTACCGTATAGATGATCCCACCGGCTAACAGCCAACCGAATGCCGAGGTCGGAATGCTGGCAAGCAGAGGTCTTAACACCCAGACACAGAGCCAGCCCATCGCAATGTAGATGGTGGAAGAGAACCATTTCGGGCAGGTAATCCAGACACCTTTGACGATAATGCCTGCGAGAGCCAAGCCCCAGATCGCAGCCAACAGCGGATATCCGTAGGACGGCTCCAGAACGAGCAGGCAGACCGGTGTATAGGAACCGGCAATCAGAACAAAAATCATCATATGATCTATTTTGCGAAAAACCTTTACAATCTTCGGTGCAAGGGACAGGGAATGATAAATCGTGCTCGCTGCATAGAGCATGATCATGCTCGTAATAAAAACGATCATAGCGAAGAAATCCTTCTGTCCGTGTAAGGCTGCTTTCATGAGCAGAGGGATGCCTGCGATGAGTGCAAGCTCCATACCGATAAAATGAGTGATCGCACTTCCGGGTTCACGAATTGTTAATTGCATTTTAACTCCTCCTTCTGTTTAAACTGCACAAAGTAGTTTCGAAAACTACATGTAATCTAAAGTAATACTACATCAAATGGTTTTCGGTGTCAATCCTATTATTCGCATTTTTCAAATTTTTATGAAATCATCGGAAAAGACGAATGGATTAACCTATATTTTGTGTAGAATAACAAGAGAAAAAAAGCAATAAAAAAACCGCCTGCGGATGAGGAAGCCTCATTTCGACAGGCGGCTGATTTCTATTCGGTTAATTTGCTGGAATCCAATCACCGATGTATTCTCCGGTTGTGGCATTGTACAGTCTCTTGTACAGGAAGCTGCCGATGTATTTGTAGACCCAGTAAATATGTGAAGAATTGATAACTGCATCTCCGTCATTTAATTCGGTCGCTTCTGCCTCAACGATAATATCTGTCTCGGCTGCCATGGAATTGATGACTGCTCCCTCTGTTGTTGTAAGTGCTGCAACCAATGCAAGCGCTAATAAAATGTGTTTTCTATTTTTCATTATAAAAGCCTTCTCCTTCCTCGACAATCGGAATATCTTCGGTATCAGGCTGACCATCCAGTTCTGTAGCTTTAATTCCATTGATGAACAGATAGTAGTGCCCGTTTATATGCAAGATAAACATATGATCTTCTTGTGTTGTAAAGACACCTTGCGGTATAGGATATTCTGCATTCACATTCACAAAGAAAGGACTAATCACTAACAGCGAGAGCAGAAGCATCGCAACCATTTGTTTCGGCTGCATATGAGTCCGTGTCACAAGTGAATTGATCCGTTTCTTAAGCGTATCCGTCTCGCTCATCGAAAAGGCATATGCCGGTTCGGGCATCGGCTGTGCCTGCTCCGCCATTGCTACAATGCATGCGGCATATTCCAGTCTTTCCTTCTGATCCATATCGTCTACAACAGACAGGTCGTTGCGAAGCTCGGTCATCTCATGAACCGGCATCGACAGATATTTCATCAATGGATTCCACCAGTAGATAATCCGTGTAATATGTACGAACAACTTCAGCCATAAGTCATGGTGGGCATAATGCCCGATCTCATGACTGAAAATGTGAGTAAGTTCTTCCTCATCGAAGTTTTGATTCGGCAGCAGGATGACCGGACGAAGCAAGCCTACAATTTTTGCGCTGGCAATTTCGCCCTGCATCAGCCGGATCGGATACTTCTTGTGATTGACACGCTGAAACACTGCAAGAATCCTTTCATCCGTAACCTCGGTAAACAACGTCAGTGTTTTGCCCAGGCAATAGCGATCCCGCAACGCTGCAGCTGTCTTCCACGCAGCACCGGCGCCCCAGATAATAAATAACACCCGCAGGATGCTAAACGATTTCCAGAACGGCTTGCGTACAAAATCAAAAAGTGCCGGAAGAACTACTGTTGAATGTATGGACTTCGTGAAGAAGAAGTCCATCGGTAAAAACATCCGTAAAGTACAGATAAAAATCAGCGCAATCAAGATTCTGGAGAATGCAAGACCGAAATGATAGGTCTTTTTAATCCAATATGCGATACAGATCGCTGCGATATTGCTGATTATGAAATTAGTTAAAAAAGGACCGAAATTTAAATACATCTTACTTTCCCTCAAGCTCTTTCTGTTTTGCTTTGATTAAGTTCTTCAGTTCATTCAAGGTTTCCGTGCTCTCTGCCTGATCGACAAAGGCGGCTACTGCCTGAACCGTAGACTCATGGAAGAAACTGTCTCTGATGTACTCTGCCATCGTCACAGCCGGTCTGTAGCTTCTGGTGAGAACCGTACCGCTGTAAACAATGTCATCGATTTTGATGTAGTTTCTCTTCAGGAGACTTTTTAACACCGCATGGATGGTATTGATGCTGATGTCCGGATTGATGTTGCCGACCTGTGAAGCCGTGTATGCTTCTCCGGTCTCCCAAAAAATCTTCATTACCTCAAGTTCGCGTCCGCTAAGTTGTTTTGTCATTTGATATACCTGCTTTCTCATAAAAAATTGTTGTTCGAACGATATAATCATACTATCTGTAATGCCCTTAAGTCAATACAAATTTGTGCTAAAATCAACGAAAAATGAAAGTTTTTTTTAAAATCTTCTATTTTTTTCCGTTTTACTTTTGAACGAAAAGACGGGAAAGTGCGTAAAATCAAGAAAAAGTTGGATTTTGTCAAAAAATGTTATGGGTGCAAGTACCAATGTGATTTTGATTTCATTTCAGATTTCTTCTGATTTGTCTGCGGCTATGACCGAAAGTAATACGGAATTGGATTTAAACCGGATTGATATGTTGGCTCTTCCAACTTTCCCCATTGTGTGTTAAACTAACAAATAGCGAATCGGAGCTGCTGTATGAGGCGGCAGCGGGTGCGGAAAAGAAAATAAAATGGCAGAGGAAGCACAAAATATGATTACAACGATTATTTTTGATATAGGAAATGTTCTGGTAGGCTTTGACTGGGAAGGATATCTGGAGAGCTTCGGCTTTACCGACGAAGTGACGGGGCGGATATCCAAAGCGACCGTTCTCTCTCCGCAGTGGGATGAATTTGACCGGGGAGCGGTCGATGATGAGGAGATTATCCGGTGCTTTGTCAAAAATGACCCGGAGATTGAGAAGGAGATTCGGATGATCTGTGAGGACATTCATGATATGCTCACGATCAGGGAGTATGCCGTCCCGTGGGTGAAGGAGCTGAAGCAGAAGGGCTACAGGGTTCTGTATCTGTCTAATTTTTCAAGGAAAGCGGAGATCGAATGCGCCCATACCCTGACATTTCTTCCGTATATGGACGGAGGCATTATGTCCTACCGCTATCATCAGATCAAGCCGCAGCCGGAAATTTATGATACGCTGATCAGGGAATACGAATTAAAGCCGGAAGAGTGTGTATTTCTTGACGACCGCAGTGATAACTGTGAGGCGGCGAGGGCAAAAGGGATGCACGCTATCGTCTTTACAACAAGGGAGGAAGCGCTGAAGGGGCTTGCAAAGCTGGGAGTAAACTAACAAAGTAGAAATGCTGTACTAGTGTCAGCCGATCAACAACTTAGTTTCTGCTATGTGAGTGCTAACCGGAATCGGAGGAGAGTGATCATGTATACGAAAAAACAACGAATTGCAGCACTGGCGGGAGTCATCGCACTGCTATTGCTGTATGCTGCGACGCTTGTCTGCGCTGTTTTCAACTTTGACGGAACGGGAAGGATGTTTGCTGCCTGTCTTTTGGCATCCATCGCGATTCCGATTCTGCTGTGGATTTACATTGCGATATACGGCAAGGTGACGAAGCGAAAAACGATTGCCGACCTGTTCCCACAGGAGGATACGGATGATGCACGGCAGCGTGGAGTGCGGGAGACAGAAGAAACGGAAGAAGCCGAAGAGACAGAAGCATAGCAAGAGCTAGAAGAAACAGAAAAAGCGGAAGAAACAAAAAGAGCAAAAGAAACAGAAAAAGCAAAAGAAACAGAAAAAGCGGAAGAAACAAAAAAAGCAGAAGAAACAGACAGAGCAGAAGAAACAGAAAGAGCAGAAGAAACAGAAAGAGCAGAAGAAACAAAAAAAGCGGAAAAAGCAGAAGAATTGTACAACGGGCAGCTGGAGCAGCAGTTGCTTTGTCTGAATAAGCAGTAGTAATTGAGAAGAGGGAGGACCGCCGGATGAGGACTGCCTATGCATTGCCAAACAAAATGATATTGAAGGATCGCTACCGGCTCAGTGATATATTGGGTGCAAACGGACTGAGCATTACCTACAAAGCATATGATACGATCCGGGAAAAACCTTGTGTTGTCAAGGAGCTGTTTCCGGAGGCGATTGTCACAAGGTCGCCGGAGGATAAAATGCGTGTGGAGCTTGTGAAGCTGTCAGATGAAGCGTTGTTAAAGCAGATGGCGGAGCATATGATCCGGCAGGCAAAGACGATGATCAAGCTCTTTCCGCTGGAAGGCATCGCCAATGTCATCACCTATTTTGAGGAGAATAATACGGTGTATGTGATCAGCGAATATGTGGAGGGAGCTCCGCTCTCAGACTTTCTGGAGCACCGCAAGGCGGAACGCTTTGAGCTGGCATCCATCCTGAATTTCTTTTCACCGATGACAGACAGTTTGCAGATTCTGCATGAAAACCGTGTCTATCATGGCAAGATCAGGCCGGATCAGATCATGGTCACCCGCAAGAACGGGGTCAGGCTGGTCGGCTTTACGGATCCGATGGAGGATGTGGTAAGACCTGCCTTTCTCGAGGAAGTCTTTCCGGCGCGGGACAACCGGTATTCCTCCGTCGAGCAGTTCATGGAAGAGGGAAAGCTGGGGGCATATACGGATGTTTACGGTCTGGCGGCAACGGTCTATCATTGTATTACCCGCAATGAGCCGATGGATTTTTATGACCGCATCGGCAAAAGGGATCGCATGCAGGCGCCGCTCGATTTGAAAGTGGATATTACCGAGAAACAAAATGAGGTGGTCATGAAGGGGCTGGCTCCCTACGAGTTTGAACGGTACCAGTCGGTGCGGCAGTGGCTTGAAGATATTTATAACGGTGCGGATTCCGATACGTTTAAGGAGGCAAAGCCGGTCGTGCTTTACCGGCCGCCGATCGGATTTTTGCAGAAACAGAGAACAAAGCACACAGCGGCAGCGGCAGCAGTCCTCGTCCTTGTGATTGCACTTCTGGCTGCTTTGCCGAGGATTACGGGAGGAATCCGCAATATGCGTGCGCTTCACTTTTATGCGAGATTCGTGAAGGAGGATTTATATGACCAGTGCGAATCGCTCAAATGGCTGGGCAGCGATGAACGCGCATGGTTTGCCAATGATTATACCCGGCAGGAGTCGGGGGAAGCTTTAAAGCCGGTGTACTACGATGTGCGCAGGCGGAAGCTGGTTGACCGGAATGCGTTTGACAACAAAGGACTCACCTATGAATTTGTCGAGATCGACTATCGTGAGGATAATTATGTTATCGTTGTGTTTTATGACAGGACGAAGATGAGAACGCTGATGATTGACCTGAATAATCTCGGCGAAGCTTATCAGGTGACCGAGATGGTGGAGAGCGCCGGTTCCGGTATTACGACCCGCAGCCTGTCGGTCGATAAGGATGGCGGCTTGGAATAAAGCATCATTCAGATGGCCGGGCAATATGCCGATGTTACCCGTCGGTCGATAAGGACGGCGGCTTGGAATAAAGTATTTGAAAAACAGGACAAAATGGTATATACTATGATTCGAGCGTCAAAGGGCGCAAAGTATAGCTTACGACCGCAGACGATGAGAAAAAGCAATCAGGAAAACAAAGACAATAAAGGAGATTTTTGAGATGGCATTATTAAAGCAGTGGAGAGATATCGCATACTCAGAAAAGGCAAACAAGGGTGATCTGCAGAGGCTCTGGGCAGCCTACTTCCAAAAGGAAAAAGAGATTTATCAGATTCTTTTGAAAAATCCGGATGAGGAAGTGAAGGGCACGGTCAAGGAGCTGGCTGAAAAATATAATATCGATTTGATGACGATGACCGGATTTCTCGATGGAATCGACGATTCACTTGTGGAACACAATCCAATCGAGGAGATGGAGGAAGATACGGTCGTTTCGTTAAAATTTGACAAGGAGCTTCTGTACAAAAACATGGTAGGTGCCGGGGCAGACTGGCTCTACGAGCTGGAGGAGTGGAAGGATATTTTCCCGGAGGAGAAGCTGAAGGAGCTCTACAAGGAGCAGAAGCTTTCGACGACGATCGTGAAGGGCGACAGAGTTTATCCGAATGACCCGTGTCCGTGCGGAAGCGGTAAAAAATATAAAAAATGTTGTGGTAAAAATAAATAATCGGGTATATAATAGGAGTGTCATACCGCAAGCATGACAATTTATGAAGAAAAGCAAACACGTTGACGAGACGAGTAAGCTGTGGAATATGGCAGAGAGAGATGCCGTTTTTGTTTGAACACCGGGATTTACGGACTTTTTGCACCGGGATTCTTTATGCGATAACAGAAATGTGCTGTGAGCATCTTGATAGGAAGCAGCCCAAAACTACCTCTGAGTGGCCCCAATCCGGTCCGGTGATTCCGTTATCATCATCAATGAGTGATTTTTCCGCTTGGAAGTCAGACAGGCTCCCGCAGATGCGCAGAGTCCAAAGCTGATTAAATGAGCGCTTTTCTAAGATTTTTGAGCAGGGAAAATAACATGGGTGGAACCGCGATCATACGTCCCTTGTATTGCCGACAGGCAGTGCGAGGGATTTTCTTTTTGTGCGATAGCCTGACAAACACAAATCATACTTACATGAATTTCTATTTGCCGGGTAACGGATATCAAGCGGGGAATTTTTTCTCCCTGTCCGATGGGGTGACTGCCGGAATGTATCGCGAAATCATCCCGCAGGCGGAGGATGAGTCAGGAACAGGAAAATTTATGGAAGGATAAAAAGAAAAGGAGAGAGAAAAAATGAAAGTGACACTGAAGGACGGCTCTGTCAAGGAGTACGGCGAAGCGAAAAGCGTTTACGAAATTGCACAGGATATCAGCGAGGGCCTTGCGCGCGCAGCCTGTGCCGGAGAGGTGGACGGTAAGGTTGTGGATCTTCGGACGGTCATAGACAGTGACTGTCAGCTGAGCATTCTGACCGTGACCGACGAGCAGGGGCTGAGTACGCTGCGGCACACGACCTCCCATGTGCTGGCAGAGGCGGTAAAGCGGGTATTCCCGGATGCGAAGCTGGCAATCGGACCTTCCATCGCAGAGGGCTTTTATTATGATTTTGAACATGAACCGTTTTCAAGGGAGGATTTAGACAAGCTTGAGGCGGAAATGAAGAAGATCATCAAGGAAGGTCATAAGCTTGAGCGGTTCACGCTTGGCAGGGAGGAAGCTATCAAGCTGATGCAGGAGAGAAACGAACCGTACAAGGTCGAACTCATTCAGGATCTTCCGGAGGATGCGGAGATTTCCTTCTATGATCAGGGCGGCTTTGTCGATCTGTGTGCAGGCCCGCATCTGATGAGCACAAAGGGGATCAAGGCATTTAAGCTGATCTCTTCGTCGATGGCATACTGGAGAGGGGACTCCAACAAGGCGCAGCTGCAGCGCATTTACGGAACGGCGTTCAACAAAAAGGAAGAACTGAATGCCTATCTGGAGCACCTTGAGGATATTAAGAAGCGCGACCACAACAAGCTCGGACGCGAGATGGAGCTGTTTACGACCGTAGATGTGATCGGACAGGGACTTCCGCTGATCCTGCCGAAGGGAACAAAAATGATCATGAAGCTGCAGCGCTGGATCGAGGATCTCGAGGATAAGGAGTGGGGGTATGTGCGCACGAAGACTCCGTTCATGGCAAAGAGTGACCTTTACAAGATTTCCGGACACTGGGATCATTACAAGGACGGTATGTTTGTGCTCGGCGATGAGGAGGCGGATAAGGAGGTTTTCGCACTGCGGCCGATGACCTGTCCGTTCCAGTATTACTGCTACAAGAACACGCAGCATTCTTACCGCGAGCTGCCGATCCGCTACGGGGAAACCTCCACACTGTTTAGAAACGAGGATTCCGGCGAGATGCATGGTCTGACACGCGTGCGGCAGTTCACGATTTCCGAGGGACATCTGGTGATTCGTCCGGATCAGGCGGAGGAGGAGCTGAAAAGCTGTCTGAATCTGGCAAACTATGTGCTCCGTACGCTCGGGCTTCAGGAGGATGTGACCTACCGCCTGTCCAAATGGGATCCGAACAACCGTGAAAAGTATCTCGGAGATGAGGCGTACTGGGAAAAGACACAGGATGCCCTTCGCCAGATCTTAAAAGAGGACGGGCTTCCGTTCACCGAGGCGGACGGGGAAGCTGCTTTTTACGGTCCGAAGATTGATATTCAGGCAAAAAATGTTTACGGCAAGGAAGATACGATGATTACCATTCAGCTGGACTGTGCGATTGCCGAAAACTTTGATATGTACTATATCGATCAGAACGGCGATAAGATTCGCCCATATATCATTCACAGAACCTCGCTTGGGTGCTATGAGAGAACGCTGGCATGGCTGATCGAGAAATATGCCGGCAAGTTCCCGACCTGGCTTTGCCCGGAGCAGGTGCGCATTCTGCCTATTTCCGAAAAGTATATGGATTATGCGCAGAAGGTGCGGGAAGAGCTCGCTGCAAACGGTGTTGACGTGACGGTCGATAACCGCTCCGAAAAAATCGGTTATAAGATCCGCGAGGCGAGACTTGACAAGATTCCTTACATGCTCGTTGTCGGGCAGAAGGAAGCGGAGGAAGGTGTTGTTTCCGTCAGAAGCCGTTTTGCCGGTGATGAGGGCTCGAAGCCGCTGAATCAGTTTATCGATGATATATGCAGGGAAATCCGGACAAAGGAGATTCGCAGGGAAGAGATCGCAGAGGAAGAAAAAGCAAAATCATGAAAAATCATGCAGGAAAAGCGCCGCTGCATATTTTTACACCAAAAAGCAAACACTGTTTTTGTGACAATAAGAACAGTGACTAAGGAGGATAAAGATGGCTTGTTTGGTGTGTGAGGTGACAAACTGCACGTACAATGAAAAATACTGCTGCTGCAAGGGTGATATCATGGTGGGCGGCAGGCATGCAGATCAGGAGGATGATACATGCTGCGAATCCTTTCGGAATGTGACGGGAGACTTCTTTAAGAGTGCGATGGATCATCCGAGTATAGTCATTCATATTGACTGTGAAGCTGTAAACTGTGTTTATAATTCCGGTTACAGATGCCATGCGGACAAGGTGGCAATCAAGGGAAACGGTGCGGATGATTCGCAGGCGACGCTCTGCGCGACTTTTAAAGAACGCTGATTTTGCGCTGATTTTTTTCATAAAGTGATTGACAGATGGGGCAGAGTGTGATATTCTAACGGATGTGTGAACGAAAGCAGTTCTCACACGGACAACAAAGCAGAGTATCCACTCTCACCCTGAGGTAATCGGACTGTCAGGCGTTTATACGTTTTTATCATTTACAGGCTCGGACTGTAAAGATACGATCGGATTATATGTGGATAGCTGTGCTATCCGCTTTTTTTGTGCGATAACCCGGCGAGCAGAAACAGACTTGCAGGAATTTCCGTTTGTCAGGGAGCGGACGCTGGGCGGTAACTCTTTTCCGTTGCCCGATTGCCGTATCGGGCACAGCTTATGAATTCTATGGAGGTGCAAGACTATTAGCGATTTAATGATTAATGAACAAATAAGGGATAAGGAAGTAAGGCTGATTGGAGAAGACGGCCAGCAGCTTGGGATTGTTTCGGGAAGGGAAGCTCTCCGGATGGCAGAGGAAGCCGGACTGGATCTGGTAAAGATTGCTCCAACAGCGAAACCGCCTGTTTGTAAAATCGTTGATTACGGGAAGTTCAGATACGAACAGACCAGAAAAGAGAAAGAGGCAAAGAAGAAGCAGAAGACGATCGAGATCAAGGAGATCCGTCTGTCGCC
>JAFUZE010000096.1 GCA_017476765.1 Lachnospiraceae bacterium
CCCCTTAATTACGCTTCTAAATCAGGCAAGTGATTTGTTGTAGTTATTTGCGAATCACTGCCTAGACTCCTTCTTTTCTTTTTCCGCTGCGTCCTCTCCGGCTCTCACGCCTTCTTACCCTGCGCATCGTGCCTTCCGTGATCTTACTGAAACGCAGGGCAAAATGTGCCAGCATCTTATACCGGGTACATAAGAAATCAACGCGGTCAAGTGTCCGGTCAAAATGCGAGGTCAGCCTTAAATATTTCCTGCAGCGCTGTCGATTCCGCCTCATGACCAGATGACGGAGCAGCCTCCATCTGCGTACAGGCTGTGTTGTTTTCGGTGTATCAAACCAAATCCGGACGCTTGTTCCCCGAACACGCAGATCGCTTTCCTGATAACCGATTCTAAGCAGTTCCTGAAGGAATGCATTCCTCATGCCGCAATTCGGAAAATCGATGCGGATGTCCGCTGCAAGCTCACCGGGACTGCTGAACTCGCCGAGCTCAAATCCGGTCAGCCACCAGTTTCTCGCACTCCTCTGCATTATAATTTTGCCACCTTTATACAATATCATACTCATTGGCAGCATTTCATCGTCGGGTACACTCTTGTAAAATATGAAATCACCTCTTCTGTAATCTGCCGGTTTCTCCGCTTTGTATATTCCCACCTCCATGCCGGTGGTCATCCCGTATTGTCCCTTCCAAAACTCGATCAAATACAGTGTTCCCGCATACTCAAATTCTATGGGTTCACAGTCGATCACCATACTCATGGAAATCGCCGACTCATCGTACAGACGACAATATCCCATGTCACGCTGCCACGGATGGAGTATCGTGGTAAATACGTCCCACTTCTCATCGTAGCAATACCCGAAGGGAAGAATTGTTTCATCCAGACGCGCAATTTTCTCCTGATCTGTATGCCCCCTGACTTTTCTGATTGCCCACCTTGTTCTGCATATTCCGAACAGAATTCCCAGAAGGACAAGCAAAAAAACAACCCCTATCACAATATATAAAATTCTCATAAGGCAACCTTTCAAACTTTACTATTATGATATGGGGCTTTTCTGATTCTGTTCGTGTTTGATTCTGCATGTGCAGCAGATACTCGTATGTGACTGTGTGTAATTTCGTGTATGTATTCGTCTGTGTTTGTCTGCGTATCTGTGTCTGCGTTTGTCCGTGTGTCTGCGTTTGTCCGTGTGTCTGCATTTGTTTGTGTGTCTGTTTTTCTGTCTGTATCTGTTAGGATTCCTTCATCAGCTGCTTTTTGAGCCGAAGCTGCTTAAAAAATTGAGTGAGAAGCGCAGAGCACTCCTCCTCAAGCACGCCTCTCGTCACAGCCGCCTGATGGTTAAACTGCTCCATCTGCAGAAGATTTAAAATCGAGCCTGCACAGCCCGCTTTGGGATTCATACATCCGATGACCACGCGGTCAATGCGCGCCTGCACAATGGCTCCGGCGCACATCTGACAGGGCTCCAGTGTGACATAGAGCGTGCAGCCCTCCAGCCGGAAATCTCCCAGCTTTTTTGATGCCCGGCGGATTGCTGTCATCTCCGCATGAGCCAGTGTGTTTTTATCCGTGTTGCGCCGGTTATAGCCTCTGGAAATAATTTTGCCGTCGCAGACTAAGACGGCTCCGATCGGAACCTCCTCCAGCGCCTGTGCCTTCTTTGCCTGTCTGATTGCCTCTCTCATGTACTTTTCATCCGACGTGATTTGTGCATCCATAAATTTCTGACCCTTCACTTGTATCCTTCACCTATTTTGTTTATACTTAACACATGAAAATCTGTGGACTGAATAAAACAACTTTATTGGACTATCCCTCTCATGTGGCAGCGACCGTCTTTGTCGGAGGCTGTAATTTCCGCTGTCCGTTCTGCCATAACAAGGACCTGGTACTGGGCACCGGACCCATACCGGAAATTCCGCTTCAGGAGGTGCTCTCTTTTCTGAAACGGCGGCGCGGCATCCTTTCGGGCGTCTGCATCACCGGCGGTGAGCCGACGCTGCATCCGCAGCTTCCTGCTTTTATAAAAACTATAAAAGATTTCGGCTACTGCGTCAAGCTGGACACGAACGGCACAAATCCGGGGTTGCTGAAGGAACTGCTTGCGGACGGGCTGCCCGACTGCATAGCGATGGATATCAAGAGCGACCGGGAGCACTATGCACAGGCTGCCGGGGTAAAAGCTCTGGATTTGGCTCCCATTCAGACCTCGATTGATCTGATCCGGAGCTCCGGCATTTCGTATGAGTTCCGCACAACCGTTGTTCGTGAGCTGCACAATGCGGAAATCCTTTCAGGCATTGCCGAATGGTTAGATGGAAGCCATGTATATTTCCTTCAAAACTATCGGGAAAACGAAAATGTGATTGCCCCCGGCTTCACCTCGTATACAAAGCAGGAATTGGAAACCTTTCTGCCTCTGTTTGAAGGTCATATCGGACGCACGGACATCCGCGGCGTATAATAATAGCCGAAAGCACCCGTCTGCATCGCCCCCTTTGCCGGAACAAATTCCAGAAAGCCGAACATGCCTGCCACAACCTCCTCCCTCTTATAATAGTTTCCGGGTACGCCGATACACATGTCGGCGGCATTTTCTCCGTCTGCCGGACCGACCAGAATGTGACGGTAATTGTAAAACCCATGCAGCAGAAAGCTGTTCTCTTCAAACTTGGCAAATTCCTCCCCAAACTGCCGAAGCTGCTGCGGTGCGATCACATAATATTTTTCCGACTGTCCAAAGCGATCGGGAATGCTGACGACCGACTGCCCGGATGCCGCATACATATCCCTGTCTGCCTGCTCATCTTCCGCCTCTGCATCATGCAACTCGTCTGCATCTGTACCATCCGGCTTCTCTGACCTATCATTCTTTCTTCCTTCCTCTTTTTCCGCCCGGTGCCGCTCTGCTGCGTACGGCTCCTCCAGCCGCCTTCTCTCCTCTTTTGCCGATCTTTCTGTTCGTTCCGGTCGCTCCGATTCTTCCATTTGCTGCGGTCTTTTTGGTTCTTCCACTCGTTCCGATTCTTCTGCTCGCTCCGGTTCTTTCGTTCGTCCCGATTCTTCTGCTCGTCCCGATTCTCCTGTTCGCTTCGGTTCTTTCGTTCGTTCCGATTCTTCTGTTCGCTCCGGTTCTCCCGCTTCCCGTTCACTCTTCCTCCGGCTTCCGGATGTCTTTGCGCCCTGCCTGATTACATGCTCAGCCATCGTCCGTTCATCACAGATAAACTGTCCCGCCGAAACGGTCAAATAAAAAAACAGGCTGTCGCGCTCCGGCTTTTCCTGCCTGCAATCGATGCGAATATGATAATCCTGCTTTGACTCCTCGATTTTCAGTTCCCGCTCCAGCACCTCGCCTGTCCTGCGAAATACAACGCACAGCCTTGCCCTGAGCGGATAAAACACGGGAAGCCTTTTCAGGCAAAAATCCAGCGTGACATTGTCATCTCTGATATAGCATTTACATGTACCGCAGATGCCTTTCTTTACTGTATGATCATAAAAATACAAATATTTTATTTCCCGAACAAAAAACAAGCATACCCCTCCTTACACTGTTATAAATCTATGCACTGTAGGAGCAGGTTATGCTTGCCTTTTTATGCTTTATGACAAAAATCAATAGGATGCTTCCGCACCTTTTGACCCCAACATCATCAATAATCCATAGCTTCCAAATATTGCAGATAGCTGACGACCATCAATGCAATCTTGAGTGTCAGCGCATCCTCAAAGACACGAATATCAAGCCCGGTCAGCTTCTGCAGCTTCTCGAGGCGATAGAGCAGCGTATTCCGATGTATGAAAAGCTTTCTTGCCGTCTCCGAGACATTCAGATTGTTATCCAGAAACATATTGACGGTTGTCAGTGTCTCCTCGTCGAGCAGCTCCGGCATGTTTTCCCCGAAAATTTCATTCATGAACATCTCACAGAGATTGACCGGAAGCTGGTAGATCAACCGTCCGATTCCGAGTGCCTGATAGGAGATCACGGTCTTATCCGCATAGAAAATCTTACCGACATCGAGTGCCAGCTTCGCTTCCTTATAGCTCTTTGACACCTCCTTGAGTTCTCCGACAATCGTGCCATAGGCGACCCGTACCTTGATCATTGCCTCTGTGTTGATCATGTCGCTGATCGTCCTTGCCGTCGAAGCCACCGCATCACTTTTCTGTGCCGGATCGAGCTGCTTGATCAGGATTACATTTTTCTCATCCACGCTTGTGACAAAATCTCCCGATTGTGCCGAAAAAAGGCTTTTCAGAATTTCCTGCACCTCATGATCCCTGTCCGCCTTCGTCTCAATCAAAAAGACCACTCTCGGAATCTCCACGTTGATATGCATCTTTTTTGCGCGATTGTAAATATCCACAAGCAACAGGTTGTCCAAAATCAAATTCTGGAAGAAATTATTTTTATCCAGCCGCTCCTTATACGCAAGATTCAGATTCTGCAGCTGGGCAGCCGCAATTTTGGCAATCGCATAATCATCATTTTTATCCCTGCACACGAGAACATAAATGACTTCCTCCTCATCGTAAACTTTTAAATACAAAAGTCCCTCGATTGCCTGCGAAGCGGCGGGAGATGCGACAAAATCCATGACTCGTTTTTTGTCAATCACAATGTCCTGCGCGTTGCTCACGACGAGATTTCCCTCCTCATCTGCGACAACAAGCTCCGTTTTGGTAATGCTTTTCAGGTCATCGATGCTTGTTTGAATTACCTGTGGCGATAGCAAACGACCACATCCTTTCGTCCGAAATTTTCGTGATGTAACGTTACTCTATTCTAACATAAAATCTTTCTTTTGGTAATGGGGAAATCAAACAGCGGGAAAAAGCATGATTTCTGCTTGTCCGACATTCGCACAAAAAATCGGGCAGGTATCCCTGCCCGATTTTATATTATGGCTCATTGCCAGTACAGCATCTCACTAGTTTGTGATAACCATTTCTGTCTCTTTGTCAAATACATGAATCTTCTCGACATCCAGAGCAAACTTCACGATATCGCCCGGTCTTGCGGTCGTACGGGAATCTACTCTTGCGGTCATCGGGAACTCTTCCAGATCGAAGTATAAGTAAACCTCTGCACCGAGAAGCTCGTATACCTTAACGGTTGCGACAAAGGTGCTCTGCGGAGAAGCCTCTACCATCATTTCCGAATCATATACATCCTCCGGACGGATACCGAATGTAACGGTTCTTCCGTTGTAGCCGCCTTCGATCAGCTTCTTTGACTTAGCAGGAGGAAGCGGAATGAAGTGTCCGGCAACCTTTAATACCGCGGTGTCATCAACGACCTCAACAACTGCATCCAAGAAGTTCATCTGCGGAGATCCCATAAAGCCTGCTACGAATAAGTTTGCCGGCTTAGAATACAGATTCTGCGGTGTGTCAACCTGCTGAACGATACCATCCTTCATAACTACGATTCTTGTACCAAGCGTCATAGCCTCTGTCTGGTCATGTGTTACATAGATGATGGTGGTACCTAATCTCTGGTGCAGCTTTGCGATCTCGATACGCATCTGTACACGAAGCTTTGCATCCAGGTTGGATAACGGCTCGTCCATAAGGAATACCTTCGGGTTACGAACGATTGCACGACCCATGGCAACACGCTGTCTCTGACCACCGGATAAAGCCTTCGGCTTTCTGTCAAGGAGCGGTGTTAAGTCAAGAATCTTAGCTGCCTCCTTCACCATCTTATCGATCTCATCCTTTGGCACTTTTCTCAATTTAAGTCCAAAAGCCATATTGTCATATACAGTCATATGAGGATACAGAGCGTAGTTCTGGAATACCATTGCGATATCTCTGTCCTTCGGCTCTACATCATTGACTAATTTGTCACCGATTCTAAGCTCGCCCGAAGAAATATCTTCCAGACCTGCAATCATACGAAGCGTTGTAGATTTACCACATCCTGAAGGTCCTACGAAAATAATAAACTCCTGATCTGCAATTTCCAGATTGAAATCCTTAACTGCTTCAAATCCGTTCGGATACTGCTTGCAGATGTTTTTTAATGATAAACTTGCCATGAAACTTTCCTCCTAAATAGTTTTTTGCTTAAAATAACTGTCCAGCGGTCTGGTTTTAACCACTGAATATAGTATAGCAAAGACACGTTTTTTTGCCTATGCCCTGATTATACAAATATTTTTTTTTGAATTATACATGTTGCCTAAACCGTTTCGCCTGCCTCTTTATAAAAAGCAAGTTGGTTTTTTCCTCTCTTCTTTGCCTTGTAAAGTCCCTTGTCCGCCGCCTCGTACAATGTCTCAAAGCTGTCTGCGTCCCTCGGGTAAACGGCGCAGCCGATGCTTGCCGTCACGGAATATTTCGTGTACTGCCCGATCTTAAAATCCTTAAAGAGTCCGGCAACCTTTTGTGCCTCCTTTTGCAGTACCTCCTCGTCCGGTATATTCTTGAGGAACAGAATAAATTCATCTCCTCCGGCTCTGCCGGCAATGTCGGAGCTGCGGAATTCCGTACTCAGCCTCATACCGATATTGCGGAGAACCTCGTCACCGAAAGCATGCCCCCGCGTGTCATTGATCTTTTTGAAGTTATCGATATCAAAGACGAACATCAGCGCCTGCTGCCCTTCATGTGTCTCAATGTATTCCTTGATCTTGCGCTCTGTTGCGATTTTGTTATTCAGCTCCGTCAAAAGATCCGTATCCGCTTTATTTTGCAGAGCCACACTTCTTGACTTAAAGTCATTGTGATTGATCCTGAGATAGATGACCATGACCGTAACAAAAATAACGGAAGACAGAATCACGATAAAAATCATCTGCCTCGTCACCTTCCAGTCTTTTTTCACCATCTTATCCATATAGACCTTGGACATTCCCATGACAAAATACCAGTCGTTGATGCCCAAAGGTACAAGTGCTATGAAGTTTTCATTGTCGGCAATTCGTGCCGTACAGTAGCAGTTCTTCTTCTGCTCTACAGAGTACGAAAGATCGGAATATGTTTGGGAACCGAGCTGCCCCTGCAGCTGCTGCAAAAGATTCTCCCCGGTTCCCGGAAGTCCCTTTTGGCTGCCCTGCGTGTAGAGCACCGTTCCGTCCGCATCCATGACCGAGCTCCAGGTGTTTCCTCCGTAATCATGGATATCATTGTATTTCATCAGCGTCTCAAGCTTATAGTAGGCAAGCAGATCGTTTGACCTTCCGTTGACCGGAAACGAGATAACCAGCGCCGGCTGACCTGTGATCTTATCATCCTCCAGATAATATGCCCTGACCTCCTTGACACCCTCACCGAGCTTCACGACATCCGTGCCGACTTTGACACGTGCTCCCGTGTTGCTGACACCGTTGCCGCCCGGATTGACGAACAGCGCCATATATGCATCTGTGTTTGCACACAGCTGCTTCAGCAGCTCCTGAATCTGTGCAACATTTTCCGAGCCCCGATTCTGCTCTAAAAGTGTGGCGACTAACATCGCCGGTTCCTTGAGCCGGTCAATATCGTGATGGGCGCTCGCACTGTAGGAGGCAGCGGTCATAAGAATAGACTGCACGGTATTGTCCTGTACTGCTTTTTTCTCCCGCGCCGCATAAATCGCCATCACGACTGCAATCAGCAGAAAAAACACGACGATCGGTATAATCGGCCGTATGATCGCATCATTCTCTTTCTTCTTACTCGACAAATTACTTTTCTTTCCCAATTTTTTCCTTCTCCATCCTCTGGCTTGTCTCAAAGATGCCTTCATCTTCCGTCAATGTCGTATCCTCCGGTGTGATCCTTTTGAAAATCTTGTATAGAAGTGCTGCATTTAAATACGCCGGAAGCGAAAATGCACAGATAAAAAGCAGCGGCAAAAAATACAAATTATATAAACAAAGAGCCGGAAGTCCAACCGAAATGACCAGCATCAGGATCGTACGCGGGGCGTTCGCAAGGCTGAGCAGCAATGCGTTTTTTATCGTATTTTTCACGTTGTTTTCAAAGCGCGCAAGTACCGGAAACACATACAGTCCGGTGAACAGCACGAAAAATCCCGGAATCATCACGACAAAAATGCCGACCGCCGTGTAGACAGAGCCGCTGCGAAGCAGGTACAGCACATCCACACCCAATATGACATACAACAAAAGCAGCAAAAGCCAGATGATCGTCGACTGTTTGAAATTCTGTTTAAAGGATTTGAAGAAGGACTTTGCAAGGTAGCCTTCCTCCCCATCGATCATCTTTGTTGTGACATAGTACAGCGCTGTCGTGGATGCGCCGATTGTCACGATCGGGATGCTGCAAAGCAGGAAAAGAATATTCAGCCATGCAACATCTGCTATTTTGACAAGCACGCTCATCAGAGTGCCTTCCGTATCAAATAAGCTTCCCATGATAATCATCCTCTTGTTTACTAATCATCTCTACATTTTATCAAAGTTCTCTTTTTTATGCAATAAACTTCTTCATTTTGTTAGGGAAACACTGATGAAGTGTTTCCCGCGCGAAATTCGCAGGCACAAAGTGCCTTTCCGCAGCGAATTTCTGCGCATCCATGCGGAGCAATCTCAGGAAAAGCTGATTTAATCAGCGTTTCCTTAGAGAATGAGGCTCATAGGGGTATAGCGGACACCATCCGAGAGCTGCTCCGGTCCCATGTCGGTAAAGCCGAGCCGGTGATAGAAGCCGACCGCATAGGGCGAGGCATTGACCGTCACCTTGAACTCACCCAGCTGCTCCGAAATATATGTACAGACGTACTCGATCAGGCTTCTACCCACTCCAAGATAATGGTATCTCTCATCCACGAACAAAAGAGAGATGTGCGTGCGGCACCGCAGCGAGATCATACCGATGAGCTCCCCCTCCGAAACGGCCACAAAGATCGGATACTGTCCGGTATCATAGAGCTTTTTTAAAGTCTGGTTCGTAATAAATTCCTCGAAGCTTTTGACTCCCTGCGGGGTGTAATCCTCTGCCTCAAACCGCAGAAATGTTTTCCATGCCAGTCCCATCGCCGTCTCATATTCATTGTCATAGACCGGTCTGATACT
Source organism: Lachnospiraceae bacterium (assembly GCA_017476765.1). GTDB lineage: Bacteria > Bacillota > Clostridia > Lachnospirales > Lachnospiraceae > JAFUZE01. Next base: position 9,042 of record JAFUZE010000096.1, read on the forward strand.
GAATCCGCTCTTTTTCTTTTCCATATTCTGCACCAAGCCCCAAGCGAAAATATGCACATTTTCTTTTGAGAAGCAAACACATAGGGTGAAAGACGTGCGTTTGCAGCTGATCCTTTCTTTTCTTTTTCTTTCACCCTTTTTACAAATACCCGGCAGACCTGTCCGTAAAAACGTTCACGGAAGAACCTCATTGACAAGCGGAAGCTTGTTCTCAACAGCATAGGCATTCTCCAGCGTCTCGATGGCGATTGCCTGCATCGCCTCCCTTGTAAAAAATCCCATATGTGACGTGATGACGACATTCGGGAAGGTTGTAAGTCTTGCCAGAACCGTGTCCTTCATGATTTCATCCGAGCAGTCCTCATAGAAAATGCCCTCCTCTTCCTCATAGACATCGAGTCCGACTCCTCCGATTTTTTTGCTCACAAGCCCCTCGATCAGATCCTCTGTCTGAATGAGCGCCCCGCGGGAGGTGTTGATGATGTAGACAGAATCCTGCATTTTGGCGATCGTTTTTTTGTTGATCATATGCTTTGTCTCCTTCGTCAGAGGACAGTGGAGTGAAATGATGTTCGACCGCTCCAAAAGCTCCTCGAGTGCCACATACTCCGCATCCACGCCGTCTGACGTATAAGGATCGTATGCGAGCACACGCATGCCGAAGCCCTTTAAAATGTGTACCATCGCCTGCCCGATCTTTCCGGTTCCGACAACGCCCGCCACCTTGCCGTACAGATCGCGTCCCATGAGTCCGTGTATACTCATGTTAAAATCCCTCGTGCGGGTATACGCCTTGTGAGTATGCCGGTTGACGGTCAAAAGAAGCGCCGCGGCAAATTCCGCTACCGCCTCCGGAGAATAGCTCGGAACGCGCAGCACATGAAGCTTATCCTTCGCCGCAGAGATATCCACATGATTAAAGCCTGCACTTCTGAGCAGGAGTGCCTGAATCTTCATCTCATACAGCATGTCCATCAGCTCCCTGTCCACATAGTCATTGACAAAAATGCAGACTGCATCGCTTCCTCTTGACAGATAAACCGTTTCCTTGTTGAACGGATATTCTATAAACTGGATGTCAAAGCCATATTCCTTTCCGAGCGGCTCAAACCAGATCCGGTCATAAGGCTTCGTCGAATAAAATGCAATTTTCATATAATCCCCTTTCCGACCCGTACACCGGAGCTTTTGCCGAAACGAAATACTTCCTGTGCGGGCTGCTTTCCTATCCTGTTAGAAAGTATGTGCATTTTCATTCGTTTTATGATGACCGGTTCAGAAAAGAGAATTGGCGGTTAAGAACCGATAACCGCCAAAATCCAATTCAACAAATCCTTGTAGACCTTCGGCCGGATTGTCTCATTTAATAATTCATGTCTTGCATTTTTATACAATTTTAACTGCACCTTTGTCATGTCGAGATTTAAGAACGTGTCGTACACCTTCTTCGGCGCCAGACCATATTCGCCGACCGGATCGTCGGCGCCGGCAGCCAACAAAATCGGCAGCTTCTTCGGTATCTGCCTTAAGCCCTCGGAATCCTGGCATCTGCCCGCCAGCTCATAGAGCGTTTGAAATCCGTTAATCGTAAAAGTAAAGCCGCACAGCTTGTCCTCCATATATTTGTCCACCACATCCGGATCGGAGCACACCCAATCCATCGCAGTACGCGGCTCCTGTATGCGCTTTAAGTAACTGCCAAAGGTTGCCGCATTTAAAAATTCACTCGGATGCGTCTGCTTATGAAACAGCGAGGTGAGCCGCACACAGAGCTTGGCAATCCTGACCATATAGGCAGGATTTTCTCCGGTGCCTAAAATAATCGCCCCGTCGATTCCTTTTCCATAGCGCATCAGATAATTGCGCACGATAAAGGAGCCCATCGAATGTCCAAGTATAATGTAAGGCACACCGACATACTGCTCCTGCGTCAGCTTCTTTAATCGGTGTACATCCCGAACAACGACAGTTGCGGGATCCTGCTCACAAAAATAGCCATAAACACCGTTTCCCTCCGATGCCGTCCTGCCGTGGCCGAGATGATCATTGCCGACCACCACGATATCATGCTCGGCAAGATATCTGGCAAACTCATCATAGCGCTCCACATATTCCGCCATGCCATGCACAAGCTGCACGATACAGACCGGCGCATCCGTCTCCGGCAGCCAGCGGAACGCATGAATTTTTGTTCCCTTTTCATCGCGCGAATCATACGTAAACTCTTCTCTTTTTACCATAAGCTCACCCACCCTATGCACATTTAACAAATTTCCGCTCCTGCCGGCATTTCCTTCTCCGGCACGATAAGTGCCAGCTTTCCGTCCGCATCCTCAGCGCAAAGAAGCATTCCCTCGGACACAACGCCTGCAAGCTTCGCCGGCTTTAAGTTTACGAGCACCATCACCTTCTTGCCTACCATTTCCTCTGCGCTGTAGTGCGCCTTGATTCCGGAAACGATCTGCTTGACTTCCTTGCCGATCTTCACCTTCGAGCAGAGAAGCTTTTTGCTCTTCGGCACCTCCTCGCAGGCGATGATCTCCCCTACCCGGAACTGCAGCTTGTCAAAGTCACCGTATTCAATCTCCGGCTTTTTCTCTATTTCTATGACATTGTCGTCCTGTGTCTCGCCCTCCTGCGGTGCGTTCTGTGCTTTTCTCTCGGCAAACATGGCATCCGCCTTTTCGACAACCTCTTTTACGTCCAGTCTTGCAAACAAAATTTCCGGCTTGTCCGTGACCTTCGTGCCGGACGGATACAGACCAAACGTCTCGCACTGCGCAAAATCCCGGATCGTCGTATTTAACTGATCTGCGATTTTCTTCGCCGTCTCCGGCATATACGGCTCCAGAAGGGATGCTCCGATTACAATACCCTCTACCAGATTGTACAGAACCGTCGCCAGACGATCCGATTTCGCCTCATCCTTTGCAAGCACCCACGGCTGCGTCTCATCGATATATTTGTTGCAGCGCTTAAACAAGGAAAAGATTTCCGTCAGCGCATCTGCCACGCGCAGTTCGTTCATCTTGCCTGAAACCTTCCGGTAGGTGCCTGTAACAACTGCCTTCAGATCCGCATCAATCTCGTCCTGTCCGTCTGTCACCCCTTTGTCCGATACGATACCGCCGAAGTATTTATTGCTCATCGAAATCGTGCGGTTGACCAGATTGCCGAGCGTGTTGGCAAGGTCGGAATTCAGTCTCTCGACCATCAGCTCCCAGGTAATGACGCCGTCGTTATCATACGGCATCTCATGCAGCACAAAGTAGCGGACGGCATCCACGCCAAAGAAATCGACCAAATCGTCTGCATAGATCACGTTCCCTTTGGATTTGCTCATCTTGCCGTCTCCCTGCAAAAGCCACGGATGACCAAACACCTGCTTCGGCAGCTCCTCGCCGAGCGCCATCAGGAAAATCGGCCAGTAGATCGTGTGGAAACGAATAATGTCCTTGCCAATCAGATGCAGATCTGCCGGCCAGAACTTCCGGTACTGCTCGGTGCTGTTGCCCTCACAGTCGTAGCCGATACCCGTAATATAGTTCGTGAGCGCATCCAGCCATACATAGATCACATGCTTGTCATCAAACGTGACCGGAATGCCCCACTGAAAGCTCGTTCTCGATACGCACAGATCCTGCAGACCCGGAAGAAGGAAATTGTTCATCATCTCATTCTTGCGGGAAACAGGCTGAATAAACTCCGGATGCGTGTTGATGTGCTCAATGAGCCGGTCCGCATACTTGCTCATCTTAAAAAAGTACGCTTCCTCCTTCGCCGGCTTCACCTCGCGCCCGCAGTCCGGACATTTGCCGTCCACGAGCTGTGATTCCGTCCAGAACGATTCACACGGCGTACAGTAGAGCCCCTCGTATGCTCCCTTGTAGATATCGCCCTGATCGTAGAGCTTTTTGAAAATTTTCTGCACCTGCTTCTCGTGTGCCTCATCCGTTGTACGGATAAATTTATCGTAGGATGTGTTCATCAGATCCCACAGACCCTTGATCGTGCCTGCCACATCATCCACAAATTCCTTCGGTGTAATGCCCGCCTCGGCTGCCTTGAGCTCGATCTTCTGTCCGTGCTCGTCCGTTCCGGTCTGGAAGAAGACCTCGTAGCCGTCCTTTCTCTTAAATCTTGCAATGCTGTCTGCCAATACAATCTCATAGCTGTTGCCAATATGCGGTTTCCCTGATGTATAGGCAATGGCAGTTGTAATATAATACTTTCCTTTCTCTGACATGATGCTGCCTCCCTGTTGATAGTTTGCCAAAATATTACGATTCACTTCCGAGCCGCACACTTGCTGCGAGTCACGGACGAATCCATGCGGCTTTCAGCCCTATCCGGCTAAACGGTATAAAAATAGGTTATCACACGCCTTGTCTTTCGTCAAACATCTTCTTCCCTTTTTATCTCTTTTCTCCATCAGTACTTATATTTCGTTACCATTCACGGTCTAACCGTCCGTGAATAGTAACTATATTTCTTTCTGAGCCGGTATACAGCTGCAACCATATTTCTATTTGTAAGGGGTGTGGTAAAAACGTCGGTTCTTTGTGCGCGTATTTTGCGCACTTAGTACCGCTACGTTTTCACATGAGAGCGAAAGCGGGTGCCCCGTCAAATAGAGATACGGTTACAGCGTCAGCCCACGCCCCGTGAGTTTTTCTTCTTTTTTGCAGCACAATCGCATACGATAGACAGAGAGAACTCTCAGGATGCTGAATATGAAAAAGAAACGTTATCCATGCTTCTATGTGCTTTTTTCCCTTTTGTTATCCGTCATGCTGTCCGCATGCAGCCGCCCACAAATTCTTTCCTCGTCCCAAAGCCGCTTTGTAAGCCTCTGCGATGAGCTGTTTCGGGAGGAGCTGTCCCGGGATGCCGTCAGTCTTCACTTTGCACTCGCTGACCCGGCTTCGCTGGGCATTGTTCCCGGGGAGACTCTGTTTCCGTCCGATCTGCGCGCCGACCGCATCCGGCAGAACATACAGCTCGAAAATACATGCCATGCCCTGCGGGAGCTTGACCCTTCCCGCTTAGATGCCGAAAGCGCTCTCGCATATGAAATCATCCTCTCCTCACTGCAGGCTTCTCTCGGAAGCGAGGATTTTATCTATCTGCAGGAGCCTTTTTCCGCCACGCATGGCGTGCAGAGCGAATACCCGCTGCTTCTATCCGAATATGCCTTTCGAAATGAGGACGATGTCCGTCAGTATCTGAAGCTTCTGGAACATACACCGGATTATTTTGAGTCGCTTCTCGCATTGGAACAGGAGCGCACTGCCGCCGGATACCCTCTCTGTGAAGAAAACGCAGCGGCGGCGATTGCGGCATGCGACGACTTTGCCGCCGCCGATGATTTATTTATCCAGACCTTTGCAAAGCGGCTCCGCCGTCTGACCGAGAGCGGCGCTTTGACCGCTCAGAAGGCGACCGAATACGAAGCGCAAAACAGCCGCCTTGTCTCCACCGTCGTTTTGCCTGCCTTCATGGCGCTCGGCGACGGCATTTTAGTCTTAATGGATGACGAAGCAAAGCTGCAAAGTCTGTATCACCAAAGGGGAGGGCGGGAGTACTATCGTTATCTTTTGGCGCAGAATGTGGGAACGGATAAGGATGTGGGAGAGCTCAAGCTCCTGCTTAGCAAAGATCTGAAGGAAAATCTGTCTGCGCTTCACTCGCTCCTCGCATCAAAGGATACCGGACAGCTTACAGAGATTGCCGATCCTCTGACCGCGCTTTCACCTGCCGAAATTCTGGAAGATTTAAAGAAGCGCATGATCGGGGAGTTCCCGATGGAAGATGCGGCAGATTATCCGTATGAGGTACATGCGGTCGACGAATGGCTGGAGCCGTACACTGCGCCTGCCTACTACTTTACGCCGCCGATGGATCAGCTTGGCGATAATCATATTTACATCAATGAAAGTCAGACATCTGACGGTCTGAATCTGTATACAACGCTCGCACATGAAGGTTTTCCGGGGCATCTGTATCAGGCTGTCACAACACAGCGTGCGTTTGGCGATGCCGGTCTGCCGATGCTGCGCGGTCTGATCAGCTACGGCGGATATGTGGAGGGGTATGCGACCTACACAGAGCTGCATTCCTATCAATATGCAAAGGCGTGTGCCGCAGAACTGCTGGGGGAGGAGAATATAGAGAAAGCTAAGCTTGTCAGCACCCTTTACGACGTGCTCTGCTATGACCGGCGTATCAAGCTCTGTCTGTACTGTCTGCTTGATATCAAAATTCACGGCGAGGGACAGAGCCGGGTGCAGATTGCCTCTTACTTAAACAGCTTCGGAATCAGTGACAGGACGGCAGCGGGAAGCATTTACGACTATATCCTGAACGAGCCGACTACCTACCTGAAATATTATGTCGGGTATCTGGAATTTACGGAGTGCAGGCATCTGGCAATGCAGCATTGGGGTGACCGGTACTCGGATGCCGCCTTCCACACCTTCCTTCTGAAAATCGGTCCTGCTCCGTTTCCGACGATCAAAAAGGCTATCCTCTCCGGTTTTTGAAAAAGCTTCCGAGCTTCTCAAGGGCGCATTTCAGCGTCTCCTGCTCGCTTTCATCCAAACCGTCAATTACGGACTGTATCATTTCCTCATGGAACTGCTGATGATATTTATATGCACCGATACCCGCTTCTGTCAGGGAGACGAGCACGACTCTGCGGTCCTTCTCGCTCCTTGTGCGGTTTACATAACCTTTTTTTACAAGGGAATTGATCGAGATCGTCAGCGTTCCCATCGTGACATTCAGCGTTCTTGCGACCGTGGACATATTTTTCCCCGCCCCCGGCTCTATCGCCTCAATGACATGCATGTCGTTGATTGTCATATTGCTGTATTTCTTTTTGATCGATTTCTCTTCAATTTCCAGAATGTCGCGAAAGATCTTCACGAACCATTCATTTAATGTTTCTTCCATATTCACGCTGTCACCTTGCCTTTAACAGTCCGATATTTTTGATCAGTACGGAGACGGTTCCGTCCGGATTGGTGATAAACTCCACCTTGCCCGGGTCATTGTACTCGCTCATCGGAATCTTGATCTCAATTCCGGAGTCCGTCGTCAGATACTGCGTCTCAAACCGACGCATCGTCGCATCACTCTGCGGTTTGACCTCCTGCTTCACCATGTCATATTTTTCCATCTTATCCTGAAACTCAATCTGAAGCTCCGGCTTGTCCTCAAACACCGATTCCGCAATCTCCTCGACCGCAAAGCCGCCGTTTTCCTCCAATGCCTGATGAATGATGTTCTTTGCCCTCATGGACTGCTCATACTGTTCGGATTCATCATAATAGTCTTTTTGCACGCTGTCAATCGCTCTTGTGACAATGGACAGCTTTGTCTTTGGTGACATCTCGCTCGAGCATTTTAAAAACAGGTAGGTAAAGTAGTTGGTCTTTTCTCCGTTGACCTCATATTTTTTCTCCATCGCACGAACCGTAAAATCGTTCAGATTGATGATGGCAGCCTCGGTCAGGCGCTGTCCCTGATTCGGCAGGATGGATTTGTATTTGACAATCTCATTCGTGTTTCCGTCCTCGACCGTACTGGTTCGGTGTGTGTAGGATTCCTTGTAATTCATCTTGAGGATTCCCAAATACTCCTCGCCCTGCTCCTTAAAGCGGACAACGACAAGATCGGCGGGCGGAATGTCAATATTGCTGTTCATGATCTCGTAAAGATAATTTGCCAGATCCTTGCTGATGTCGATAAAAAAGTCCTCCCGGTACTGGCTTACCATCTGAAAGACCTCGGACTCCTTTTCATAAAAGCGGCACGGCTTGCAATCGTCACAGCTTGCCACCTTGTAAATATGCTCTCTTAAAAAATCGGCAAAATCCGAGCCGAATTCAATCTCCTTATCCGAGAGAACCGGCAGTCCTACCGCCGAGTCCAAAATATGTACGATCACTCTCTGAATACGTATCTCTTCTTTTATCATGTCGTTCTCCTTTACGCTTACCTCTGTCCGTTCCGACCATACTGCACATGCACGGTTCGGGAGCGAACATCACCTCGTCGATTTCTATTTACAAAAGGATGCCGCTGGTATATAATCCTTTCAGCTGTTTGCGCAAACAAAATACCAGTGCAAACCTATATCGATAAGAAAGCCCGGTCAAAAAATGGAACATTTAATTTTTAGTCTGAACGCAACGATTCCGGTTTTCCTCACAATGGTAATCGGATATCTGTTAAAACAAATACATATGCTGGATGAGCCTTTTGTAAAGACTCTGAACAA
>JAFUZE010000097.1 GCA_017476765.1 Lachnospiraceae bacterium
ATCGCCAAATAAAATGATTCCGATGCTGTCCGCCCGAAGCTCCTGCGCCATGCCCTTGACTCCGGACTCAAAGATCACGATTTCCCCGTATACGACATTCCGCAGTCCGCGGGCAAAGACAATCCCGTCACCGACCGTCACAACTCTTCCCTCTTCCTCAGCGACCGCCTCCAGCTTCCACTGATCGATGGAGGTTCGAAACAGGGAGATCAGCTCATCCTTGTTTCTTCCTTCTTCCCTTCGTGCCAGACCACCGAGGAAGTCCTTCAGCTGATGGAGACGTCCCTCCTTTGTCCAGTCGTATACATCATCCTCCACAAGGAGCTTAAAGCCCGAGGTAATCGTATCATCCCGCTGCCATATCAGCTCATACTCTCCGTGATATTTCCTGGCAAGAAAAGACTCGAAACGGCTGCGCACGGCATCGTCAGGCTGCTCGGACGAATACAGGAGCGCCTGCGCTCTTTCTTCCCTATTCTCCGCCATTTGCCGTACTCCTTTCCACATCGTCCAAAAAAGCGTCGTAGACACTGCCCTGCGCACCTTCGAGAAGGAGCTTTTCGGCAACCTCTCCGATCATGCCCGAAATATCGCGTCTGGCATCATCGACAATATCGCTGCGCATTTTCTCCGCATCCTTTCTGGCATCCTCGATAATCCGCTGTGCCTCCTGCTTTGCCTCACGCGCACGGCGCTGACGTGTCTCCTCAAGCTCCGCCGCAGCCTTTTTCTTCTGCGCAGCAATCTCCTGCCAAGCATCCCGAAGCTTGTTCTCATAATCTTCCTTCAATTTGTCGGCATCCGCAAGCCGGGACTTTGCCTGCTCCTCCATCTCCTTATAATGCTCCTCTCTCTTTTGCATAAAGCTCTTCACAGGTGCATAGAGCAGTACATAGAGCCCTCCGAACAGAATGACCACATTAAATAAGTGCAGAAAAATCTGCAGAAAATCTATACCCAGTGGCATAGCTCTTACCTCCCGTCGCTACATAACAAAAACAATGAGTATTGCAACAATCAGCGCATAGATGACTACCGTCTCGATAAACACCAGACCGAGCATCAGAAGCGCCCGGATGCTGTCTGCTGCCTCCGGCTGACGTGCAATTCCCTCATTCGACTTTGAGATTGCCATACCCATAGCGATTGCTCCCGCTGCCGCTGCCAGACCGATTGCCAGTGCAGCTGCGATTGCCTTCGGACCGACTGCAGCTGCGGCTGCATCCACCTCTGCGTCCTGTTGTGTACTCACCGTTTCACCTGCCGCTTCCGGTGCAGCATGCACATTTACGTTTCCGACAAAAACGGCAGCTGTCAGCACAAGAATCACCACTGCCAAAGCGATTGCTGTCTTTTTTAAATGTTTCATGATACTTCTCCTCCCATCGTGTGATTACGAATTTCTTTTTTCTTTGCAGATCTGCTGCCATTACTCTGCTTTTTTTCCTTTTTCTTATCGTCCTGTTCGGTCACTTCCCCATAATAGACCGATGTCAGCATCGTCAGCACATACGCCTGAATGACCGCATGAAGCACGGTGAACAGCACTCCCACAATAACCGGAAGGAAAAAGCTCAGCCGGATATAATAGTACACCAGCTCGGTCGTCAGCATCCCTGACAGAAGCGCTCCGAACAGACGGAAGGTCATCGAGATCGGCAGAGAAAACTCCTTGAGCGTTTTGCCGATTCCCTTCACCTTGTTCGCGGCAATCCCGCCGAAGAGGATGAACAGATACGAAAAACATCCCATCGCGATTGCCCCGTTGATGTTGGCAAGCGGTGCCGGAAGCGATACGGAATGTCCCTGTGAGGTAATTCCCTGCACGCCGAACAGCTCGAACATCGTACCGGCAAAAATGTAGGAGCCTGCCGCAAAAATATAAGCGCCGAGCACTGTATTTTTATGCGGGCTGTTGCCCTTTGCCAGACGGTCAAACAGACCAACCCATTCCTCGATAAGCAGCTGAAATCTGCCCGGAACATACTGAAACTTCGGAATTGCAAAAATCCGGATAAGCGCCGCCGCGATCAGCAAAAACCCGGTTACAAGAAAACCGGAAACGAGCGACGGATCGACCAAAAGAGCCCCGAAAATCCGAATCCGATTCTCATCATGAACGACTGCATCCCTCATGGCCTCCTTGATCGTCTCATGCTTCACGGAATACGGACGCGTTAAGACAATCCCTACGAGCAGAGCCGCCAAAAGAAGCAGGAGAATCATAAGGCTTTTTTTCATTTTCTTCTTGTCCAAATTACATATCATCTCCCATTGTATTCCCGCCGCTTTGTAAGCGTATCTTCCGCCCACGGAGGAGCGGGAAATTTTTCCACATCTATTTTATCTCTTGCATAACTGAAAATCAAGCACAACTCATAAAAGTGATTTTCCGCTTATAAAAAGAATGGCACATATTTTCACATTTTATGAGAAAACTAGAAAAAAACATTTGTATTTCGGAAAGGAAGATACGCATGAACAGTTCAAAGATACGCACCGACCTTGCACTGGAAGCACACGAAAACATTGAAAACGCCGAACTGAAGACCCGCGGCATCAAGGTAGACGAAATTTTTCACGAGCAGACCCACACCAAGATCACAAAGTTACATGTAACGACCAGGAACGGTTCCCATACGAACGGCAAGCCGATCGGAACCTATATCACGCTAGAAACCCCGAATCTCGTCGAGGAGGACGAGGACTATCACAGGGAAATCTCGATGGAGCTGGCGGAGCAGCTTGAGGAAATCATTCCGGACTTTAAGAAGGAACAGTCCATTCTCGTCGTCGGGCTCGGAAATCGCGATGTCACGGCGGATGCACTCGGGCCGAACGTCATCGATAATCTTTTTATTACAAGGCACATCATCAATACGTACGGAAAAGCAGCCTATAACAAAACAAAAATGCATGCGGTCAGCAGTCTCGTCCCCGGCGTCATGGCAAAAAACGGTATGGAGACATCCGAGATCGTCAAGGGCGTCATCGATCAGACGCATCCGAACGTCATGATTGTCATCGATGCGCTCGCCGCGCGCAGCATCCGCAGGCTCAACCGCACGATTCAGATTACGAATACCGGCATTCATCCGGGCTCCGGTGTCGGAAACCATCGAAACGGTCTGACAAAGGATACGCTCGGCATTCCGGTCATCGCGATCGGCATTCCGACCGTCGTCGATGCCGCAACCATCGTCAAGGATGCCGCCTCGCAGATGGGGCACGATTTTCAGCCCTCCCCGCTCTCCCAGGAGCAGGAGAACCTGCTGTATGAGCTTCACAACATGTATGTCACGAGCAAGGATGTGGACGCTGTCATCAAGCGTTTAAGCTATATGGTCTCCGAGGCGCTGAATATTGCCTTTTCCTGTTTTTAGGTTGCCACGGGCATTTTCCTTTGCTATAATATATTTCATTGAGCCATTCAGCCACGCAGAGCAGACAAGGATTGCCGGTGCGGCTGAAGGGATGATCTTATTATCAGGAGGAAAAAAAGATGAAGAGTTACAAAAAAATCACAGCATTACTGCTGGCTGTCACGACGGCACTCTCGCTGACTGCGTGCGGCGGCGGCAGCGTTCCGGAGAACACGGTATTTTCCGAAGCGGACTTAGTCAACAAGACGATCGGTGTCCAGCTTGGCACGACCGGCGACATTTTTGCGTCGGACAAAGAAGCGGACGGATGCACCATCGAGCGCTACAACAAAGGTACCGATGCCGTTCAGTCGTTAAAGCAGGGCAAAATCGACTGCGTGATCATTGACGAACAGCCTGCAAAGGCATTCGTGGAAAAGAATGACGACCTTATGATTCTGGATGAGGAATTTGTCACCGAGGAATATGCAATCTGTGTATCCAAGGACAATAAAGAACTGACCGAAGCGATCAACGGTGTGCTTGCCGAGCTGAAAGCAGACGGCACGATTGATGCAATCGTTTCCAATTACATCGGAGACGACACAAAGGGACAGAATCCTTATGTCTCCCCGGAAGGGACGGATCGTTCAAACGGAACACTGACGATGGCTACAAACGCCGCTTTTGAGCCATACGAGTATGTCGAAGGCGATCAGATCGTCGGCATCGATGCCGATATCGCACAGGCAATCTGCGACCGATTAGGCTACGAGCTTGTGATTGAGGATATGGAATTTGATTCGATCATCAATGCCGTTCAGTCCGGCAAAGCAGATGTGGGTATTGCCGGCATGACTGTCACGGAGGACCGCTTAAAGAACATCGACTTTACCGATTCTTATGCGACCACTACCCAGGTTATCATCGTCCGCAAAAAATAAGGATTGGCACATATCATAAAAAGCAACGGGAAATGACACATAGGATAGGATGGTGAAACTTTGGATACTTTCATGGAAAAACTCTATGACAACTTTATCAAGGAAGACCGGTATCTGTATCTGGTCAGAGGCTTGGGAACAACACTTACCATTACCTTTTTTGCAGTAATACTTGGTATTGTGCTCGGCTTTCTGGTCGCTATTATCCGCTCTACATACACAAAGACCGGAAAATTAAAAATACTCAATGCAGTCTGCAATCTTTATCTGACCGTCATCAGAGGCACACCGGTTGTCGTTCAGCTCATGATCATGTACTACGTGGTGTTCGTCTCTATGAACAACAAGGTGTTTGTAGCTGCCATTGCGTTTGGCATCAACTCCGGTGCCTATGTAGCGGAAATCGTACGTTCCGGTATCATGTCCATCGATCAGGGGCAGTTTGAAGCCGGACGAAGTATCGGTTTCAGCTATCCGCAGACTATGTGGTATATCATCCTGCCGCAGGCATTCAAAAATGTACTTCCGGCACTTGCAAACGAATTTATCGTACTGCTCAAGGAAACATCCGTCTGCGGTTACATCGGTCTTGTGGATCTGACACGCGGCGGCGACTATATCCGCAGCCGCACCTACGAAGCTTTCCTGCCGCTCTTTGCGGTAGCGCTGATCTATCTTGCTATTGTACTGATTCTGACTGCTCTCGTGGCGAGACTGGAAAGGAGGCTTCGCACAAATGAACGCTAAGACAGTTTTTGAAATCAAAGGATTGTGTAAGAGCTTTGGCGATATGCCTGTGCTCGACCACATTGACACGACCATTCAAAAAGGGGAGGTCGTCGTCATTATCGGGCCTTCCGGTTCCGGCAAATCAACCTTCCTTCGCTCCTTGAATCTGCTCGAGGCTCCGACAGGCGGAGATATTATCTTTGAAGGGCAGGACATCATGGACAAGGGGCTGAACATCAATGAATACCGGCAGAAAATCGGCATGGTCTTTCAGCACTTTAACTTGTTTTCCAATATGACCGTGCTGAAAAACATGACGCTCGGACCGATCAAGCTCAGACACATGTCCAAAGAGGATGCGGAAAAGATGGCAAGGGAGTATCTCGCCAGAGTCGGTCTGAAGGATAAGGCAAACGCCTATCCAAACCAGCTTTCCGGCGGGCAGAAGCAGCGGATCGCCATTGTGCGTGCGCTGTGCATGAATCCTGAGGTGCTTCTGTTTGACGAACCGACTTCCGCTCTCGATCCGGAAATGGTCGGCGAGGTGCTCGATGTCATCCGCGATCTGGCAAAACAGGGCATGACTATGCTGATCGTGACACACGAGATGGGATTTGCCAGAGAAGTGGCTTCACGTGTTTTGTTTCTGGATGAAGGGAAGATTTTGGAGGACGGTTCGCCGGCGGAGCTTTTTGAACAGCCGAAAACCGAACGTCTGAGAAGCTTTTTGACGAAGATTTTGTAGGAAGATTTCGAAGATTTATCGTACTTCCTATCAGTTTCCTATTGGACTTTCAGAACGGATATTTTTTGAGAAAAACAGGACTGCTTCGACAGTCCTGTTTTTGTATTGTCTGTATTATTTTTAGAGAAGCTTTGCTCTCTGCTCCTGTGGAGACAGAGCGCTCAAATAGGACGGTGCAATA
>JAFUZE010000010.1 GCA_017476765.1 Lachnospiraceae bacterium
CAGGGCGATACGACGAGATGGTCTCCGTCAGGAGTGGAGCTTTTCGGACTTTCGGGGGAATATATTCCGAACGGCTCGATGGATTGGGGCGATTATGTCCATCCCGAGGACCGCAAGCGTTATCTGGATGTCATGACACCGCTCATTACCGGCGATAGACAGACCTATGACATTACATACCGTGTGAGGACAAAGGACGGAGAGTACGGCAACTTCCGTGCTGTGGGAGCTGTGCTGCGCGATGCAAAGGGGGATTCAAGCCTGATCGGCGGTGTTTTGATCAATCAGGGGCTTACGGAGAATACCGATCCGGTAACCGTGCTACGCAATAAAAACGGATATTATGAGGATCTGACGGAGCTGATGCACGCGAACAAAAAGACGGTGACGCTTCTTGTAGGAATCAGCAAGCTGTCCGAGATCAATCAGATTTACGGCTATACCTACGGTAACCGTGTACTGCAGGAGGTGGCATGGCTCATTCAGGAGACAGTAAAAGAGCGCGGTAAGGTATACCGGATGGATGATGCCACCTTTGCCCTTTTGACTGACTGCCTGTCCCATGAGGAGGTTGCTGCGATTTATGACACGATTCGGATCAAGCTCCAGCAGGGCATCCGTGTCGATGGCGTGCGCAACATTCTGACTGCGAACGGAGGACTGATTTCTACACAAAATGCGGAGGTTGACGCAGTCTCGATTCATTCCTGCTTAAACTATGCCTACAAGGAATCCAAGCAGAGGAAGCATGGCGAGCTTGTGGACTTTAACGGAAGCATCAATTATGAGGTCAAGGAGTCGCTCGAGCTGATCAATACAATCCGGGACAGTATTTTGGAGGACTGCAAAGGCTTTTTGCTTGATTATCAGCCGATTGTTTCCGCCCGGACAGAACAGATGATCGGCGCAGAGGCCATCGTCCAGTGGGAGGGCGAGCCTTATGGAAAGGTCGGACCACAGGAATTCATTCCGATTTTGGAGCAGGATTTTGTCTTTGAAGAGCTCGGAGACTGGATTTTGCGCCGTGCCATGACGGACGGCATGAAATTTGTCGGAAAGGCTCCTGATTTCAGTATGGTGATCAACATTTCCCCGGTGCAGATCGAGGATGACTATTTTATTGACAATATTGTGCAGGCGCTGCAGCAGACCGGCTTCCCGCCGCAGAATCTCTGCCTGAAGCTGACCAAAGACTGCCGCCTTTTGGAGACACAGCGTACCGGCGAGGTCATCCGCGAATTGCATGAGCGTCACATACGCGTGATCATGGATGATTTCGGAAGCGGTTTTGACTCCATCGGATTTTTAAAAAAGATGTCTGCGGATGTCGTCTGCTTTGACTGTGAACTGGTGGACGGCATCGACGAGAGCGAGGACGACAGGCTGATTCTGGATCACCTTGCAAAGATGCTGATCGCACGAGGCACCCACGTCTATATCAAGGGCGTGGAAACAGAAAAGATGCGTAACAGGATTCGGGAGTTATCTGTTACAAACATGCAAGGAGGATACTATTCCGAGCCAATCTCCTTTGAACAGGTGATGGAGAAGTATTTTTCCGTGTAGTATAGAGCGAAAACAAGGAGTATTACGATGGAAAACGAAAACAGGAAAACGGAAGCCGCCTCGCAGGAGAGAGAACTGGCAAAAGCGCATTTTCTGAAAAATATACGGCAGATGAAAAATAATGCGGTGCTTCTGAAAAAGGAGGACGGGTTTTTTAAGACCGTCTATGTGTCGGACGATTTTGCCGATATGATGGAGTGCACGATCGAAAAAGCGATGGAGATCATGAACGGAGCGGGATTTGTGCAAACCACCCATCCGGATGACCGCCTGACTGTGAAGCGGATGCTGCGCCGCCGCATCTCGCAGGACGGGAGAACCGATCTGACGATCCGCAAAGTGACGGCACTCGGAAGTACGATCTGGTGCAATGTTCACTATGCATTCATCGATGACTTTGATGAGCATTATGTCTATTGTACTTATTTTAATGTCACGGTTCAAAAGGAGTACGAGGAGCGGCTGCGGAGTGCTTACATGAATCTCGGCGACAGCTTCTATCAGATCAACGACAGAGCGCTTGGCATGTTCCGTGTCAATCTTACGAGAGACAGAATTGAGGACATGCAGGGCAAGGATCTTTACGGGACGGATTCGATGGTGCGCCCGTACTCTGAGGTCGTGCGCCTCCGGGCTGATAATTATCCGATTCAGTCGGAGAAGGAGAGGTTCCTGGAAATCTTCGACAGCGAAAAGCTGATTGCCGGATATCTTGACGGAAAAGCCCAGCTGTCACAGTATCTTTTTTCGAGACGCAGGGACGGAACACTTTGCTTTGTCAATTACACAGCGGTACTGACGCGCCATCCGATGACGGGAGATGTCGTTGCGTTCATCACGGAGCTTGAATGCAATAAAGAAAAGGTAAACGAAACGCTGCTTAACAAAATTCTTTCCCGTCAGTTTGATATGGTAACTTATCTTGCAAACGGCAGATACGGTGTTGTCATCGGCGATGCGTCCATGATTGAAAAGGGTAGTATCTTTCCGCTTGAAAAGAACGGAAATTATGTGGAATGGCTGGAAAATCAGGTCATCCCGCAACTTCACGGAACGGAGGATGAATGCGCAAAAATGCGCAAGGCACTCGAACCGGAGACGATTGTGGAGGAGGTAAATGCGCGCAATCCGTATGTGGTCAATATTCAGATTGATATCGATGGTGAAATTTATCACAAGCGGTTTGACTTTTATTCCATTGATCCGCAGGCGCGGTTCTATGTCCTTTTAAAAAGCGATACGACAGAGGTCCAGCGGGAACAGATGGAGCGCAATAACCAGCTCCGCGACGCTCTGAAGGAGGCGGAGCAGGCGAACGTCGCAAAGACGACATTCCTCTCACGCATGAGCCACGAGATACGTACACCGATGAATGCGATTATCGGCCTTGACAATATCGCCCTGCAGGAGAAGGACATGTCTGATTCGCTGAGAGATCATCTGGAGAAAATCGGTTCTTCTGCCCGGTATCTGCTGACCCTGATCAACGATATCCTCGACATGAGCCGGATCGAGAGCGGTCGTATGACGCTCAAATACGAGGAGTTTTCGTTCAAAAGCTTTCTGGAGCAGGTCAATACGATGGTCGATGGACAGTGTCGTGACCGAGGGCTTCATTATGATTGTGTCATTCATGGTACGGTCAGCGAGCATTACATCGGAGATGACACGAAATTAAAGCAGGTTCTCATCAATATTTTAGGCAACGCGGTGAAGTTTACGGAACCGGGAGGCAAAGTATCTCTCGACGTGGAGCAGACAGCACAGTATGAAGATCAGTGTACGATGCGCTTTGTCATAAAGGATACCGGTATCGGTATGGATAAGGAATATATTCCGAAAATATTTGAAGC
>JAFUZE010000098.1 GCA_017476765.1 Lachnospiraceae bacterium
TCCAGATATGCGGGCATCGGCAGCCACAGATATCCGATCGGCTTTTCGGGAGACAGCGTGTGCAGTTGGGACAGCCTCCGCTTTCAGCCTTATTTTACAGCGAACGCCAGCAATGTAGGATATACCTGGTGGAGCCATGATATCGGCGGGCATCAGAACGGAGTGAAGGACGATGAGATGATTGTCCGATGGGTTCAGTTTGGCGTGTTCTCACCGATCATGCGGCTTCACAGCACGTCCAACATCTTTTACGGAAAAGAGCCGTGGAACTACAACATGGAGGCGGAGAGAATCATTACCTCCTTTATGCAGCTTCGCCACCGGATGCTTCCGTATTTATACACGATGAATCATAGGATGGCAGAGGAGGATTTGCCGCTCATTCAGCCGATGTACTATCAGCACGATACGTCAGAGGCATACGAGGTGCCGAACGAATATTATTTCGGAAGTGAGATGATCGTTTGTCCGATCACGGAGCCGATGGACAAGGAGACACTTTTAGCAGAGTTTGATGCGTGGCTTCCGGAGGGCGTGTATTATGATTTCTTTAACGGAAATGTATATCGTGGCGGAAGAAAGCTTCGGATGTATCGCTATTTAAGTGAGCTCCCGGTGCTTTTAAAGGCAGGGACGATTCTGCCGCTTGCAGCTGATTATATGGACAGTCATGCAAAAAACCCGGAGATTTTGGAGCTTCGAATCTATCACGGAGGAGACGGCAGCTTTACACTTTATGAGGACGACTGTGAGGAGCTTATGCATTCCCGTAATATCAGGACGGACTTTACCTATTCTTTTGATGGGGAGAAGAGCGCACAATTTGACATGCTGGTGTCCGGACAAAACAGCGATCTGATTCCGGAGGGGCGCGAATACCGGCTTGTGTTTGTGGGAGTGTCAAAGCCCGAGCAGGTGGAGGCATATGCAAAGGAGCAGATCGAGACAGCGTGGAACTACCGTGAAAAAACAAAGGAACTGCATGTTACGGTAAAGGGCAACAGGCTTCATGCGTTTTCGGTTAAGCTGAGATATGAGAGCGGGGAAATCCGGATGCGGGATAAGAGGGATATTCTCTTTGAAGTGTTAAGCCGCATGCAGATTTCGTACAATCTCAAGGCGGAAATCTATTATCAGATTCGGACGGGTGAAAGTCTTTCACGCATACTGTCCGCATTATATGAGATGCAGATCGGCGAGAAGCTGTATGGCGCGATCATGGAAATTTTAACGATGGAGTGATGACAGAGTTTATACAACAGGTAATTGTGAAACGCTTATTTTTACAAAGGAAGAGGGGACTGCGGAGCATGAAAGCAGGAAGCGATAACAAAAAGGCAGAAAGAACGAAGAAAATAAGACAAAAAGCGGACAAGGCGAAAACCGGCAATGCCAAAAAGGATAAGATTGAGGTTCCTTTTTTCAGTAGTATACGGTTCCGGCTTATCGGTTCCTTTTTGATACCGGTCATCTGCATCATCATTCTCGGTGTTGCTTCCTACCGGAAGACATCGGAAGCGATCATTGACAGCTACAAAAAATCGTCAGAGCAGACGATCGACATGATGCAGCAGTATATTTCGCTGATTATTACAAATCAAAAGAATAATTTTAAGAACAATCTCAATTCGCAGGAGATGATCAGCTATGCGAGACAGATCGGGGATGATAAAACGCTCAGATCGCTGAAGACGACCTTTGAGGACATGATACATAGCCGGATGATGATGGATGAAGCGATCGGTAACATTTACTTTTTGCTGGACGAAGACAGAAGTATTACCAATCCGGGCTTGGCAGCGCCTCCGGAGGATGCGGTTACGGTTTACAGGGGCACGGCGCAGGGCGAGGAAGTGCTCACGGATGCGATGAACTGGCACACCTACGGGCAGTCGCCGGAGACGGATGCGGCACTCAACATCGATTCGTCAAGCTATGCAATCCGTATCGCACGGGCCCTTCCGAACAAGACGCAGGGCGTGATGCTGATCAACATTAAGGCGGCGACAATCCGTGACGCACTGCAGTCTCTCGATCCAGGTGAAAACGGCTGCGTTGCGCTGATCGGGCAGGACGGAAGTGAGTTTTATTCCGATCCGGAGTTTGTGCCTGAGGGCAGACTGATCTATGACACGGAATTCTTCCGGAATATTGCAGACTCTCAGGAGTCGATCGGCAACCAGATGGTGACGCTTTCAGGAAAAAGCTACCTGTTTGTCTACAGCAAGCTGGAGGCGGATGCATCCACGATCGTTGCACTGATTCCGTCCGGTGTACTGCTCGCTGAGACAAAGGACATCGAGAGACTTTCGATCGTATTGACAGTGGTATCCGCACTGATTGCAATGGTGCTTGGCACACTGATTTCCGGCTCCATGTCGGCAACGATCCAGTATATTCTGCGCCAGCTGCGCAAGGTGTCAAAGGGCGATTTGACGGTGCATCTTACTGCGAAAAGCAAAAATGAGTTCGGGCTTCTCTGTGACGGTGTGAACAACACGGTTGCGCATGTGAGAGATTTGATTACAAGCGTAACGGAGGTAGGCGTGCAGCTCAATGAGGCCGCAGCGGATGTCAGCAGGGCATCGGAAACGTTTATGACGACCTCACATGATATCCAAAAGGCAGTTTCCGAGATCAGCAGCGGCGTAAATGAGCTGGATGCCGGCTCGGAGAATTGTCTGGGCCAGATGGATTTACTCTCCGGAAAGATTGCAAATGTAAGCCATAATGCAGGCGAAATTGAGCGGCTCGCTTCCTCGACCGGCGATACAATCCGTACCGGAATGGAGTCGGTACAGGGGCTTACCGAAAGTGCGGCTTCTACGACGGAGATTACGGACAGGGTGATTGAATCCATCGAGGTGCTGGCAGGAAAATCTGCTTCCATCAAAGAAATTGTATCTGCTATTGACGAGATTGCCGAGCAGACAAACCTTTTATCGCTCAATGCGTCGATTGAGGCAGCCAGGGCAGGGGAAGCTGGAAGGGGCTTTTCGGTTGTGGCGGAGGAAATCCGCAGGCTTTCGGATGAAAGTTCATCCTCCGCAGGGCAAATTGCCAGCATTATCAATGAAATCGTACAGAAAACAGGTGAGGTCGCAGCGATTGCAAAGCAGGCAAAGGAGACGGTGTCCGGCCAGAGCGGTGCCGTGGATCAGACGACCGAATCCTTCCGGCAGATCGATCAGCAGGTGGAAGCGCTGCTTGGCTCGCTGGCAACAATCTCAAGCAATGTGCAGGAGATGAATACCTCCAGAAGTCACACGCTCGAAGCAATCGAAGGCATATCCTCGGTGTCTGCACAGACTGCATCCCACTCCTCCGCGGTATATACGACTGCCGATATGCAGCTAAATGCGGTTTTGGAGCTGGAGAAGGAATCACAGCAGCTTAGGCAGAAGTCGGACCAACTGGTGGAGATTTTAAGTACCTTCCAGGTGTCCTGACAAACCAATCCTATATGTATCAGACAGGGGCTAAACCATGTTTTTATGGTTTAGCCTTTAACTATTTAAAAACATAATATCGCAACAAAAACAAAATCTGCCAAAACTGGGAGAAGGAAATCCAAAAGAAGCATAGAATAGTGAAAATCAAGCGGTTTTTGAGGAACATATAAATTTCGACTACGGATTTTTAAAAAACAAGCGACAAATATTACAAAAGCACTTGACAAACGAAAAAACGTGGAGTATTCTAAATACAAGTTAAGCGATTAACTAAAAAAGAAACCAATCACGAATGTATGATGGATCAGGAGGAAAATAGATGAAAAGGAAAAAATTATTGGCACTGGCATTATCCGCAGTGATGGTAATGTCTATGGCAGCCGGATGTGGAAGCAACAGTTCATCCGGAGGAGGCGCAAGCAATTCCGGCACAGGAGACACAGCAACGGAAGCTCCTGCAGATTCTTCGGGAGACTCCCAGAGCGCACCGGCTGACGGTGAGGTTCAGGCAGTCAGTCTCAAGGTATGGACACCGGAGGAGGAGATGGAGATCACACAGCAGATGTGCGATAAGTTCAATGAGGACCATCCGGAGTTTGATTGTACGTTTGATATCGTAGTCGTTGGGATTGACGAGTCGGTGAACAATCTGGAGACAGATGCAGATACGGCAGCAGATGTATTCTTAATGCCGTCCGGTTCCATTCCGCAGCTTGTGGAGGAAGGCTTGATCTACCCGATTACATACGATCAGGACAATGTCATGAGCTTATACGGCGAGGGCGCAATCGAGGCTTGCTCGAGAGACGGTCTGCTTTATGCGGTTCCATCCTCACCGAACTCATGGTTTATGTACTACAACAAGAACCTGTACAGCGAGGATGATGTAAAATCCTTAGAGACAATGATGGCAAAGGATCTTGGCGATGACATCGCAAACTTCTCCTGCACCGTTCACAACTCCTGGTATATTGAAGCATTCTTCTATGCAGCAGGATGTACGTTATTTGGCGAGGACGGCTCAAATCCTAACGATTGTACATGGAACAACGAAGATGGATTCAAAGCAGGCCAGTATCTGATCGACCTTGTGAACAATCCGAAATATGTGGAGGACGAGGATGGACTTGCAGGAAGCCTGATGAAGGATGGCAAGCTCGCAGCATTATGCTCCGGAACTTGGGCAGCAAACGATATCAAAGAAGCTTTGGGCGATGGCTATGCAGCATGTGCGCTTCCGACAATCACGATTGACGGCAAAGAGTGCCAGCTCAGCAACTTTGCGGATTACAAATGCCACGCTGTAAAATCCAACACAGCATACCCGCTTGCAGCACAGCAGCTTTGCGAGTATCTTGATGCTCCTGAGAATCAGCTGATCCGTTATGAGGAAGCTTCCGAGACACCGACCGCACTTTCATTACTGGACAACCCTGAACTGGCAGAGGATGCTGCGGCGCTTGCACTGGTTGCACAGACACAGTATGCAACACCGCAGCCGGCAATCTCCCAGATGAACGAGTACTGGACACCTGCAGAGGCACTTGGAACAGGTATCGTGAACAAGGAGATCACAGAGGCGAACTTACAGCAGCAGCTGGATGCACTTGTAGAAAGCGTAACAACCAAGCTTGCAGAGTAGTGAGACCACAGAACATATGAAATATTGCGGGACTGTTTCAAGGGAGACATCCGGGAGGCAGTCCCGCTTCTTAGCAATAACCAGGATTCCGTGCAGTTCATTGCGGATGTAAAGGAAGTATAACGGTCAATGAATATTCGGGACACTTGTATTGGCGGAGGCAGTCTTATGAAGGAAAAGAGAGGCAATATCTTTCAGATATTTACACGAGGGGATATTTTTTCCAAGCTATCGTTTGTCATCTTCGGATGCTCGAATGTAGTGCGGGGGCAGATGATTAAGGGGCTTATTTATCTGTGTCTGGAGATTGGCTATATTGTATTTATGGTTCAGTCAGGCGTGCACAATCTCGCAGAGATGGTAACGCTCGGAACACAGCAACAGGGAATGGTGTTTAACGATGCAATCGGAATTTACGAGATGAGTC
This sequence comes from Lachnospiraceae bacterium, assembly GCA_017476765.1. Taxonomy (GTDB): domain Bacteria; phylum Bacillota; class Clostridia; order Lachnospirales; family Lachnospiraceae; genus JAFUZE01. The sequence goes on from JAFUZE010000098.1 coordinate 5,522, forward strand.
AGGGTGATAATTCGATGCTCATTCTGCTCCGGGGTGTTGTCACGCTAGTGGTAACAATGGCATTTATTTTGCTGTGGGTCAGCTCCATCCGTTCAGGGGAAACGGCGAGACAGCTAAAGCTTAACAATAAGCATGCTCCGGGCTTTTTAGATGATTTAAGAGGGTTGCTTAATGAGAACATTCATTCGCTGTTTCTGTCTGTTCCGGTGATCGGAATCGTCGTGTTTACCATCATTCCGCTGATTTACATGATTCTGATGGCATTTACAAACTATGATGCGGAGCATCAGCCGCCGGGTAATCTGTTTACCTGGGTCGGGCTGACGAACTTCAAAACATTGATTTCCTCGACAGATAAGCTGGGCGCAACCTTCTGGCCGATTCTCGGCTGGACATTGTTATGGGGCTTTGTTGCATGCTTCTCCTGCTACTTTGGAGGAATGTTTCTTGCCATATTGATTAACTCAAAAGGAATCAAGTTCAAAAAGGTGTGGAGAACGATTTTTATTATGACGATGGCAATTCCGGCGTTTGTCTCCCTTTTGGTCGTTTCCACGATGCTCGGCAAGAGCGGTATTATCAATGTACTGCTTCAGCAGTGGGGCTTTACCAGCGGTCCGCTTCCGTTTTTGACAAATGGGACATGGGCAAAGGCGACCGTTATCATCGTGAATTTGTGGATCGGTGTCCCGGCTACGATGCTGATGGTCAGCGGAATCCTGATGAATATACCGGGCGAATTGTATGAAAGCGCCCAAATCGACGGCGCAGGACCGATCGTTACATTCGTAAAGATTACGTTCCCGTATATGCTGTTTATCACAACACCGTACCTGATCACAAACCTGATCAGCAATTTCAACAATTTTGGTGTCATCTACTTCCTGACCGGAGGTGCTCCGAGTACATTGGATTATTACAAGGGAGCAGGAAAGACCGACCTTTTGGTTACCTGGCTGTACAAGCTGACAAAGGACAGTAAGGACTACAATCTGGCAGCTACAATCGGCATTGTAATCTTCCTGATCTCCGCAGTATTCTCGCTGATCATGTACTCACGTTCCGGAGCACTCAAGAATGAGGAGGGATTCCAATAATGAAAGAAAAGACGATTTTAGGTATCAATTTAAAACAAAGAAAAATCGCTTTCATTGCGGCACTGGTGATGCTGATCAGCACATTCCTTCCGTTTGCCGGTGTCCGGGGCGATACCAAAATGCTGTGGGCAGTCGCCTTTGCCGTGCTTGGGAGCGGTGAGGCAGGTTTTCTCGGCAGTCTGTATCTTGCTGCGGCAATCTGCATTGTCATCTCGGCGGCATGCGGGGCTTTCCTTTTCGCGAAGCCTTCCATCAAGGGAGTTCGTGTATGGATTGTGATTCAAGCAGTGGAAACAGTATTTGCGACGATGCTGCTCTTTGCGAGCAAGGGTGTCTTTGACCGGATCGGGATTTTTACAGGGAAATTTATGGCAAAAGATTTCGGCATCGGCTTCTGGCTGCTTCTGATTGCTTCCTATGTGACGCTGCACGCAGCGATGAAAACAATCAAGGTTCATCCGGGTTATATCGTACTTGTCATATTGAGCGTCATCTGGCTGTTCCCGATTTTGTGGATTATCCTCACCGCATTCCGTGCGGAGAGCGGGTACTATGTAGGCTACTTCTTTCCGAAGGGGCTGACGCTCGATAATTTCAAAAACCTGTTTACAAATGATGCGGTCATTCCGTTCGGCAGGTGGTGGCTGAACACATTTATCATTGCGATTTTTACCTGTATTTTGAATACCATTATTATCCTGATGACTTCCTATGTTTTGAGCAGAACGAGATTCAGGAGCAGGGTAACACTGATGAAAATTATGATGATCATCGGGATGTTTCCGGGATTTATGTCGATGGTAGCGGTTTACAACATCTTAAAGGGTATCGGTATGGCGCAGACGCTTGTGTCCTTAATTATCGTAAGTGCAGCGGGTGCTGCAATGGGCTATTACATCTGTAAGGGCTTTTTCGACACAATACCGAAATCGATGGACGAAGCTGCCATCATTGACGGGGCGACCCGCTGGCAGATTTTTACAAGAATTACAATCCCGCTTTCCAAACCGATTATTATTTACACGATTCTGACATCGTTTATCGGTCCGTGGGGAGATTACATTTTCCCAAGTATGGTACTCGGTGATAAGCAGAATTCCTACACGGTTGCTTTAGGACTGAAGTGGTTGACTGATTTCCAGAGAATTGACTCTTATTATACACAGTTTGCAGCAGGCTCCCTGCTGGTTTCAGTACCGATCGTTATCCTCTTCATCTGCCTGCAGCGCTTCTATGTAGAGGGACTGTCAGGCTCTGTAAAGGGATAAATGATACTTTTTAACCTCCCCTATACAAATGGCTCCGGGCGATATTGCCCGGGGTCATTTTATGCTGAAATAACAGAGTTTTTTTTTGCATGTATTTATGATATTATAGGAAGAAGAGGAAAGGATTCGGGATACAGTGATTGAGTGAGGGCAAATCGGGGAATGCTAAACGGCAGGAGGTGATGAAGGTATGGAGCCGGAAAAGCAGACGGTAAATCCGCTTCATAAATTTGTGCAGGGGCTGACTGCAAGCAATATATCGGGTTCGGAGTACCTGTTTCTGTTTTTGGCGACTGTTGTGGAGGTCGTCATGCCGGTTACGTTCTTTTTCCTGCCGCAGAGGATTGGTCTTGGCACGCAGCTTGTTCTGATTCTTCTGAGTTTGCAGTTTCTGTTTGCGGTTTATATGGATATTCAAACGTTCTTTCAGAAGAATTACGTGGACTATTTATTTTTGCAGCTTGTGTTTTACTGCTTCCTTCTGCTCATCAGCGCTGTTTTGATCGGACTGAAAAGAGATGCGATTGCAGCCGCAGTGAGCTTGGATATTTCGACGTTCCATGTCATACTTGCCGCGATACTGTGCTTCTTTATCTATGCGATTGTATCCTTTGTCATTTTGGTAGTGATGGATATCGGGACGGTACTTATACTGATCGCCTATGCCAAGCTTGCCAGAATCAGCCTTGAGAACCCGTATGTCGAGCAGCTCAAAGCGGCGGCGACGAAGGAGAGCTTTGAAGAGTATACAAACCGCAGAGTCCGGGAGGAGTTTGCGAAGAAATACCGGCAGCAGGCGCAGGAGAGAGCGGAAAGCACCGGTCACATGCATTCAGAGAGGCACAAAGCGGTTGGCGGAGGAGCTGCGTTTGAGGGTGCACAGCGGGAGAACGATCACTACACACAGTCGGTTTATGTGCAGATGCCGCTGTTTGACTATACGGTACATTTTAAGGATATCACAAGCCTCGATCAGGTGAGACCGAGGTATCACGCTCTGATGAAGAAATACCATCCTGACAATGCGCAGACGGATACGGTCAGAATCTGTCAGGAAATACAGAAGGAATATCACGAGATCGCAAAGAAGTATAATTTATGATGATAGGGTCAAAAGCTCAAATCCAGTTTGAGCTTGCTCAAAACCGGATTTGAATTTTTGACCCGCAAAACATGAGCAGGTAGCGCTACTGCGCGGATTGCGAATGTTTTAGAATTGCGAGAGTTGCCATCGGCAACGGAGCAATTCGTATCATCAGTTAGGGCGAAGCACCACGAGAATGCGAATACAAGACAACAGGGTCTCCCTGTTGTATACGGGGTAAATTGTTTATAGTGAAAAAACAGGAGGATTCAATTTGGGACAGACAGGCAAAGCAAAACGCAGAAAATACGCATATAGGAAAATTCGGGACTACGGGCAGGATATTCTCGAGGCGGAGGGCTTTCGCAATTCGCAGCATTCCATCCAGCATGGCAACGTGTCTGTGCGGGAACACAGCATTGCGGTTGCAAGCTGTGCGCTTGCGATCAGTCAGGCGCTTCCGTTCCGTTTTCACGAGCGGGAGCTTGTGAGAGGAGCGCTTCTGCACGACTATTTTTTGTATGACTGGCATGACAAAAAGGTGAGGCCGGAGCATTTGCTGGAGTTTTATAAGCTACATGGCTTTGCCCATCCGAAGATTGCGCTCGATAATGCCAGAAAGGAATTTAAGCTGACAAAGAGGGAAGAGGATATTATTGTAAAGCATATGTGGCCGCTGACGGTCGCGCCGCCGTCGTGCCGGGAGGCATGGGTCGTGACGATGGCGGATAAATACTGCTCGCTCCTTGAGACGCTCAGAATCCGAAGAGGGGAATATGTGACAGATGGCAGAGCTGTATGAACGTTTGAGGGAGCTTAGAGACAGTGACATCTATCCGTTCCATATGCCGGGGCACAAACGAAACTGGGAGCAATCCCCGCTTCGGGAAATGCTCGGCATCGATATCACGGAGATTGACGGCTTTGACAATCTGCACCATGCAACCGGTATTCTGAAAACCATGCAGGAGGAGGCGGCAGCCGTTTACGGGACTGACCAAACCTTCTTTTTAGTAAACGGAAGCACCTGTGGGATTCAGGCGGCTGTCTCGGCATCGGTAAAAGACGGGAAAAAGCTTCTGATGGCGCGAGGCTGCCACAAGGCGGTGTACAACATCTGTCTTTTGCGCAGAATCGACGCTGTCTACCTTTACCCTGCACAGACGGACACGCCTTTTTTGTGCGGCAGCATCTCCCCTCAGGCGGTGGAGGAGGCGTTTGCCCGAAATGACGAAATCGGTGCGGTTATCCTGACCTCGCCCAATTATGACGGCGTGGTATCGGATGTGGCGTCAATCGCCGATATCGTCCACGCGCACGGAGCGGTTCTGATTGTCGACGAAGCACATGGGGCGCATCTTCCGTTTAGTACCTGTTTCCCAAAGAGCGCTGTCAGATGCGGTGCGGATCTTGTGATTCACAGTCTGCATAAGACGCTGCCTTCCCCGACACAGACGGCGCTTTTGCATGTAAACGGCGACCGGGTCGATGCAGACAGGCTCAGAGAGTTTCTCTCCATGTATCAGACGAGCAGCCCGTCCTATATATTTATGGCGGCGATGCAGCAGTGTATCGAGGAGACGGCTGCAAAAGGAGACAAATGGTTGTCCGCTTTGTCCGAAAGGCTGGATGCGTTTGTGCGTGCCTGCAGCTCTCTTACGCATATACGTCTGCTGTCGCGTGACTGGGCGCTTCGAAA
>JAFUZE010000099.1 GCA_017476765.1 Lachnospiraceae bacterium
CAGCGCCTCCGGCTCATAACCCGGTGCGATAATTCCATCGGAAACCTCTCTTTTGATAATCCGTGCCGTGGACACATCACAGACATCCGAAAGTGCGATAAAGTCCCCGAAGGAAGACATTCTGTCCGCTCCTCTCGCTCTCGCATACGCACATGCAAGCGGCGAGAGCTCACCGAGATCATCCACCCAGTAAATCTTTGCAAGCGTGTCCGTAAGAGGAAGCCCGACTGCCGCACCTGCCGGTGACACATGCTTAAACGAGGTTGCTGCCGGAAGCCCCGTCGCCCGCTTCAATTCACTCACCAGCTGCCAGCCGTTAAACGCATCCATAAAATTGATATACCCCGGCTTGCCGCACAGAACCTTGATCGGGAGATCACTTCCGTTGTTCACAAAAATTTTCGCCGGCTTCTGATTCGGGTTACAGCCATATTTCAATTCCAACTCTTTCATCACTCATCATCCTTTCATCTTTTTACTTATTTGATCGCTGCGAAACGCTTCAAGTTCCAACCGGATATCGGAGATCTACCGGTTTTTATTCACGATTCTTGTCTCATACGTTCCTGTCGCAAGATCAATATACCGTACAAACAAAGACACCTTGTTATCCTCATTTAAGCTCTCCCACAAAAGCGCTGTAAATGCTTCAATATCATCCGGAATACCAACGAGCTTCGGCTCTCCCTCGAAGCTCGGAAGAGGATTGCCATCGTGCATATAGGTATGGATGAAATGTCCTTCTCCCGCCACCGGATTTTCATAGGCAAATGTATAGCGGTTGGTCGCATCCGGATTGCCGTTATTGCTCTTTAGGATCGACATTGCATAGCTGTAATTGCCGCCTTCAAGCTCCAGGACACCGGAAATGCGAGGCGTGTAGTTTGGTCCGTCCGGTTCAAACTCCCGGCTTCTGAGTGACTGCTCGAACGTCAGCCCGCTTTTGAGCCCATCGTAGATCGTATCGGTCTGGTCACCGTTCGTCACGATCGTCCGGCTGCCCAGAATGCGCACCGGCGCATAGATGATCAGCGACGGATCGGTCAGCTTTGACGGGTCAAATGCCTGCGTGCGGATACCTTCACCGTCCTCAACAAAAATACGATTCCGGCTGTTCTCGCTTCTGCCCATGATAAAATATGCTGTCACCGCATGCGCGGCGTCCGCACTCTTACCAATGATGATTCCTCTGCCCGGATAGGCATTTTCCTTCAGTTCCTTTGCAATGTCTCTCATTTCCATTTGCTCATCCTCTCTTTCCTCTTTGCTGCCGCAGTTTCACTACTTCCTTCTCCGTCTCCGATTATGTCTCGCAATATCTCGTCCTTTTCTATTACAAAGCACCTCATGTGCGCCGCCCATAACGCATACTGAGCCGAACATCCGCGCACACCGTATCAGCCGCTTTTTTGCGGCTCACCTCATTGTGCCCAGACGGTCGGCTCTCATTATCTGCTTATGCTTTTCTTTACCGCACACTCCATGTGGTTACTCCACTTTCAATAGTCTCATCCTATTGTTTCCGTCAGTCGTGTACTTACTCATCTTATCATCCTGCCCTCTTTTATGCAAGACTTACTTCTCCTTCTTCGGCAGTGTCACCTTCTCAAGCTTCCAGATTTCGTCCACATACTGCTGAATCGTCCGGTCGGATGTGAACTTGCCGGACATTGCGACGTTGATAATCGCACTTTTTGCCCAGCCCTTCTCGTCCTTATATGCCAGCTCAACCTTTTTCTGCGCTTCGGCATAAGAACGGAAATCCTTCAGAATAAAATACGTATCCGCTCTGGAGCTGGAAAGCGTATTGAGCAGAGAATTATACAAATCCCGGAACAATTCCGTATCCTCCGGTGCGTAGGTGCCGTTGATCAGCTGCATCAGCACCTTGCGGACATCCTCATCATTGTTGAAGATCTCCATCGGGTCATAGCCGCCGTAATTCTCGTAGCGGATGACCTCGTCAGAAGAAAGACCGAAGATAAACGCATTTTCCTCGCCGACCTCCTCGACGATCTCCACGTTTGCGCCATCCATCGTACCGAGCGTCAGCGCACCGTTTAACATGAACTTCATATTGCCCGTGCCGGATGCCTCCTTGCTCGCCGTGGAAATCTGCTCGGACACATCTGCCGCCGCAAAAATCCACTCGGCATTGGATACGCGGTAGTTCTCGATAAACACAACCTTGATCTTGCCGCCGATGGACGCATCGTTGTTGATGACATCCGCAACGGAGTTGATCAGCTTGATCGTCAGCTTCGCATTGCGGTAGCCGGCTGCCGCCTTTGCGCCGAAAATAAACGTTCTCGGATAAAAATCCATATCCGGATGCTCTTTTAACGTATTGTACAGATACATAATATGCAGAATGTTCAAAAGCTGGCGCTTGTACTCATGCAGACGCTTCACCTGCACATCAAAGATCGAGCGAGGGTCTACCTCAATTCCGTTATGCTTCAAAATATAGTTTGCCAGACGAACCTTATTCTGGTACTTGATATTCATAAACTCCTGCTGCGCCTTCTCATCGTCCGCATAGACCTTGAGTTTTTTCATCTGCGGAAGATCGGTAATCCATTCCGGTCCGATGTGATCTGTCACCCAGTCAGCCAGAAGCGGATTGCCGTGCAGCAAAAAGCGGCGCTGCGTAATGCCGTTCGTCTTGTTGTTGAACTTCTCCGGCATCATCTCATAGAAGTCCTTGAGCTCCTGATTTTTCAGAATCTCGGTGTGCAGTCTTGCCACACCGTTGACGGAAAAGCCGGCAACGATTGCCAGATGTGCCATCTTCACCTGTCCGTCATAGATGATCGCCATCTTGCGAATCTTTTCCTGATCGTTCGGATATTTCTCCTGAATCTTCAGAACAAATCTGCGGTTGATCTCCTCGATGATCTGGTAGATTCTCGGAAGCAGTCTCGAGAACAGCTCAATCGGCCATTTCTCAAGCGCCTCGGACATAATCGTATGATTCGTGTAAGCGCACGTCTTTGTTGTGACATCCCACGCCTCATCCCACTCAAGCGCATACTCATCCATCAAAATACGCATCAGCTCTGCGATGGCAACAGTCGGATGGGTGTCGTTTAACTGGAATACCGCCTTCTCATAAAACTTCCGGATGTCCTTATGCTTTCTCATGTATTTCTCCACTGCCTCCTGAACGGATGCCGAGATAAAGAAATACTGCTGTTTTAAACGCAGCTCCTTGCCTGCGTAGTGATTGTCGTTCGGATATAAGACCTCCACAATGTTCTTTGCGAGGTTCTCCTGCTCCACTGCCTTCTGGTAATCTCCCTTGTCAAAGGAGTCGAGCTTAAAGCACTCTACCGGCTGTGCATCCCAGATGCGGAGCGTGTTGACGATGCCGTTTCCATAGCCTACTACCGGAACATCATACGGAATTGCCTGCACGCACTGGTAATTCTCCTGCGTAAACATATCTCTGCCGCGCTCATTTTTGTGAACTGCCACATAGCCGCCGAACTTGACGATCTTAGCATATTCCGGACGGCGAAGCTCAAAAGGATTGCCATCCACTAACCAGTTATCCGGCAGCTCGACCTGATAACCGTCCCTGATCTCCTGACGGAACATCCCGTACTTATAACGGATACCGCAGCCGTAGGCGCTGTAGCCGAGCGTTGCGAGCGAATCGAGGAAGCAGGCTGCCAACCTTCCGAGTCCGCCGTTTCCGAGCGCCGCATCCGGCTCCTGATCCTCAACCGTATTGATATCCAGTCCCAGCTCCTCGAGCGCCTCCTTCACCTCCTGATAGGCGCGAAGATTGATCATGTTGTTGCCAAGAGCCCTTCCCATCAAAAACTCCATGGAAAGATAATAGACCGTCTTAACATCCTTCTTTTCGTATTCCTTCTGCGTTTCCAGCCAGTTATCCACGATCAGATCCTTGATTGCATAGGAAACCGCCTGAAAAATTTGCTGCTCACTTGCCTCCTCCAAAGTCTTCCTGTAAAGCGTCTTGACATTATAAAGCACTCTCTGCTTGAAAGCCTCCTTGTCAAAGTCCGATGCAATGCTTGTCATGTTTTTTGCCACTATTTTGTCCTCCTTACTCTTACTCCTGACATAACTCTCTAAGCAGTTCTCTCTGCTTTGTAATTTCCGATAACAGCTCACTGTAATCCATCTGTGCCCTGCTGCGAAGCTGTTCGGTAATCTCCTCTACCGGCTTTCTGATCGGTGTCAAAGACAAATTGGCAAGCACGCCCTTAAGTGCATGTGCCATATCAAACGCTGTGTCCAAGTCGCCCGCGGCAACTGCGTCCGACAGTTGATCGAAGCTCTTCTCATCCGGCACTGTCCTGACGAGCTTTAAATAAAAGTCATTGTTTCCGAAGCATCTTGCGACTCCATCGTCCGTATCCGCTCCGAACTCCTTTAGGGTTTCTATTGTAAGCATAATTCTTCCTCTCTCAATACAGGTATTTTCGATCGATTTTATTGTTCAAAAAATGTTTCAAATTCCTCCGGCGGCACCGGCTTGGAGAAGTAGTAGCCCTGTATTACCTGACAGCCCGCCTTCTTAAGCAGCTGATACTGTTC
>JAFUZE010000100.1 GCA_017476765.1 Lachnospiraceae bacterium
CCGCGTGCGAATGTCATTCGTGAGACCTCCGATCCGGGAGATGTCATTATTTTACTGGGCGGAAGAACCGGGCGTGACGGGTGCGGCGGTGCAACCGGCTCCTCGAAGGTTCACACGGAAACCTCGATCGAGACGTGCGGAGCGGAGGTTCAGAAAGGAAATGCGCCGACCGAGCGGAAGATACAGAGGCTTTTTCGGAGAGGAGAGGTCAGCAGGCTGATCAAAAAGTGTAACGATTTCGGCGCAGGCGGTGTTTCCGTTGCGATCGGTGAGCTGGCGGACGGTCTGAATGTTGATCTGGACAAGGTTCCGAAGAAATATGCCGGACTGGACGGAACGGAGCTCGCGATTTCCGAATCGCAGGAGAGAATGGCAGTTGTCGTAGACCCGAAGGACGTCGGGCAGTTCCTTTCCTATGCGGCAGAGGAAAATCTTGAGGCGGTTTGTGTCGCAACCGTCACGGAGGAGCCGAGGCTCGTCCTGAAATGGAGAGGTCGTGAGATCGTCAATTTAAGCCGTGCGTTTCTCAATACGAACGGTGCGCACCAGGAGACAAAGGTTCAGGTTGACATTCCGGATGAAAACGAGAATTATCTGGAGAAAATCGCGCTCGAACAGGTCAAAGACGCTGTGGAGAAGAAGGATGCGCGCACAGCCTATCTGGCTACGCTGAGCGATTTAAATGTGTGCAGCCAGAAGGGACTTGTCGAGATGTTTGACGCATCGATCGGAGCCGGCAGCGTGTATATGCCGTATGGCGGCAAATATCAGCTGACCGAGACACAGACGATGGTTGCCAAGCTTCCGGTACTCAAGGAAAATGCCCACGGCGGCAGGACGGAGACCGTGACGATGATGAGCTATGGCTTTGATCCGTATCTGTCGAGCTGGAGCCCGTATCATGGTGCTGTCTATGCAGTGCTGGAATCGCTGTCCAAGATTGTCGCTGCAGGCGGTGATTATAAAAAGGTGCGCTTCACGTTCCAGGAATATTTCCGCAGGATGACAGAGGAGCCGGAGCGGTGGAGTCAGCCGTTTGCCGCACTTCTCGGCGCATACGATGCCCAGATCGGGTTCGGGCTTCCGAGCATCGGCGGAAAGGACAGCATGTCAGGTACATTTAACGACATTGATGTACCACCGACACTTGTGTCATTCGCAGTGGATGTGGCAAGGTATTCCGACATTATTACACCGGAATTAAAAGTGGTCGGCAATCGGCTCGTGAAATTTGAGATTGAGAAGGACGAGTATTCCCTTCCGAAGTATGATAAGGTCATGGAGCTGTATGAGAAGGTTCAAACCCTTATCAAGAATAAGACAATCGTGTCAGCTTATGTGATTGCCTCAACCGGCGTTGCGGCTGCAGTGTCGAAGATGGCATTCGGCAACGGACTTGGCGTCAAGTTTGATGACAGCCTCCCGCTGGAAGCATTGTTCCGAAATGAGACAGGCAGTCTTGTCGTTGAGATTGCAGCCGGAAAAGAGGAAAAACTCGATCTGCCGTACACGGTAGTCGGCGAGGTTGTAAAGGATGGCTTTACGTTTGCAGGCGTTACGATCTCCGGCGAGGAAGCGCTGCGGGCATGGAAGCAGAAGCTGGAAAAGGTATTTCCGAGCAGGGCAATCGACGACCGGTCGCCGATTGAGACGAAGCTGTATGATACAAATGACATTTATGTCTGCAAACATAAGGTGGCAAAGCCGACGGTATTTATACCGGTATTTCCGGGTACGAACTGCGAGTACGACAGTACAAAGGCGTTCGAGCGTGCGGGCGCAAATGTCGTGACAAAGGTATTTAAAAATCTTTCAGCTGCAGATATACGGGAATCGGTCGATGTGTTTGAGCGTGCGATTGAGGATGCGCAGATCATTATGTTTCCGGGTGGTTTCTCGGCAGGAGATGAACCGGACGGAAGTGCGAAGTTCTTTGCAACTGCCTTCCGGAATGAGAAGCTGAAGGAAGCGGTCATGAAGCTTTTGAATGAACGGGATGGTCTGGCGCTCGGCATCTGTAACGGTTTTCAGGCTCTGATCAAGCTTGGTCTGGTTCCGTTCGGAAGTATTGTCGGTCAGAAGGAGGATTCCCCGACACTGACGTTCAATACGATTAACCGCCACATCTCCAAGATGGTCTACACGAAGGTTGTTACGAACAAATCCCCGTGGTTACAGGGAGCGGAGCTGGGCAAAACGTATGTCAATCCGGCATCTCACGGCGAGGGACGCTTTGTCGCACCAAAGGAGTGGCTTGAAAAGCTCTTTGCGAACGGACAGGTGGCGACCCAGTATGTGGACATTGACGGAAATATTTCGATGGATGAGGAGTGGAATGTCAACGGCTCTTATGCCGCAATAGAAGGAATTACTTCACCGGATGGCAGATGTCTGGGCAAGATGGCACACTCCGAGAGAAGAGACGAGGCAGTTGCCATCAATATTTACGGGGAGCAGGATATGAAGATTTTTGAATCCGGCGTTGCTTATTTCAAGTAATTAAGGATAATGATCGGGTGATGATCAAGGAATCATCTGTGAATCGGATTTTCGTGCCGAATCGCTGCTGACTGCAGTGAACCGCAGTTTCTAAGGAAAAGCTGATTAAATCAGCTTTTCCTTAGATTGCTCCGCATGGATGCGCAGAAATTCGCTGTGGAAAGGCACTTTGTGCCTGCGAATTTCGCGCGGGAAACACTTAATCAGTGTTTCCCTAAGGAATCGTACAAATGAAACTCTCAGAAAGTCGTGTTTTTCATACATGACGGTCTGGGAGTTTTTTGTGTGAAGAGAGAATGAGATACTTTTGCAGCCTTGCAAAAACAGGGCTGCGCTTTGTCTGACGCTCGATTCACGCGTTATTTCCTGTGTGCATATAATGTTGAAAAGGGGAATGATTGCCCTTGTCCTTTAGCAGGGAGGAACGTATGGAAAAGAAGAAAATTCTCGTAATAGGGGGAGACGAAAGGCAGAAGTATCTTGCAGGGGCGCTTAAGGACAAAGCGTTTGAGGTTGCGTACGAAGAACAAGTGACCCCGTCTGTCAGTGAAAGAATCAAAAGCTGTCAGATTCTGCTGCTTCCGATCGCGGCGAAGGAACCGATTACAGATGTGGCGGCAGAGTATGCCGTAAGCGGTCAGAAAATTTATGGCGGTGTGTTCCCCGCCGGTTTTTCCGCAGCATGTGAAGAAAAGGGAGTCCTGCTCTATGATTATATGAAAGATGACACGATTGCCATACAGAATGCCGTCGCTACGGCAGAGGGAGCTATTGCCGAGGCAATTGTGGGAAGCAAGAGGAATCTCCATAACAGCCGCTGCCTTGTGCTCGGCTTTGGCAGGTGCGGGGAAATTTTGGCGGATAAGCTGAAGGGACTGAAATGTGACGTGACTATCATGGTGAGAAGTGAGAAGGCAATGGCGAAAGCAGCCGCATATGGATACCATGTAAAAGCCTTTGGACAGAAGATAGAGTCACAGAAGGAGGAGAAAAAGGAGGACTATCATTTTATTTTCAATACAGTACCGGCGATGGTCGCGGACAGGCGTTTTTTGGAAAAGCAAAGCCGTAATACCCTGATCATCGATCTTGCCTCCGCTCCGGGCGGGGTAGACCGGAGGGCGTGTGAGGAACTCGGCATCACTTTAAAAAGCTGTCTCGGGCTGCCTGCAAAGTATGCGCCTGAGACTTCGGCAGATATTCTGGCAAAAATCATCAGCAGACGGGAGTGGGATGAGGAAAGGAGTGTAGGAGTATGAAGAAGCGATCGGAGCTTACAATCGGATGGGCGATCACAGGCTCTTTTTGTACTTTTGCGAAGGTGAAGGAGCAGATACGGGCGCTGCAAAAGCAGGAGGTCAATATGATTCCCATATTCTCCTTCAACGCAGCTGAGACGGATTCCCGTTTCGGCAGGGCGGAGGATTTTGTGCGGGAAATTGAGCAGATTACCGGCAAAAAGGGCATTTATACGATTCCGGAGGCGGAACCGATCGGACCGTCATCCTTACTTGACATCCTTGTCATTGCACCTTGTACCGGCAATACCCTTGCGAAGCTGTGTCATGGTATCACCGATACACCGGTACTCATGGCAGCCAAGGCACATCTGCGGGGAGAAAAGCCGGTCGTGCTTTCCGTCGCCAGCAATGACAGCCTCGGCATGAATTTTAAAAATATCGGTCTGCTCATGAATACGAAAAATATCTACTTTGTCCCGTTTGGTCAGGATGACTGTGTCAAAAAGCCGGCATCAATGGTCGCACATGTGGAGCTTTTAGGCGACACGATCAATGCTGCCCTTGAGGGAAAACAGCTGCAGCCGGTCATCCGTGAGTATTTACAGACATAGTGCAACATGATATTCCGTCATCCAGTAATGAATCTGCAGAAGATAGGCAATCATCTGCGGTCCTGCCATAAGCTGCCCGTACCAGGGGCTTCCGTAATCCTTTACACTGCTTAAAAACGTATCCACTGCCGCATGGTTGAGCAGGGGATAAAGCGGGCTTGAGGATGTCACCTCATCGCGGAAGCGGTCTGTGAGCAGCTTTTCGTAGGCAGGATGATACGTCTTAGGATACGGGCATTTCGGACGAAACAGCACTTCGTCGGGGAGAAGGGACACACATGCCTGACGAAGCAGGTTCTTGACAAGGCCGCCCTTTGCCTTCATTTCCCACGGGACGTTAAAAACGTAAGTGAGCAGTGCCTGATCTGCAAAAGGAACTCTTGCTTCCAGACCGGAGTGCATACTTGTGCGATCCATGCGGTTTAAAAGAGTCTGCATAAAATAACGGATGTTCAGATAGGCGATCCGGCGCCGGCTCGTCTCCACCTCGTTTTCACCGGGCAGCAGTTCAACCTCCGCAATGGAGCTTTGGTAGGCGTTTTGCACATACTCATCCATGTGCAGCTGTGAAAGCAGTCCTTCCTCGAGCATTTTTTTGCGGGGCGATAAATCCGGAGTCCACGGGAAGGTTTCCGCGCGCAGGAACTGCTCCTTGTGAAACCACGGATAGCCGCCGAATATCTCATCTGCGCATTCACCGGTCAGAACAACCTTGTGTGTCCGACTGACCTCTCCGCAAAAATAGAGCAGTGACGAATCGACATCCGCCATGCACGGAAGATCATGCGCCTTGACCGATTCCAAAAGCAGATCCGCCTGTTTTGTGGTCGTACATTCGAGATAGTGATGGCTGCTTCCCAGATACTCTGCCATCTTTTCCACATAAGGACGGTCGAGGGAGGGCTGAAACGCATTCGGAGTAAAATAGTCTGCATTGTCTACGAAATCAAAGGAAAAGGTGTGCAGTGTTTTTCCATGCTTTTTCAGCTCCCCGGCCAAAATGGAGGAGACGATGCTGCTGTCTATGCCGCCCGATAAGAACGTGCACACGTCTACATCGGATATCATCTGGCGCTTGACCGCACGATAGAGAAGCTCTCTCGTTTTCTCAATCGTGTCCTCGTAGCTGTCATGATGAGGAGCGGAGTGAATAGAAAAATAGGTGTTATCTTTTATGCCAAAACGGCTGCAGGCAAGGTAGTGGCCGGGTTTTAGTTCAGTTATGTCAACAAAAACGGCATTTCCCGGTGTGCGTGCGGGACCAAGACCGAAAATTTCGTTCAAGCCATCTGCCGACACCTTTGCCTGAATGCCAGGAAAACAAAAAAGTGCTTTTATTTCTGACGAAAAAACGATTGTGTCATTTATTATAGAGTAAAAAAGCGGTTTGATACCAAACGGGTCACGATAGAGATAGAGAGTTTCGTAACGACTGTTATATATTGCGAAGGAGTATATTCCGTCCAGTTTTTTCACAAAATCCGGGCCATATTCCAGATAACATTCCAAAATAACTTCTGTGTCAGAAGTTGTCTCAAAGCTGTGATTTAAAGAAATTAAATCTTCTCTTAATTCTTTGTAATTGTAGATCTCACCATTGAAAATGACAGTAAAGGTATGACCGGAATACTGCTTTGTCATAGGCTGTGTACCTGTCTTTAAGTCGATGATGGACAATCTTGTATGTGCCAGACCACATCGATCTGTTAACATAACGTTATTCTCGTCCGGTCCCCGGTGACGCTGCACCAGATTCATGCGTTCGAGAATGCTGCGGTAGGATTCCGCTGCATCGAGATAGCAGGCACGAGGATGAAAAAATCCTGCAATGGAGCACATAATCGTTCCTCGCATAAATGTTAGTTGGTAAAAGCATATGCGTATGTGGCGGTATTCATGCCCATTTTTGTCTCACTGTCGCTTTGCTGCAATTTTGTCTTGACAGGCAAAATGCAGGTATATACAATAGAATTAGCGCAATCTAATTGCGCAAAATTTAAAAGCGTGGGTATTAGAAAAAAGGATGGTAGGATGAGGTGATCGCAATGGAGAAAAATTTCGACATAGGGAACTATATGACAAAGGGTGTGGAGCGTGTTGTGGCAGATGCCATCAAAGCAACGTTAAAAGATCCGAGGGAGAGCGCGTTCATGCTGAAATTTGCTGCTGCCAGCCGCACTGCATCGAAAAAGAGGGCGGCTGCCAAAGCTGCAGGAGAGCATATTCCGCCGTTTCTGATCGCCAGCATCACTTCAAACTGTAATCTTCACTGTGCAGGCTGTTATTCCAGATGCAATCACGCAACAGTGGATGAAGAGCCGGTGAGCCAGTTAAGCAGCGATGAATGGCTGAAGATTTTTGAAGAGGCAGATGAAATCGGTGTGAGTTTCATTCTTCTCGCCGGCGGAGAGCCGTTGCTTAGAAGAGATATCATAGAAGCTGCGGGAACGAAACAAAATCTTCTGTTTCCCATTTTTACGAATGGTACTTTTATCGATGAACGCTACTTTGATCTTTTTGACAGGTGCAGGAATCTGATTCCGGTTCTGAGTATGGAAGGGAATCAGGAAGTAACCGATGCAAGACGCGGTGACGGTATTTATGACAGACTGATTTCCGGCATGGATGAGTTTCATAGAAGGAGTCTGTTGTTTGGAGCATCCGTCACCGTTACGACGGAAAATATCAGGGAAGTAGTTTCCGATCATTTTGTCGGCGGTCTGGCAGGCAGAGGCTGCAAGCTTGTCGTATTTGTAGAATTTGTCCCCGTGACGGAAGAAAGCAAGGAACTGGCTCCGGGAGACGAGGAGCGCACGTTCCTCAGAAGCGAGATCGCAAAACTCAGAGAAGCATATCCGGAAATGGTATTTATTTCCTTTCCGGGAGATGAAAAAAGCTCCGGCGGATGTATTGCGGCCGGACGCGGCTTTTTTCATATCAATTCTCACGGCGGAGCGGAGCCGTGCCCGTTTTCACCGTATTCGGATATCAATGTGCGGGATACATCCCTTCGTGAAGCCGTAAATTCAGATTTGTTTGCTGCACTCAGAAACGGAGAGCTTTTGATAGATGATCATGACGGAGGCTGCGTACTTTATGAGAAGCGCGAGCAGGTGGAGGCGTTGCTTGCCGGAGCACATCAGAGGCTATGAGGTGATACTGGCATCTGATGAAGAGGGGAATGATCTGTGTGTCAGACAGTTCCGATAGGACATAACGCAGTCACAAATATGATTTTAAAAAGCGCCGAGTCTTTAGAAAGCTTAGAAAGACTTGGCGTTACTTTTTAAAAGCTCCAAATCCGATATCCCTATTATACTGTCTGTGAAGTATGATTTTCCTGTTTCACAGTCTGCAATAGTTGTGCTATACTGGAATAGCAATGTGTGAAGTAAGAAGAGACGAAAAGTACAGGGAAGCGAAAAGTGCAGCAAGGCGAAAAAAGCCGAACATATAAAATTGTGAGTAACAAAAAGGTTAAGAAGCATAACAGCCCAAAGGGTATAAGCGATCATAAAAACAAGGGAAGTAAGAAAAGATGGCGAAACAAATCGTGCTTGGTATTCTTGCACATGTGGATGCGGGAAAGACAACTTTATCGGAAGCAATGCTATATACGAGCGGAAGCATCCGCAAATTGGGCAGGGTAGACAGGCGTGACACCTTCTTAGATACGGACGAGAGAGAACGAAGCCGCGGGATTACGATTTTTTCCAAGCAGGCGCGTCTGACCTATGAGGATATGGAGATTACCCTTATGGATACGCCGGGACATGTGGATTTTTCGGCGGAGATGGAGCGCACGCTGGAGGTGCTTGACTATGCGGTTCTGGTCATCAGCGGGGCGGACGGTGTGCAGGGGCATACCCGTACGTTGTGGAATCTGCTGCGCCAGTACCGGATTCCGACATTTCTGTTTATCAACAAGATGGATCAGGAACAGGCAGATCAGGAAAAGCTGATGGAACAGCTGTATGAGGAATTGGATTCTGCATGTGTCGATTTTTCATCTCCTGAAACGAAAGCGTTTTATGAGAATATTGCAATGTGCGATGAGGCTGCGCTCGAGGACTTTCTGGCATCGACTGAAGTGGGGCAGGATGTGATTCGTCGGCTGATTACGGAGAGAAAGGTCTTTCCGTGCTTTTTTGGCTCTGCCCTGAGACTGGACGGAGTGGAGGAGCTGCTGCGAGGACTCCATACATATACATCCGATCGGGTGTATGGGGAAGCGTTCGGCGCAGCTGTTTTTAAGATCGGGAGGGACGAGCAGGGAAATCGTCTGACGTATATGAAAATCACAGGAGGGAGCCTCAAGGTTCGGACACTGCTCGAAACGGGCAGCAGGCAAGGGGATGAGCTGCCGAAGGAAGATGCAAAACAAGCAGAGACAAAAGAGGAGAAGGTCAATCAGATTCGCCTTTATTCCGGCAGGAAGTATGAGACGGTTCCGGAAGCTTTTGCGGGTACGATCTGTGCAGTGACGGGGCTTTTGCATACTTATCCGCAGCAGGGACTCGGCATACAGAAGGAGGCTCACAAACCGTATTTGGAGCCTGTCCTGACGTACTCACTGGAGTTTCCGGACGGAAATGACAAGAGCGTCATGTTACAGAAGCTGCGCATGCTGGAGGAGGAATGTCCGGAAATGCATATGCTGTGGGACGAGAACCTTAAGGAAATTCATGTGCAGGTCATGGGAGAGGTGCAGATTGAGATATTAAAGAGTCTGATCGAAGAGAGGTTCCATGTCAGGGCGGAGTTTTCCGAGGGGAGTATTGTGTATAAGGAGACGATCGAGGATGTCGTTGAGGGAGTCGGACATTTCGAGCCGCTCCGCCACTATGCGGAGGTGCATCTCTTGCTCGAACCGCTAAAGCGGGGCAGCGGATTGTGGTTTGACATCGATTGCAGTGAGGATTTACTCAGCCGCAACTGGCAGCGTCTTGTGCTGACGCATCTGAAGGAGCGCAGGCATCGGGGTGTGCTGACCGGGGCTGAGATCACCGATATGAAAATTACGCTCGTGTCAGGGAAAGCCCATATCAAGCATACGGAGGGCGGTGACTTCCGGCAGGCGACTTATCGGGCTGTCCGGCAGGGACTCAAAAAGGCGCGATCCGCTCTGCTTGAGCCATATTACGCATTCCGGCTCGAGGTGCCGGAGCATATGGTGGGACGGGCGATGACCGATGTGGAGAAGCTGGGCGGACAGATGAAGGCTCCGCAGCTGACCGGGCAGATTTCCGTGCTGGAGGGAATTGCCCCGGTGGCTGCAATGCGCAATTATCAAAAAGAGGTGAATGCATACACAAAGGGAATGGGGAAGCTGACCTGTTCTTTTTACGGATATGAGGAATGCCGGAATACGGAGGAAATCACCGCAGAGAAGGGGTATGACAGTGAGCTTGACTACTATCAGCCGACCGGTTCGGTCTTTTGCTCACATGGAGCCGGAACGAATGTGCCTTGGAACGAGGTTGAGAAGTATATGCACCTGCCAAGTATTCTGAAACCCAAAAGCGACGATGGTGTCAATGATGATGCCGTGCTTTTTTCGCCGCTCCGCAGGCAAAGGGAGGAAACATCGCTCGGCACAGAGGAAATTGACGAGATCCTGTATCGTGCGAGTCATGCGAACACACGCTCCGGTGCCAATGAAAGGCAAAAGCTTCGGAGCAAAAAGCCAAGTAATGACTATCCTGTCATAGTCAGAAAGGCGATGCCTGTCGATAAGAAAGAACGCTACCTGCTTGTAGATGGCTACAATGTCATATTTGCGTGGGAGGAGCTGAAGGAGCTTGCCGGCGAGAATATCGACGGAGCAAGAGGCAGGCTTCTGGATATCCTGTGCAATTATCAGGCGATTCGGAAATATCACCTGATTGTTGTGTTTGATGCGTATCGGGTGAAGGGACATGGAACGGAAATCATGGATTATCACAACATTCATGTGGTGTTTACAAAGGAAGCGGAGACCGCAGATCAGTACATCGAAAAGTTTACTCACGAGCACGGAAAGAAATATGACATTACTGTCGCGACAAGTGACGGGCTGGAGCAGATCATTGTGACAGGGCAGGGAGCACGGCTGATCTCATCGAGGGAGCTTTTGCATGATGTACGGCTCGCGGAGGAGGAAATCCGGGAAAGTATGAAGTTATATGGAGGAAGAGATGGAGAAGTTCGTTAGCGTAAAAAAATCAGATAGGCAGGATTCGTCTGTCAATAAGAAAGAAAGCAAAGCTTGGAGCAAAAGGGAACTGATCTCCCGCTATGTTCTGCTCGTCATCGGGCTGTTTTTTTCGGGAATCGGTGTGGCTGTGACAAAGAGAGGAGAACTCGGTGTCTCGCCGATTTCCTCGGTCGCCAATGTCATCGCTTTGCGGTTTCCGGTCCTTAGCTTCGGAACGTGGCTCTTTATCTGGAACTGCATTTTGATCGTGGGACAGATTGTTGTGCTGAGAAAGGAGTTTCAGTGGATTCAGCTGCTGCAGATTCCGCTGTCGGTTCTGTTCGGGTGGTTTACGGATTTCGGTGTCTGGCTGGCCGCCTTTTTCCCGAACAAAGCGTATGTATTTCGTATGATTCTTGTACTGCTTGGCACTTGTATACTGGGCTTTGGGATTTCGCTCGCAGTTATTGCGAATGTGGTGATGAATTCAGGGGAGGCGTTTGTCAAGGCGGTTGCGGATAAGACACATCATGTCTTCGGAAATGTAAAAATTGGGTTTGATGTCAGCTGTGTCGTGTTATCCGTTTTGCTTTCACTCATTTTTTTCCCGTTTCGGATTACAGGAACGAGGGAAGGCACGGTGATAGCGGCGCTCTGCACGGGATTGGTTGTTAAATTTTTCCAAAAAAGGCTGCAGGAACCTTTGACGGCGCTGTTGCTACCGGACGTTTGATGAAATTTTTTAAGCAGGAGGAGAAGCAGATGAATTATAAGGAGAAATATCTCGCAGGAGAGCTTGCGTTTGAGGAAATCGACGATTATGTCTGGGAGTGGAGCAACAGTGATGATGAGCGGACTCTGGCAAAGTTTCTCGGACTGAACGAGGAGGAAGAAGCTGCATGGATTGACGAGGGGGAGGATGCGCTCCGGGCGCTGCTCGACAGCCGGAAGAGCTGATGCACCCACTGGTATGGTGTGGAAATTGTGAAAAGGTACTTGGAACTTTTGCCGATTTCATGTAAGATAGGATGAGCAGATCAAATGCGCATGGTTTTCAAACAGGAGTAGAAAAATGGATGAGACGATTCTCTATCAAGTACATAAGAATCTTTATGTAAACCTGACAAACCGATGCCCGTGTGCCTGCACGTTTTGCTTAAGGCAGACGAGAGACAGAATGGATGAGTCCGGTTCCCTGTGGCTCGATCATGAGCCGTCGGCGGAGGAAGTGATCGAAGCCCTGAAGAAAAAGGATTTAAGCCGGTACGAAGAGGTGGTCTTTTGCGGGTTCGGCGAGCCGACGGAGCAGCTGGATGTGCTTTTAGAGGTGGCAGCATACATTAAGGAGCACACGGATAAGAAGATTCGCATCAATACAAATGGTCTCGGCAATTTAATTCACGGGAGAAATATCACGCCGGATATGAAGGGGCTTGTCGATGTGATTTCGATCAGCCTGAATACCCCGAACAAGCAGAAGTATCACGAGCTGGTGCGAAGCAGATTCGGGGAAAAATCCTATGATGCGATGCTGGAGTTTGCCGGGGAAGCAAAAAAATATGTGCCGACGGTGATCCTCTCTACGGTGGAGACGACGATCAGCAGGCAGGAGGAACAGGAATGTCAGGCAATTTGCGACAGGCTGGGCGTGACCTATCGGATTCGGCCTTTCGAGTAAGAGGAGTGTGAGCGATGACTTTCAAAAGAATCAATGAAGATACGATATGCTGTATTTTGTCAGAAAATGATATGCTCGATTACGGAGTGGAGCTCGAGGATTTTCTTATGAATAAGGAAAAAATACAAGGGGTGCTGCACAATGTCGTGGAGCGTGCGGTCGAGGAGCTGGGGCTGGAGATGCAGAGAGGTCTTTTGTCACTGCAGATCATGCCGCTTCCGGATAAGAGCATCTCAATTCTGTTTTCCGAGAAAGGGCAGACGAACGTGATGGATTTTATCAATCAGATGAAAAAGCTGATTGCGAATCTGAATGAAGGAAAGGACGCCGAGGCGGATGCACTGCCTGAGACACAAAAGGCCGGTGCAAAAAAGGGCAAGCCTTCGAAAAAGGCGAAGGATACGGACAAGCAGGAGTCCGGGCTTCGCATCTATGAGTTCGCATCGCTGAATGCGGTCGCTGATTTTTGTACATACATACCAACCAAAAGCAAGGTTGCCAGCCGGTTGTATAAAAATCCAAAGACGGACACCTTCTTTCTGGTGTTTGACAAGTCGAAGCTGTCCAAAAAGGATTTTGCCGCTGTCTGCTCAAGGGCAGTGGAGTTCGGCACATATATTTCCGATGAACCGATCAGGGCTGCCTATATCGAGGAGCATATGGAGCACATTCTCGAGGAGAAGGCTGTGAAGACTTTGCGCAAATATGCCCGGACGAAATAAAAATTCTTTCTTTTTATGAAAATTTTTGAAAAATCTTGAAACTTTATCGATGCCCGAAACGTCTAATAGTATGGAAGCATGGATTCGTTAAGCGAAGGTTCCATACTATTACGAGATAAAAGGGATGATGATTATGTGTATGCACAGACATATTTACATTGAAGATAAGGCGGAGATTGAGAATTTAAAATGTATGGTCTTTTTTCTGGCAAGACAGTATGAAATGCTGGGAGTCGTGCAGAATTGCAGAGGAAATTGTATTTTAGCGGATGTGCAGGGAAATGACGCAAATGTCATAGAGTTTCAGAAGGCGCTTCTCGGCATGATCGCATCGGTGACGATCGAGGAGACACCTCCGCTGGAAACGTGTCATGCACTGCGCATCGGATAAGCTTCCCTGCATATGCGGTATCCGTTTGCCGGAGAAGGGAAGAAAGAGCGGAAGAATGCTGCATGATACCTTGACGGTCGAATTGACGGAAGAAGAAATCAGACAAATGATGGTTCGTTATCACTTTCGTGAGGCGGACTTTTTTGTCGTGCAGCGCGTGTATGAAAGCCTTCTGCCGCTCGTAAGGGCGGAGGTCTATTATGATCCGGTCGTTTGCGGACAGGATCGGCAAAGGTATCCGTGGATCGAGGAGGAAAAGTACGCAGTCATTGTCATGACTTTATCGGACCGGGCAGACCGTCTGCAGGAGCTTTATCTGGAAGTCGAGGAGGTGATGACCGCCTATCAGATCGATTGTCTTTCCCTCGAGCTGATGCGGAAGGCTTACGGTTTATTGGGCGGGCAGATTCAAAAAGCGACAGGGCTTTACCCGAAGAGCTATGAATTTCTCGGCGAGAAATATCCGCTCTCCTTTGGTGCGGAAATTCTGAAAAGTATACCGGATTGTCCGGTCAGCGTCAATGAGGCAGGTCAGCTGCTTCCGCAGAAAAGTACGATCTATGTACTGGGTCTTACGGAAAAACAGCAGCATAAGCAGCCGAGTATCTGTGAGTTCTGCCAAAATCGGGATAACTGCCTGTACAAACAGAGCGATTCATGCAGTGTATATGAACAGGAGGAACAAGGAATGATTCATTTATACAGCGGAGACGGGAAGGGAAAGACAACCGCTGCCATAGGTCTGGCAATCCGTGCCCTCGGCAGCGGAAAGCGCGTGTGCTTTGCGCAGTTTTTGAAGGGTTCGAGGACGAGTGAGCTTAGTATTCTCGAGAACATGCCGAATCTGACGATTCTGAGAAATCAAAAGGATTATGGCTTTTATGCGAATATGGCGGATAAGGAGCGGGCGCGCGTGCGGAAAATGCATGATGATACGCTAAAGCAGATTCAGCAGATGGCGGATGGCGGGCAGATCGACGTTCTGATTTTGGATGAGATTACCCATGTATACCGTCTGGGAGCGATCAATCAGAAGAAGGTTCGCAGCCTTCTTGAAAACCGGCCGGGCAATCTGGAAATCGTCCTGACCGGCAGAGATCCGGATGAATTTTTTGTACAGATCGCAGATTACCATACGGAGATGCGCAAGCTCCGGCATCCGTATGATCAGGGTCTGACTGCAAGGGAAGGAATTGAGTTTTAAAAACGAGAAATAAATTGCCCGTGGTGCGCATCTTTGCTATAATTATAGTATACATTTGACAGATAAGGAGGCAGATATGGCAATTTTAATTACAGGAGGAGCCGGTTTTATCGGCAGTCATACGGTGGTGGAGCTTCAAAATGCGGGTTATGAGGTTGTCGTCATCGATAATCTGAGCAATTCAAGCGAGGCGTCACTGAAGAGAGTGGAGGAAATTACGGGAAAACCGGTTCGGTTTTACAAGACGGACATTCTCGACAGAGAGGGACTGGAAGCGGTTTTTGAGAAGGAGACAATCGATTCCTGTATTCATTTTGCAGGACTGAAGGCGGTCGGGGAGTCGGTGGCAAAGCCGTGGGAATATTATCACAACAATATTGCAGGAACCTTGACTTTGCTCGATGTGATGAGAAAACATGGGGTCAAGAACATTGTATTTTCGTCTTCGGCAACTGTTTACGGTACGCCGGCGGTCATTCCGGTGACAGAGGATTGTCCGAAGGGTGAGATTACCAATCCGTACGGACAGACAAAGGGAATGCTCGAACAGATTTTGACCGATATCCAGAAGGCGGATGAAGAGTGGAATGTCATACTGCTGCGCTATTTTAATCCGATCGGTGCACATAAGAGCGGCAAAATCGGTGAAAATCCAAATGGAATCCCGAATAATCTCATGCCGTATATTACACAGGTGGCGGTCGGCAAGCTGAAGGAGTTGGGCGTCTTCGGAAACGATTACGATACGCCTGACGGAACGGGGGTTCGGGACTACATCCACGTCGTCGATTTGGCAAAGGGACATGTCAGGGCGATTGAGAAGATCAAGGAAAATCCGGGTCTTAAGATTTATAATCTGGGAACGGGCAAGGGCTACAGCGTTCTTGATATCGTAAAGACCTTTGAGGAGGCGACCGGTGTCAAAATACCGTATGTGATTAAGGCAAGACGTCCCGGCGATATCGCCTGCAACTATGCCGACCCGTCGCTTGCCAAAAAGGAGTTACACTGGGAAGCGGAAAACGGACTCCGGGAAATGTGCGAGGATGCGTGGAGATGGCAGAGCAACAATCCGAATGGATTTGAGGAATCATAGTTTTTTGAAACAGGGAAAGGATATTACGAGAGTAGTATCTTTTCTTTTTCTTAGAGCCTATATTTTCTAAACAGTTTCTAAATTCTTTATGAAAAACCGGAAAAGTCGGTTGAAAAATGAATTGGGTGTGCTATAACATTGTTTTGGAGGGTGAAATGCCCGGACAATAGACATAAATGCAGTCATTTGTCTTACAAAAGACAAAAAAGGAGGGAGTTTTATGAATATTTCTAAGTTTACACAGAAGTCGATAGAAGCCGTAGAGGGCTGTGAGAAACTGGCGTATGAGTATGGCAATCAGGAAATTGAGCAGGAGCATTTGCTCTACAGTCTCCTTACAATCGAGGATAGTCTCATATTAAAGCTGATGGAAAAGATGGAGATCAACAAGGAACACTTTCTGGACCGCTCCCGCGCTGCGATTGAAAAGAGGGTCAAAGTACAGGGTGGTCAGGTCTACATGGGCAAGGCGCTCAATCAGGTACTCATCAGTGCGGAGGACGAGGCGAAGGCGATGGGAGATTCGTATGTTTCCGTGGAGCATTTGTTTTTGAGCCTGCTCAAATATCCGAATCAGGAGATCAAAAAGCTGCTTGGGGAATACGGTCTGACGAGGGAGCGCTTTTTGCAGGCACTTTCGCAGGTGCGCGGCAACCAGACAGTGACGAGTGACAATCCGGAGGCAACCTATGATTCCCTTGCAAAATACGGCGAGGATCTGGTGGAAAAGGCGAAAAATCAGAAGCTTGACCCGGTGATCGGGCGGGATAGTGAAATACGGAACGTCATTCGCATCCTGTCGCGTAAGACGAAGAACAATCCGGTTCTCATCGGTGAGCCGGGTGTCGGCAAAACAGCTGTTGTCGAAGGGCTTGCACAGCGTATCGTGCGGGGTGATGTGCCTGCCTCCCTCAAGGATAAAAAGATTTTTGCCCTTGATATGGGTTCCCTGATTGCGGGAGCAAAATACCGCGGAGAATTTGAGGAGAGGTTAAAGGCAGTTCTGGATGAGGTAAAAAAGAGCGACGGGCAGATTCTGCTGTTTATTGACGAGCTTCACACGATTGTCGGAGCGGGAAAGACGGACGGTGCGCTCGATGCGGGCAATATGCTAAAGCCGATGCTGGCGCGGGGGGAGCTGCACTGTCTCGGTGCGACGACGCTGGATGAATACCGAAAGTATATCGAGAAGGATCCTGCACTGGAGCGCCGGTTCCAGCCGGTTATGGTCGAGGAGCCGAGCGTCGAGGATACGATTTCCATTCTGCGCGGACTCAAGGAGCGCTATGAGGTCTATCACGGCGTGAAGATCATGGACAATGCTCTGGTGAGTGCGGCGGTGCTGTCTCATCGGTACATTTCCGACCGCTTTTTGCCGGATAAGGCGATCGATCTCGTGGACGAGGCATGTGCGCTCATTAAGACAGAGCTTGATTCCATGCCGATGGAGCTGGATGAACTAAACCGCAAGATAACTCAGATGGAGATCGAGGAGGCTGCCCTTCGCAAGGAGGAGGACCGCCTGTCGATGGAACGTCTGGAAACGCTGTCCAGGGAGCTTGCGGGCTTAAAGGAGGAATTTGAGAGCAAGAAGGCAACGTGGGAGAATGAGAAGGCTTCGGTCGGACGACTGCAAAAGCTCCGTGAGCAGATTGAGGCGATGAATAATGAAATCCAGATCGCAAGCCGCGAGGGAAATCTCGAAAAGGCGGCAGAGCTCAGCTACGGCAAGCTTCCGGCGCTGAAAAAAGAGCTGGAGATCGAGGAGGAAAAGGTCAGAAACGCCGATCGCTCGCTCCTGCACGAAAATGTGAATGAAGAGGAAATTGCCAAGATCATCAGCAGATGGACAGGAATCCCGGTAGCCAAGCTGACGGAGAGTGAGAGAAATAAGACACTTCATCTGGATGATGAGCTGCACAAACGGGTAATCGGACAGGATGAGGGCGTGACAAAGGTGACCGAGGCGATTATCCGTTCGAGGGCAGGAATCAAGGATCCGAGTAAACCGATCGGCTCGTTCCTGTTTTTGGGACCTACGGGCGTGGGTAAGACGGAGCTTGCAAAATCGCTGGCGGAGTGCCTGTTTGACGATGAAGCTAACATGGTGCGTATTGATATGAGCGAGTATATGGAGAAATTCTCGGTATCCAGACTGATTGGAGCGCCTCCTGGATATGTGGGCTATGAGGAGGGAGGACAGCTGACCGAGGCAGTCCGCCGTAAGCCGTATTCCGTTGTCTTGTTTGACGAGATTGAGAAAGCGCATCCGGATGTGTTCAACGTGCTTTTGCAGGTTCTGGATGACGGTCGTGTCACCGATTCCCAGGGACGGGTTGTCGATTTCAAAAATACGATTCTCATTATGACATCCAATCTGGGCGCACAGTATCTGCTCGACGGCATCGGTGAGGACGGAGAGTTATCGGAGGCATCACAAAATCTCGTGATGAATGAGCTGCGGGGAAGCTTCCGGCCGGAATTTCTGAACCGTCTCGACGAAATTATTATGTTCAAGCCGCTGACGAAGGATAACATCGGACAGATTATTTCGCTGCTTTTAGCGGATGTCAATAAACGTCTTGCCGATAAGGAGTTATCGATTGAACTGACGGATGAGGCGAAGGAGTTTATCGTACAAAACGGCTATGATCCGGTATACGGGGCAAGGCCGCTGAAGCGGTATATGCAAAAGTATGTGGAGACTCTCTCGGCAAAGCTCATTCTCTCAGGGGAAGTGGGCGAGAACGATGTGATTCTGATTTCCGTGCAGGACGGTGCTCTGATCGCAGCGCGCAAATAAGAAGTAAATAAGAAATAGAAGAAAATAGAAGAAAGTAAAAGAAATATAGTAGAAACAGAACAAAGCTGCTTTTCACTCCGCACCACGTCCGGTAGGAATGTGGCGTAATCGTAGACAAGCCGACGGAAATTGGTTATACTTATGGGAAAGAGAAAAACATGCGAAGAAATAAAGCGTAAAATAGAAAGTGAAAAGGAATCCCATATGAGTGAGAAGATAAGAAGAATCATCATGTCGATCATCGGGGTAGCTGTGACAGGAATTGCTGTCTCCTTTTTGAGAAAGGCGGGACTTGGCACAGACCCCTTTACGGGAGCGGTCATCGGACTGGGCAACGTGGCAGGACTGAAATATGCCGTCATGTACCCGATTGTAATCGGAATTCTGCTTGTGCTCGTATTTTTTGTCGACAAGCATTATCTCGGCATTGCCACAATTTTCAATCTGGTCATCATCGGACCTGTGGCAGATGCGGGACTAAAGGCGCTCGATGCGCTGTATGAGGCAGATACGGTACCGAAGATGCTGCTCACCTTTGCGGCGGCGATTTTGATTCTCTGCTTTTCTGCATCTCTCTATATTACGGCAGATCTGGGGGTGTCGTCCTACGATGCGATCTCGCTCATCATGGCGGACAAAGGGGTGGCAAAGTACCGCATTTGCAGAATTGCTACGGATGTGGTCTGCGTCGTGATCGGCTTTCTGTTCAACAGACCCGGCGTTGGAGTCGGAACGGTTGTAACGGCGTTGGTCATGGGACCGCTGACCCAATGGTTTATCGATCATGTGGCGGAGCCGCTCCGCTATGGAAAGAGTGGAAGGCCGGAGGCGTGAGAAGTGCAGGACGGACGGCATGAAAGCCCAAAGCGGTGCATACAATAGAATACTGAGATGGATATCCGAACGTGGATTGAGATAAGAAGGAGCGTCTTATGAACATAAGGAAGGGCAGCATCGTGCTTTTGGCTTTGAATTTATGTCTGATAGGAACGCTTCTTTTTTGTCGTCAGCAGCAGGGGGCGGTTTATCTCCCTGTTTCCGAAGCGGATCTCAGCGGTGCGGATGAGGCTTTTGGGGACAGGGAAAGTTCGGCGCAGCGCAAGCTTGCCATCACCTTTGACGACGGACCTCACCCCTCCTACACAAGCCAGCTGCTCGACGGGCTCAAGGAACGGGGCGTGCATGCGACCTTCTTTGTCACGGGGGAGCATGCCAGCCTGCATCCGGATGTGATCAGGCGTATGAGCGAGGAAGGGCATCTGATCGGCAATCACACTTACAGCCATATGCAGCTTGGCGCATCGAACCGGGAGGAATTCAAGGAAGAGCTGATCAAAACGAATCAGATCATAAAGGATATTACAGGCGAGGATGTCCTCTATGTGCGGCCGCCATACGGAACGTGGGACAAGGAACTGGAGACGGAGCTGAATATGTTTCCGGTGCTGTGGGACGTTGACCCGAAGGACTGGTGTTCGCGCAATGTCGCATGCATTGTAAAAAATGCCGTGTCCCATGCCTCGGAAAATGATATCATACTCCTGCATGACTATTATGACACCTCGGTCACGGCAGCGCTGCAAATTATTGATGAACTGCAAAGGGAGGGGTACAGCTTTGTGACGGTAGATGAAATTTTGTTTGACTGAAGGTGACATACCTATGCTGTTTTGAAATCAGCAGGGAAAAAACAGCTTGCTTTTTGTACGCATTTGTGACATCCTAGAGAAGAAAAATGCTGTTGTAAGGAGAAGGAAGATGAAGGAACTTAAAGAACTTATGGAATATCGTTCGGATGTGCGCGTTGTGGATGCCACGCTTCGCGACGGAGGACTTGTCAATGATTTTTATTTCACCGATGATTTTGTGAAGGATTTGTATGAAGCAAATATCAAAGCAGGCGTCGATTATATGGAGCTTGGCTATAAGGCTTCGAAGGAAATGTTCGATGAGAATAAATTCGGCAAATGGAAATTCTGTAATGAGGATGATATCCGCGCGGTTGTCGGGGATAATGCGACGGATCTGAAGCTTGCCGTTATGGCGGATGTGGGACGCTGCGATTACAAAAAGGATATTGTAAACAGGTCGGACAGCGCGATTGACCTGATTCGTGTCGCAACCTATGTCAGCACGATTCCGGGAGCGGTGGATATGATCGAGGATGCTGCGAAAAAAGGGTATGAGGTGTCGTGCAATATCATGGCAATTTCCAATGTCCAGGAAGGAGATTTGAAGGTTGCGCTGGATATTCTCGGCAAGACACCGGTGGATGTTTTCTACATCGTTGACAGCTTCGGCTCACTTTATCCGGAGCAGATCGCCCGCATCGCCGATGTATATCGGGAATTTGCCGCAAAATATAATAAGAAAATCGGAATACATGCGCACAACAACCAGCAGCTGGCGTTTGCCAATACGATCGAGGCAGTCGGTGACGGCGTAGACTGGCTGGACGGAACCTACGCTTCGATGGGACGAGGTGCCGGCAACTATGCGATGGAGCTCCTGCTCGGCTTTCTGCGCAACCCGAAATACAACATTTTTCCGGTGCTTCAGTTTATTGAAAAGCATATGGGCAAGCTCCGCGAGCAGGGTGTGGTGTGGGGTTATGACCTGCAATATCTGATGACCGGTCTGCTCAATCAGCATCCGAGGACGGCAATCCAGTTTACGAAGGACGGCAGAACGGATTACTCCGAGTTCTACAAGGAAGTCGTTGCGATGGATTGAAGAGAAGAGTAGAGTAGAGTAGGTTGGTAGAAGATGGATTTATTTGATTATATGAGGGAGACGCAGATGGAGAAGGAATCGCCGCTGGCGGCGAGGCTGCGTCCAACGACGATTGATGAGATCGTCGGTCAAAAGCACATTTTGGCAAAGGACAAGCTGCTGTACCGGGCGATCAAGGCGGATAAAATCAGTTCGATTATCCTGTACGGACCGCCGGGAACGGGCAAGACGACAATCGCAAAGGTCATTGCAGGTACGACCAGTGCCCGATTCACCCAGATCAATGCGACGGTGGCGGGCAAGAAGGATATGGAGGAGGTCGTTGCAGCTGCGAAGGAAAGCTACGGAATGTACGGAAAGAAAACAATTCTTTTTGTCGATGAGATTCACCGCTTTAACAAGAGCCAGCAGGACTATCTGCTCCCGTTCGTGGAGGATGGAACGGTCGTGCTGATCGGCGCTACGACGGAAAATCCGTATTTTGAAGTGAATGGGGCGCTGATTTCCCGCTCTGCGATTTTTGAATTAAAGCCGTTAGAAAAAGAGGATATCCGGGAACTGATTCTCCGGGCGGTAACGGACAAGGAGAAGGGAATGGGCGGCTATGATGCCGTCATTGAGAAGGATGCACTGGAGTTCCTCGCGGATTTGTCGGGCGGAGATGCCAGAAGGGCGCTCAATGCGATTGAGCTTGGCATTATGACGACAGAGCGTGCCGGGGACGGCAAAATTCATATCACGCTCGAGGTGGCACAGGAATGTATCCAGAGGCGGGTGATGCGCTATGATAAGGACGGCGATAACCATTACGATACGATTTCTGCCTTTATCAAGAGCATGCGCGGCTCCGATCCGGATGCTGCCGTGTACTATCTTGCCAAGATGCTGTATGCGGGGGAGAGCGTGACGTTTATCGCACGCAGAATTATGATTTGCGCTTCTGAGGATGTCGGAAATGCAGATCCGAATGCCCTGTGCGTGGCTGTGGCAGCAGCGCAGGCGGTCGAGAGAGTCGGAATGCCGGAGGCATCGATCCTTCTGTCGCATGCGGTGACGTATGTGGCGTGTGCACCGAAGTCCAATGCGGCTTGTGTAGCGGTCGAGGAGGCGATGGAGACGGTCAGACAGACAGGCAACCTCAAGGTTCCGACGCACTTGCAGGATTCCCATTATAAGGGTGCGGCAAAGCTGGGACATGGAGTAGGATATATGTACGCACACGATTATGATAAGCATTATGTGAAACAACAATATTTACCGTATGAATTGAGCGGAAAGGAGTTTTACCGCCCGTCCGGAAATGGGTATGAGGTGAAAATCAGGGAGCACATGAAATGGCTCAAGGGCGAAGATGACACAAAGGATGAGAACCAATAGAAAGATGAATTGTGACCGGCATGTTTGCCGGTCTTTTTGTTGTTCCGAAATAAAAATTTCTTCCGTGGCACAGAGGTCAGCAATGATTTATTTATAGAAGAATGGTTGACACATCTACAAAAAGTGATATAATAAAAACACAAATTAAGCATAAAATATGTTCTAAATATATCAAAAGGCGATGGTGTCATGGCAGAAACTTATGTGGAGTATATCAGGGAACTGATTATAACAAAAACGATAGGAGCGCCGATCTATTCAGCAGATATGGCGAATCAGATGGAAAAAAAGTATCATATCAGTCAGAGGGAAGCTTCTGCAAATACGGCGGTAGCAGTTAAAAGGATTATGGATAGAGGGCTTTTGCCGGAACTACGCTGTTATCAGAAAGGCATTTATTTCAGAACGGCAGATACTCCGTTTGGAGAAACAGGGATCGACAAAGAGCAGTTGATTGCAGACCGGTATATTGTGCATGATAACGGATATGACGGGGGATTCCGTTTGCTCTATCAGATGGGATTGACCACACAGATTCCCGCCGATAGAGTTGTTGTCACAAATAAAGCCGGAAAGGGAATGAGGAAAGATCGGAAACTGGAAATATCTATCTGTCCCCCACATACAAAGATCACGACAGACAATAAAGAATACCTGAAAGTCCTTGATGTGCTTGAGATTATGCAGAAAGCTCCCATAGATGCAGATGCTCCTTACCGGATGTTGTTTTTTCATATAAGAAAAATGGAACTGGACTTTGGCAAGCTGATGGCATATGCAGCGCTTTATTATAATCGTAACACTTTGACCAATCTGGCAAAGGTGGCAGTGGAGGGAGGTATAGCTGACGAAACTGCATAAAGATTAAAGAAGCATTTATGGCTCTGATAGACCGTATCCATGATTCCGGAGGATACCGGAGGGATGTATTGGAAAAGGATTATTATGTCTGTCTGGTGCTGGAGGAACTTTCAATTATGCAAAAAGCGGGGCTTCCGGCATATTTTAAGGGCGGAACGGCATTATATAAAGCCCTAAAGACGACAAGGAGATTTTCGGAAGATATTGATCTTTCCGTAGATGGCAGGGATTGCAGCCGTACGCAGAACGATAAAAGACTGGCAGGTGCAGTAAAGAAATATACATCACTTGTAAGAAATCCGGAAGAGGGTAAAACAAATCGTTCAGAGGTGATTTCTGTATATCACTACGAACCTCTCGTCGCTTATGATTCTGATGATGTACTCCAGCGGTTTGGAAAACTGAAAGTGGAAGCAACCTCTTTTACGATCAGTGAGCCTGTTGAGGAACTGGAAATTGCTCCTATACTCTATGAACAGTCCTCTTCTATATTCCGCGATATACTTTCGGAGAGATATGCTGTCAGACCGTTTTCGGTGCTGACAATTTCAATGGAGAGGATCTTCATCGACAAACTTTTTGCGGCGGAAAGCTATGTCAGGAAGTCGGATGATCTGCACAGAGCTTTTGAGGCGGCGAAGCATATCTATGACCTTGCAGTTTTATATGAGGATTTACGGATACGGCAGCTAACCGGAGATGAAAAGCAAATGAAATATCTTCTGGGTATACGGATGGAAGAAGAAATGGGGCGTTTGGATGGGATTCCGGGAGTGCTGCCGTCTGAGTTCATTCTCTTTTGGGGAGCCGCGGAAAACAGGAATGTTCAGCAGGCATATGAAATCATGCAGAAACAGTATGTGTTTCGGGAAAGTGACCGGATTCCCTATGAAGAAGCGGCAAGAAGGCTGAAGAAGCTCGGGGAGCTGCTCAATAACAATCCGGTATGGTATGGGAAACGGTCATAGTGGTTATGATTGGTTCCCCTGCATCAGAACAGCTGCATGGTCAAATAGCGGTAAATTTCCTGATTCTTTTTCTGCCAGTTGTCGCAGACGGCAATGGCATCAGCTTCGGTCGCAACCGAAAGCTGTATGCTGACAAGAGGAGTGCCGCGCTCCGCTGCCGTAAGCTCTGCGATATATTCGCGCCCCCGCGTCTTGTGATATTCCCAGGTAATATTCACTTCGTTTTGCAGCTTCGATTTATTTTCCCACAGGTAATTCTTGAAATCCTGTTTGATCTCATCGGAAATCCGGTTTTCAAAAAAGCTTAAGGTGCTTTTCCCTTCCTCGGTAAGGAACAGATGCGTGCGGTTTCCCTTGTGTTCACAGCGTATCATGCCGCTCTCTTCCAGTTCTCCGAGAACCTGCTGGAGAGTCAGAAAATGAGTATAGTCCTTCCCGAGCATAAAATCCCCGATCTGGGATTTGGTCAAAGGAAAGTCGGCGATATCAAGCATATACAGAACGATGAGCTTATATAACATTGCGGGTTCCTGTGTCATGTTGAGTTCCTTCCTTCGTTGACAATCTGATAAAGTCAAATCTTTTGCGCCTTGCTTCCCTGCACGATGCCTCGCTG
Source organism: Lachnospiraceae bacterium (assembly GCA_017476765.1). Classification (GTDB taxonomy): domain Bacteria; phylum Bacillota; class Clostridia; order Lachnospirales; family Lachnospiraceae; genus JAFUZE01. The sequence continues at coordinate 24,976 of JAFUZE010000100.1, forward strand.
CTTAAGCTCGCGATGCAGCGTATTGAGAACAAGGCGTTTATTTTTGCTAAAAAGCGGTGCGATGAGCAGTTCACCCGGTCCGTCTCCGGTCAGCCTGTGAATCACGATCCGTTCATCCAGCATTTCGATGCATGAAAGTACCGCATCCATATATTCCTCTAACGAACAGACCTCAAAATATTTCTTCTCATAGAGCGCAGCTAAGTCTGTACCCTTTAAAACATGCAGAAGCTGAAGCTTGATGCCGAAGATGCCGGCGTGGTTGAGATAATTGATCGTCTGAAGAAGCTGTTCTCTCGTCTCGCCCGGAAGTCCGATAATGACATGTACGATGACCGGAATGCCGCATGCATGCAGCTTATGCATTGCCTCCTCAAAGACGGAGAGCGGATAGCCGCGCCGCACGAAGCGGGCAGTTGCATCGTGGATCGTCTGCAGCCCGAGCTCGACCCATATAAATTTGCCCGGATATTGCTTCTTTAGCGATGTGAGCAGCGTCAGAACCTCAGGCGGCAGACAGTCGGGTCTTGTTGCGATGGAGATGCCGACGATCTGCTCATGCGCAAGCGCCTGTGTGTATAACAGGCGAAGACGCTCTAACGGGGCATAGGTGTTTGTGTATGCCTGAAAATAGGCGATGAACAGCCTGCCGGTCTTTTTGGTGTGAAAGAGGCGGATTCCCTCTGCCAGCTGCTCGCTGACCGATTTGCCCTCTGTGCGGACGGCGTGCTCACCGCTTCCGCCCGCACTGCAGAAAATGCAGCCTCTCGTATCGAGCAGACCGTCCCTGTTCGGACAGGTAAAGCCCGCATCCAACGCAATCTTGTACACCTTTTCCCCGTATGTATTTTTCAGATAGCTGTCCAAGCTGTAATAGGCTCTTCCGTGCCAGTCTGTATGCTGCCTGTCCATACGCAGCCCTTATTGAATATGGGCTTTGACCGCTGCTGCAACGACCTCGGCAACCTTCGGGTTGAACGCCTCCGGCATAATGTTATCCTCGTTTAATTCCTCGTCAGGAACTAAGGAAGCAATCGCAAGTGCGGCTGCCAGCTTCATCTCCTCGGTGATAGCAGTGGCGCGTCCCTCACGCGCTCCTTTGAAAATACCAGGGAAGGCGACAACGTTGTTGATCTGGTTCGGGAAATCGGAGCGGCCTGTTCCGACGATTCGTGCGCCTGCTTTCTTTGCCGCATCAGGCAGAATTTCCGGTTCCGGGTTGGACATCGCAAACAGGATGGAGTCCTTCGCCATGGATGCGACCATCTCCGGTGTTACGACATTCGGAGCGGACACACCGATGAAAATGTCGGCACCCTTCAGCGCATCGGCGAGTAATCCGGTCTCCTGATTCGGATTGGTAATCTCCGCCATCTTCTGCTTCATGGAGTTCAGATTTTCACTCGACTTGGAGATGATTCCCTTCCTGTCGCAAAGGAGCACATTTGTAAAGTCGTAGCTTAAAAGCAGCTTTGCAATGGCGATACCGGCGCTTCCGGCACCGTTGATGACAACCTTGCAGTTTTCCTTCTGCTTGCCTACAATTTTGAGGGCATTGATCGTACCTGCGAGTACGACGATCGCAGTTCCGTGCTGGTCATCGTGAAAGACCGGAATGTTCAGTATTTCCTTCAGGCGTTCCTCGATTTCAAAGCAGCGCGGTGCACTGATATCCTCGAGATTGATGCCGCCGTAGGACGGAGCGATGTAAGTGACCGCCTTGATGATTTCCTCTGTATCCTGCGTGTCCAGACAAATCGGCACTGCATTGACACCGCCGAATTCCTTGAACAGCACAGCCTTGCCCTCCATGACCGGCATGGCGGCAAGCGGTCCGATGTTGCCAAGACCCAACACGGCACTTCCGTCCGATACAACGGCGACGGTGTTTGCCTTCATCGTATATTTATACGCCGCCTCCGGATTTTCTGCGATGACCTTGCATGGCTCTGCAACGCCCGGTGTATATGCGAGAGATAAGTCCTCCCTTGTTTTTACGGGGCTTTTTGATACGACCTCCAATTTTCCGTTCCACTCTTCATGAAGCTCTAATGCTTTTTCGCTGATTGTCATTTTTGTTTCCTCACTCTTTTCATTTTTTTTCAGGGATTGCAGAACACCTCAGGAACCGGACAACGGAGAAGGGTGTTTTGCATCTGCCGATTTCATATAGGATGCCTCAGCCATGCCCGACAGACCTGCGCCGCCCTCTGACATGGCCTGCAACGATTACATCTTATAATAAAAAAGAAATGCGTGCAAGGCTTACATGGAACATTCAAAACAAAATCTTGATTTTCTGAAAATAATCTTTGCTATTTTTGAAAAGATATTGTATACTAGTACATCATAAATAAATGACCTGCCGCAATGATGCTGTGTGAATGTGGAGGACATTTCGTTTACGATATACCAGAAAATAAGGAACTGCTGCAAAACGGCAGCTCCGAATCTGATGACATTTCAAAATGCGTTCCCAAAACAAAGATAAAAAGAAGCAGCCGTTTTGTTCTCGGAAAACAGCGGCAGTGAATCAATAAAAAAGGAAATAAAACAAGGTCTGTTTGTGACCGTTTGTGAGTTAGGAGGAGTAACGTGAGAGAGAAGTACGAATCGCTGGCAGTCAATGATTTGAGGGAGCTGGCAAAGGCAAGGGGAATTAAGGGCACTTCCACAATGAAGAAGGCACAGCTTGTCGAGGCAATGCTTGAGGAGGATGAGAGAAGTAAGATCAGTCCGGAAAAGCTGGCTTCCGATCTCGACAGCGGAATTACGGCAAACGGAATTCTGGAGGTCATGCCGGACGGCTATGGATTTATCCGCTGTGAAAACTACCTGCCGGGTGAAAATGATGTGTATGTCGCACCGAGCCAGATTCGCAAGTTCAGTTTAAAGACCGGAGATATTATCGAGGGAAACACGAGAGTCAAGACACAGGGCGAGAAGTTCAGTGCCCTTTTGTATGTGAAGAAAATTAACGGTTATCTTCCGTCTGATGCAGCCGGGCGGTACAATTTTGAGGACATGACCCCGATCTTCCCGAATGAGAGACTGGTGCTGGAGACACCGGGCTGCTCTGTCTCGATGCGGATTATGGATTTGATGAGCCCGGTCGGAAAAGGACAGCGTGGTATGATCGTGGCACAGCCGAAGGCAGGTAAGACGACACTGCTGAAGGATGTTGCGAAATCCGTCAAGAAGAACAATCCGAATGTACATTTGATCATTCTGCTGATCGACGAGAGACCGGAGGAGGTGACGGATATCCGGGAGGCGATCGAGGGACCGAATGTGGAAGTCATCTATTCGACCTTCGACGAATTGCCGGAGCATCACAAGAGAGTTTCGGAGATGGTCATTGAGAGAGCCAAGAGGCTCGTAGAGCACAAGAAGGATGTCATGATCCTGCTCGACAGCATCACGAGACTGACCAGAGCCTACAACCTTGTCGTTCCGCCGAGCGGAAGAACCTTATCCGGCGGTCTTGACCCGGCAGCGCTTCATATGCCGAAGAAGTTTTTCGGTGCGGCGAGAAATATGAGGGAGGGCGGAAGCCTGACAATCCTTGCCACGGCACTCATCGAGACCGGCTCCAAGATGGATGATGTCGTATATGAGGAATTTAAGGGAACCGGTAACATGGAGATGGTGCTCGACCGCAAGCTTTCCGAGAGACGGGTATTTCCGGCAATCGATATTCCGAAATCCGGAACGCGCCGCGATGATCTGCTTCTGACCGACGAGGAGGCAGAGGCAATGAACATTATGCGCAAGGCACTCAACGGGCTGAAATCGGATGAGGCTGTGGAGAAGATCATCGATATGTTTGTCCGCACGCGCAGCAACAGGGAATTTGTCCAAATGGTGAAAAAAATCAAGTTCTATTAAAAAAGTGCTTGCATCCGTAATTTTCATATGCTATAATAAATAAGCTGTTTACGGACGATTTTGAATTTAATTCGGAATAGTTATTATGGAATTGTTCATAGAGAGGTGAGAGAAATGAAAGAAGGAATCCATCCAGAGTACTATCAGGCAACTGTAACTTGCAACTGTGGCAACACATTCGTGACAGGTTCAACAAAACCGGAAATTCACGTTGAAATTTGTTCCAAATGCCACTCATTCTATACTGGACAGCAGAAGTCGGCAAGAGCCGACGGACGTATTGACAAGTTCAATAGGAAGTATGGAGTGCAAAGCAAATAATTGGGTTAAGCGGGTTGAGGCATTTGTCTCAACCTTTTTTGCTTTACAGGACACGAAAGGATGCAGAATAAAGGAGGGATTGGCATGGCGGGAAAGAGCTGCAATCGTTCTTCCGGTATCGGTGGACAGGCGGTATTAGAGGGCGTCATGATGAAAAACAAGGAGAAATGTGCGGTCGCAGTCAGAAAGCCGAACGGACAGATTGCGGTCAAGGAGATGGAATACGATGCGATCGCTTCCAAAAAGAAAGGGTTTCAAATTCCTTTTGTCAGAGGCTTTTTCAATTTCCTCGATTCACTCATTCTCGGCACGCAGTGCCTGAATTATTCGGCTTCCTTTTACGAGGAGGAGGAGCCGGTAAAGGAGGGCAAGGAGGAAGGCTTTTTAAGTAAAGTATTCGGCGAGCATGCGGAGTCGGTTGTCATGGGCTTTACGATGGTGCTGTCCTTCGCTGTGGCGATTGCTCTGTTTATGCTTCTGCCGTATTATTTGTCGGAGCTGCTTGGCAAGGTCGTGCGAAATGCCTCTCTGCTGTCCCTGCTTGAGGGATTGATCCGTATTGTGATTTTCCTGATCTATGTAGTGGCGATCTCCATGATGAAGGATATCCGGAGAGTGTATATGTATCATGGGGCGGAGCATAAGTGCATCAACTGTATCGAGCGCGGCAGAATCCTGAATGTGGAAAACGTGATGAAAAGCTCGAGGCTTCACAAGCGCTGCGGTACAAGCTTTATGCTCTTTGTCATGTTCGTCAGCATCGTGCTGTTCTTTTTTATTCGGGTGGATTCACGAATCTGGAGAGTCGTTCTTCGAATTGTGCTCATCCCGGTTATTTCCGGAATCTCTTATGAGATCATCCGCCTTGCCGGCAGGAGCAACAACCTTCTGATTCGTATTTTGTCCGCACCGGGTCTTGCCCTGCAGAAGCTCACGACGAGAGAGCCGGATGAGCAGATGGTCGAGGTTGCGATCGCCTCGGTGGAAGCAGTGTTTGACTGGAAGCAGTATTTCAAGGAGACGTTTGATTACACCGTTCCTGAGACGGGAGAAGAAGAGAGCGGTGAAGATGAATTATAGGGAAGCATATGAGTATGGCGCGGCAGCACTGAAGGAGAAGGGGCTTGAGGAAGCGGAGCTGGATGCCCGCCTGCTTCTGGAGTTTGTCTGTAAGACGACCAGAAGCGATTTGTACGCACATGGTGACCGGGAAATCAGCCATGAGGAATTTGAGACGTATTTGTTTTATCTCATGCAGAGGGGGAAGCACATTCCGCTGCAGCATCTGACGAGGGAACAGGAGTTCATGGGACTGACATTTCAGGTAAATGAGCATGTACTCATTCCGAGACAGGATACGGAGACGCTTGTCGAGGAGGTGCTTATGCAGCTTCATGACGGGATGCGCATTCTCGATCTGTGTACGGGAAGCGGCTGTATTCTGCTAAGCCTCCTGCACTATTCCAATTCGTGTGAGGGAATCGGTGCGGACGTGTCGGAGGAGGCACTGGCAGTTGCAAGGGACAATGCGCACAGGCTCGGTCTGGAAGCAGTCTTTCTTAAGAGCGATCTGTTTGAGAACGTCACGGGCAGCTTTGACATCATTGTATCAAATCCCCCTTATATTGAAACAAAGGTGATCGATACACTGATGGAGGAGGTCCGGGAGCACGAACCCCGTCTGGCGCTGGACGGCGGGGAGGATGGGCTTTTGTTCTACCGGCGGATTGCAGAGGATGCTAAGAGATATCTGTGCAGGGGCGGAATGCTTTTTCTGGAGATCGGATACCGTCAGGCGGAGGATGTCGGAAGGCTCCTTGAACGCGCCGGATATGTCGATATTGAGGTAAAAAAAGATTTAGCAGGATTGGACAGGGTTGTGTATGCAGCCTTTTTGGAGGATAAACATGTTTGACAGGTTAGAGGATTTATTGATTCGTTTCGAGGAAATCATGGGAGAATTGAGTGAGCCGGATGTGGCGAACGACCAGAAGCGTTTCCGCGAGCTGATGAAGGAGCAGAGCAATCTGACTCCGATTGTCGAGGCTTACAAGGAATATAAGAAATGCAAGGAGACGGTGGACGAAAGCCTTGCCATGCTCGAGGAGGAATCCGATGAAGAGATGCGCGAGATGCTCAAGGAGGAGCTTGCAGATGCGAGAAACCGGATTGAAGAGCTGGAGCGTGAGCTCAAAATTCTTCTTTTGCCGAAAGACCCGAATGACGACAAGAATGTCATGGTCGAGATTCGTGCAGGTGCCGGCGGGGATGAGGCGGCTTTGTTTGCGGCGGAGATCTACCGGATGTATGTGCACTATGCCGAGAGCAGACACTGGAAGGTGGAGCTGATCGAGGCGGAGGAAATCGGAATCGGCGGTATGAAGTCCGTCACCTTTATGATCACGGGGCAGGGAGCCTACTCTGTGATGAAATACGAGAGCGGCGTACACCGTGTGCAGCGTGTCCCGGAGACGGAATCCGGCGGACGCATTCACACATCCACGATCACGGTAGCAGTGATGCCGGAGGCGGAGGAGGTCGATGTGCAGATCGACGAGAAGGACATCCGCATCGATGTCATGAGAGCATCCGGTTCGGGCGGGCAGTGCGTCAACACAACGGACTCTGCGGTGCGTCTGACGCATATGCCGACGGGAATCGTCATTTACAGCCAGACAGAGAAATCCCAGATTCAGAATAAGGCAAAGGCATTTGCACTGCTGCGTGCAAAGCTCTATGATCTGGAGCAGCAAAAGAAGCACGATGCGGAGTCGGAGCTGCGCAGAAGCCAGGTGGGAACCGGAGACCGCTCGGAGAAGATCAGAACCTACAATTTTCCGCAGGGGCGTGTCACGGATCATCGCATTAAGCTGACACTCTACACGCTCGATGCGGTTATGAACGGGGACTTACAGGAAATTATCGAACATCTCATCGCTGCCGACCAGGCGGCGAAGCTTGCTAAAATGAATGAAGGCTGAAATAGTCTGGAAACGTACGGTGTGGTGGCCGTTTAGGGGAAAATTCAATCATTTACGGAAGTATTGGTGAGAAATGCGATGAAAAAAGAAGAGTATAAAAAAATTAAGGGAATCAGGGTGCTGTATGTCAGCGGCGGAATCCTGCTTATTGCATGTTTGTTATTTGCACTGACCTGCTATGGTGTGGATCGCGTGTCAAGCAGGTACTATGAGCTCAATGATGTTGTCGATATGTACCTGCTCTCGGAGCAGGAGATAAGGGACTTGGAGAAGACCTCGGACTTTTTGACAGATCAGGCAAGACGGTTTGCTGCCACGATGGACAGGCAATATATGGATGCCTACTTTGAAAAACGGAATGAGGCGTACTGTCCGGAAGAGATGATCGAGGAAATTGCGGAGCGTCAGAGGCAGGGCTCGGATATCGATGCCGGTTATCTGAAAAAAATGCTGAGCCGCTCCGACCAGCTGATGCAAAGTGAGATTCATTCGATGAAGCTGATTGCCGTCACGCAAGGATTTGAGGAGCTTCCTTCCGAGGTAGAGGAATATGAGCTGCCGCAGTGGGAACTGTGGGCAGATAAATCCCAACAGCTGGAGCGTGCCAATTCGCTCGTGTACAATCAGGCATATATCAACATAAAAAGCAGAACCGATGCCCGCTTTGAGACTGCGCTCGGAAGTATTACCAATGAGGCAAAGAAAAGGGAACGCGAAAGCTCAGAGGTATTGAACCATGCACTGCGGCAGCAGCGCGCTTCTATTTTTCTTCTGTTCACTTTTATTGTAATTATTTTTGTACTGATTATTATTTTGGTTTTGAATCCGATTGCACATTTTGTTATGCGGATCAAGGATGAGCAGCCGCTGGAAATGATCGGTTCTTACGAGCTGAAGTATCTGGCAGATACATATAATCGGATGTATGAGATCAATACGGCAAGCAAGGCTATTTTACAGCATCAGGCGGAGCATGATGCTCTGACCGATCTGCTCAACAGACAGGCGTTTGAACAGCTCAAATGCTATCTTAGTACGATAAAAAAGCCGCTTGCACTTTTGATTGTCGATCTGGACTATTTTAAGACAATCAATGATGCCAACGGACATATGGTCGGAGATCAGGCGCTTAAGCGGCTTGCAGAGCTGCTGCTTGACGGCTTTCGCACGAACGATTATCTCATTTGGGTCGGCGGCGATGAATTTGTCGTGGTCATGCTGGATGTCACAGAGGAGGAGAAGGAGATTATCGCTCATAAGATCGATGCGATCAATAAAAGCTTGTCACAGCCTGCAGACGGACTGCCTGCAATGTCAGTCAGTGTCGGAGCGGCTTTCTCGTCGGAGGGGTATTATCGGGAGCTGTACGAGCACGCAGACAGCGCTCTTTACAGGACGAAGGAAAACGGCAGATGCGGCTGCAGCTTTTATGATGAAAGGATCGATGGCAGTGACGGCACATGAAAATCGTGACGATAGGAACGGTGAAGAGAAATGAGAAAGGAACTTCCGCATTTCAATATTGGAAAAGCATATGGCGGCAATCAGGACTGGATGCTTGACCCGTGGATGCATCTCGGCGGCTGTGCGGCGCTCACGGCATGTGACAGCTGCATTTATCTGGCGCTTCACAAAGATATGAAAAAGCTGTATCCGTTTGACAAAAGCAGCCTGACGAAAAAGGACTACATCCGGTTCTCGCAGGTGATGAAACCGTATTTAAGACCGAGGGCAAACGGTGTTGACAAGCTCTCGATCTATGTTGAAGGTTTTGGAAGCTATTTGCAGGATGTGGGAGTGACGAAGCTTCAGATGGAGGAGTTGTCCGGTGAGGAACCGTTTTTATCCGCAAAGGAGAAGGTGAAGGAACAGATCGATGCCGGGCTGCCGGTTCCTTATCTGCTTTTGTATCATCAAAATGCGAAGCTGAAGGAATATGTGTGGCACTGGTTTTTGTTAAACGGCTACGAGGAGCTTGAGAATACGTTCATTGTAAAGGCAGTGACCTATGGCGCTTATGAGTGGCTCGATTTTGCTTCGCTCTGGGATACCGGGCATGCCGCCAGAGGCGGCATGATCTTATATCGTTATGCAGACTGATCGGATGGCTCTTTGTGGGCGACATATTTTTTGTAGGTCACCGCGAAGAGTATGGCAGAGAGTGTCACGGACAGATAATCGGTCACCGGCTGCGCTGCGGCGAGTGCCCTTGCGCTGTCGAAGATAAGGCTGAAAGCAGTCAGAATCGGTATGTACAAAAGTCCCTGCCTGCAAACCGACAAAATGAGCGACGGAAGTGCGGCGCCGGTGGACTGGATTGCGTTGATGAGCACGAACAGGATACCCATGATCGGACCGGAGTAAATGTAGATTCTCGCAAAGCTCATGCCGTAGGAAAAGGCATCCTGGTTATCCAGAAAGGCGCGAACCAAAGGACCTGCTCCGCAATAACAGATGACCGTCATCACCATGCTCATGCCGAAGGCAAGACAGAGCGAAAACTTCAGTACGGACAAAAATCTCTTGCGGTTGCCCGCTCCGTAGCAATAGCCGAGCAGAGGCTGAATACCGCTTCCTACACCGATGAGAAGCATGACCACGATCAGATTGACCTTCATGGCGACGCCCAGGCCGGCGACCGCCATATCTCCGAATTTCATCATTTTGTTGTTGATGATAATATTGGAAAAGCTCATCAGAATACTGTTGAGCGAAGCGGGAATCCCGATTGCGAACACACCCGAAGCAATCGAATCCCCTGCCTGATAATCGCTGATGCGGATTGAGAGCATCGAACGCCCGGATATCAGATGCCGGATGTAGTAGACGGCGGCAACGATGTTGCCGAGCACCGTAGCGATGGCTGCACCTGCGACGTTCCAGTGAAGCGCCAGTATCATAATCGGGTCAAAGACGATATTCACAAGGTTTCCGGCAATCATGCCGATCATCGCTTTCTGTGCCTTGCCCTCCGCACGGATGATGTTGCTGAACGTATTGCCGATAATCAGAAACGGAATGCCGACCGCTACGATATTGAGATATTGCGCAGCGTAATCGATCGTGTCATCGCTTGCGCCGATGATGCGGCAGATCGGTCTGGCAAAAATCCAGATGACTGCCATCGAGACGATGCCGATGACGAGTCCGCTCCAAAAGCAGAAGGAGGAGGCGTTTCGGGCCTTTTCTTCCTTGCCCTCCCCGAGCATCCGGGAGATGAGCGACGTTCCGCCGATGCCAAAGAGCATGCCGACTGCCATAAAAAGCAGAAATGCAGGCGTGGCGATCGATACGGCTGCCACCATGTAGGCATTCTTTGTCTGTCCGATAAAGAAGGTGTCGGCAAGATTGTAGACAAGTACCATAATCATGCTGATGATCGACGGGATGATATTTGTGATAACCGCCTTGGGAACCGGCGCATTTTGAAAGATTTCAGTTGTTTTATCTTGCATAGCATGTTTCCTTTCCGTATATAAATAGCAATAGATATATTAAGCTATCCGGACGAAAAATGCAATAGTAATTTTGACTCGTAAAACCGACGGATGGAAGCGGAGATTCCGCTGCGGATAAAGAGCTGCCGCTACAGGAGATTTATTTGAAAGGGAGAGAACAGATGCCGCTTGTGATGTATCATATAGAAGATTTTAAGAAGAAAAAGCAAATTACCGCTCTTTGCAGGCAGCTTGGCTTTCAGGTGCGCGAGCTGAAGCGGACGGACGGGGATAAGACGGTGGGGCTGCTCGCGGGAATGCCGAAGGGGGCACTTGGGCTCCCAAGAGGACAGGAAGTGTCTGCCGGCAGCATGCCGAAGGATTTCCGCATGCCGGAGCTGCTTGTGTTTGCCGCTATGCCGGAGGAGCAGCTGGATGCTTTTCTGGATGCCTACAAAAAGGCGGGGATTTTGCCGGTCGCCCTGAAAGCGGTTGTGACAGAGTACAATAAGGATTGGAGCCTCTATGCGCTCGTGCGGGAGCTGCTTGCGGAGCATACGGCAGCGGCAATGCGAACCATCTAGCAATCTGCATAAAAAGTTGCATAAAAAGAAGCGGTAATTGCTATAATTTTTACAAGAAGATGCTTTGTCTATTTTGCATAAAAACGCCCTGCTATTTTTAGAGTTTATAAAATATTGACGGGTCGTCTTACACATGATAAACTTAAACTAGTTTAAACGGTTAAGCAAACGAAAATTAAAGAGTTTGCTTTCCTTTTTACCATTTAGTTTAAACGTTTAAATTGGGAAGGAGAAAAAAGAATGAAAAGAAAAATGGTTGGAAAGCTTTTTACGGCGGCAGTGTTAGTATCGGGATGTCTCGGTATTGCGGCATGCGGCAGTAC
>JAFUZE010000101.1 GCA_017476765.1 Lachnospiraceae bacterium
AGCTGACTGCCGAGGCAGATTATGTTGTCATGGAGTCTACATACGGAGACCGCCTGCACACGACAGAGCGGGTGGATTATGTAAGTGAATTGACAAAGATTTTAAAGGAGACCTTTGATCGGGGCGGTAATGTTGTCATCCCGTCCTTTGCAGTCGGACGTACGCAGGAGATTTTGTATTTTCTCCGCAAGATCAAGGCGGATAAGCTGGTGGAGGGATATCCGGATTTTCCGGTGTATGTGGACAGCCCGCTTGCGGTCGAGGCGACGGGCATTTTTCAGAAAAATATTTACGAATGCTTTGATGAGGAGGCAATGGAGCTTGTCAGAAACGGCATCAATCCGATTTCCTTCCCGGGACTGAATCTTTCGATTACGAGTGATGAGTCGAAGGCAATCAACTTTGACGATGAACCGAAGGTCATTATTTCGGCATCCGGTATGTGTGAGGCGGGACGTATCCGTCACCATTTAAAGCACAATCTCTGGAGAGAGGAATGTACGATTCTCTTTGTCGGATATCAGGCTGTCGGAACGCTCGGAAGATCGATTGTTGACGGAGCGGAGGAGGTCAAGCTCTTCGGGGAGACGATCGCGGTTCACGCCCAGATCAAGAAGCTCGTCGGTCTTTCCGTACATGCGGATAAGAACGGACTGCTCAGCTGTATCAACGGCTTTGAAAAAAAGCCGCAGCGTGTGTTCATCGTACATGGTGAGGACAGTGTCTGTGAGAATTTCCGAAGCTGTCTGGAGACAGAGTACGGCTACACGGCAGATGCGCCGTATAGCGGAACCCGCTATGATCTGGCAACCAACACCTGTGAATTTGCAGCGAAGCCGGTACGCGTCACGAAGAAGGCGAAAACTGTATCCGATGTATTTGCAAGACTTTTGGCAGCAGGTCAGCGTCTGCTTGCGGTGATTCACAGAAATGAAGGCGGAACGAACAAGGATCTGGCGAAGTTTGCAGACCAGATCAATTCCCTGTGCGATAAATGGGACAGATAAGTGCGGCGTCCCTTTCCCCAAAAGCAGCATGTGAAGGAGCAGGGGAAGAGAGCGATTGTTCCAAGAGCGGCTGTAAAGAAACAGGAATAAAGAGAAATAAAAGAATAGAAGCGTAGAAAGAAATAAAAATAGAAAGAAACAAGATATAGAAAGAAATAAGAATAGAAAGAAACAAGGACAGGATGGAAAGAAGCATGAGCTTGGCAGATAAGATTTTTATTGATATGTGCAGGGACATTCTGGAGAATGGAACGAGCACGGAGGGTGAGAAGGTGCGCCCAAGATGGGAGGACGGAACACCCGCCTACACAATCAAGAAGTTCGGCGTTGTGAACCGCTATGATCTGAGGGAGGAATTTCCGATTTTGACGCTGCGCCCGACAGCGCTGAAAAGTGCAACAGATGAGATGCTCTGGATCTGGCAGCAAAAGTCGAACAATATTCACGATCTGCACAGTCATATCTGGGATGAATGGGCGGACGCAGACGGCTCGATCGGAAAGGCGTACGGCTATCAGCTCGGTGTCAGGCATCAGTACAAGGAAGGGATGATGGATCAGGTGGACCGGGTCATCTATGATTTGAAGAATAACCCGTTCAGCCGCAGAATTATGACGAATCTCTATGTACATGCCGATCTGCATGAGATGAATCTGTATCCTTGCGCTTACAGCATGACCTTCAATGTGACACAGCAAAAAGGGGAGAAAAAGCTGACGCTCAATGCGATCCTCAACCAGCGGTCACAGGATGTGCTGGCGGCGAACAACTGGAATGTGGTACAATATGCGGTGCTTGTGCATATGCTCGCACAGGTGTGCGATATGCAGGTCGGGGAACTCGTCCATGTGATCGCAGATGCCCATATATACGACCGTCATGTGCCGATCATCCGGGAGCTCATTGAGAGACCGTCCCATCCGGCACCCGATTTCTGGCTCAATCCTGACATTAAGAATTTTTATGAGTTTACGAGAAACGATGTCAGGGTGGACAATTATGAGACAGGCGAGCAGATCAAGGATATTCCGATTGCCATCTGATACGGACGGTGAGGTGCAATGGGAACGGGAGAACGGCACAGGAATTGCGGTGACAACAGTCCCTGTGCGGTCGGTTTGGAGGAGACTATGAATGTAATTGTTGCGGTAGACAAAAACTGGGCAATCGGAAATCAGAATAAGCTGCTGGTGTCGATTCCTAATGATCAGAAGATGTTTCGGAATGAGACGATCGGAAAGGTCGTCGTTCTGGGGCGCAAGACGATGGATACCTTTCCGGGAGGACAGCCGCTGAAAAAGCGTACCAATGTGATTCTGTCAGCAAACCCGGATTATCAGGTCAAGGATGCATATGTCGTGCATTCGGTTGAGCAGCTGCTCGAGGAGGTAAAGCGGTATCCATCCGAGGATGTGTATATCATCGGAGGTGAGAGCGTTTACAGGCAGCTTCTCCCGTATTGTGATGTGGCGCATGTGACGAAAATCGATCATGCCTATGAGGCGGACACGTTCTTTCCGAATCTCGATGAGGATGAGGAATGGGAGATCACTGCCATCAGCGAGGAACAGACCTATTTTGATCTGTCCTATGAGTTCGTGAAATACGAACGCAGAAGAAAAACGCAATAATATTTGATACGGTTCCCCCCGAACCACGCATGGCAGCGAATATTTTTATTGACATTTAGCCCGAAAAGAATAATAATAATTACAGTTCAAGGGCGGACGAAATGGAAAGAAACAGCAGCTGCAGTGCCGGTATACCGGAGCTGGCGGCGAACATGAGGATAGGAGTGCACAACATGGAGAAGAAAAATATCGACTGGTCAAATTTAGGATTTGCATATCTGGACACGGATAAGCGTTACGTTTCGAATTACAAGAACGGCGCATGGGATGACGGTGTCATGACGGAGGATGCGACAGTCACGATCAGTGAATGTGCGGGTGTTTTGCAGTACGCACAGACTTGTTTTGAGGGTATGAAGGCATATACGACAGAGGACGGAAGAACCGTTGTATTCAGACCTGATTTAAATGCCAGGCGTATGGAGGATACGGCAAAGAGACTTGAGATGCCGGTATTTCCGCAGGAGCGTTTCATCGAGGCGGTTGTAGAGACCGTAAAGGCAAACGAAGCATATGTTCCGCCATATGGTTCCGGGGCTTCGCTCTACATTCGCCCGTATATGTTCGGCAGCAGCGCTGTCATCGGCGTAAAACCGGCGGAGGAATACCAGTTCCGTGTGTTTACGACACCGGTAGGTCCTTATTTTAAGGGCGGCGTAAAGCCGCTTACGTTATGCGTCAGTGATTATGACAGAGCAGCGCCTCGCGGAACCGGCCATATCAAGGCAGGACTCAACTATGCGATGAGCCTGTATCCGATTGTGACGGCACACGAGAACGGCTTTGATGAAAATATGTATCTTGATGCGGCGACGAGAACAAAGGTCGAGGAGACAGGCGGTGCGAACTTCCTTTTTGTCACAAAGGATAACAAGGTCGTAACTCCGAAATCGGACAGCATTCTTCCTTCGATCACACGCCGGTCGCTTGTTACGGTTGCGAGCGAGTATCTCGGAATGGAAGTCGAGGAGAGAGAGGTTCTCTTTGAAGAGGTCGCTGATTTTGCGGAATGCGGACTGTGCGGTACGGCAGCAGTCATTTCGCCGGTCGGCAAGATTGTGGACCACGGAAAGGAAATCTGCTTCCCGAGCGGCATGAGCGAGATGGGACCTGTCACAAAGAAATTGTATGATACGCTGACCGGTATCCAGCTCGGAAGAATTGAGGACAAATTCGGATGGCTCTATGAAATTAAATAGTGGGGCGCGGTTTTGACGATAAGGAGTATCAAACAGGAGAGGACACAGGTATCTGCATGGTATCTGTGTCGTTTTTTATCTCTTTGCCCATTCGATAAAAACTCATCCGATAAAAATGAAAAAAGTGGTTGACAAATCCGAAAAAAGATGTATTATTGTATTAGATGGTTAATACAACGATACAAAAACGAAAGGATGATTACATGGCATGGGAATTAAGAAATGACAGACCGATTTATGTGCAGATTGTGGAGCGCATTCAGATGCAGATTATTTCCGGCGTTTACAAGCCGGGAGATAAGCTGCCCAGCGTCAGGGAGCTTGCGATGGAGGCAGGAGTCAATCCGAACACGATGCAGAAAGCATTCGGCGAGCTGGAGCGGAAGGAATTGATTGTGACAATCCGGACAAGCGGAAGAGTGGTGACAGAGGATGATGCAATGATTGAAAAGGTAAAAAAGCAGTTTGCCAAGGAGCAGATCAAAACCTTTTTACAAAAAATGAACGAGCTCGGATTCGGGATAGAAGATACGATCCGGCTGCTTCAAAACGTGAAGGAGGAAGTGTAGATGAGTGTACTTGTGGAATGTAATAATCTGACAAAATGTTATGTGCCGAATATGCCGGCAGTCGAAAAGCTGAATCTGACGATGGAGCGAGGGCATATCATCGGGCTGCTTGGACCGAACGGCAGCGGTAAGACGACCTTGATTAAAATGATGAACGGACTGCTCAGACCGACCGAAGGACAGGTGCTGATTAACGGATTTGAGCCGGGACCGGAGACAAAGAAATGCGTTTCCTATCTGCCGGAACGGACTTATTTGTCCGCACAGAAGACAGTTCGGGATATCGTGGATTTCTTCGCCGACTTTTACGAAGATTTCCGGAGGGACAGAGCCTATGCGATGATCGACAGCCTGCAGATCAATCCGGCTGCACGTCTTAAGACGTTGTCGAAGGGCACAAAGGAAAAGGTGCAGCTGATTCTGGTCATGAGCCGTGAGGCGGATCTGTATATACTGGATGAGCCGATTGCCGGTGTAGATCCTGCGGCGCGGGATTATATTTTAAGAACAATTTTGAATAACTATAATCCGGAGGGCTCGCTTCTGATCAGCACGCATTTGATTTCGGATATTGAGAACATTCTGGATGATGTCATTTTTATTAAAAACGGGCATCTGGTAGCACAGACAACGGTAGAGAGAATCAGAGAGGAAAATGGAAAGAGCGTGGATGCTTATTTCAGGGAGGTGTTTGCATGTTAAAGAAATTATTTAAGTATGAATGGAAGGACAGCTGGAAAATTGTAGGGGGACTGAATGCGGCAGTACTACTCTTAAGCCTTTTAAGCTGTCTGTTATACCGTGAAAGCTTCCTGACGGCATTAGAAAACAATGCAGGGCTTTCCGCAGTTTTTGCTCTGTACAACATACTTTATTTTGGAGTTATTATTGCGCTCAGCCTTGTGACCGGTCTGTATTTTTATTACCGGTTTTACCGTAACCTCTATACGGACGAAGGCTATCTGATGCATACGCTCCCGGTCAATGCGCATCAGCTGATCTGGGCGAAAACGTTTGTGGCAGTTATCTGGAAGTGGATCAGTTCGATCGTACTCATACTTGCATTTTTCATCTTTATAGGCAATATGGTTGGTCAGGACGGATACTCCCTTGCGGATATCTGGAGAGAGCTCCGGCAGGAGCTTTCCATTGCGAATATTCCGTCTGGTGCGATCGGGATTATCGTGATTTTTGTGCTGATGATGCTTGTGGCACCTTTTTATTCGCTCTTTATCGGATATCTTGCCATCAGCCTCGGACAGCTTACGAAGAAGCATAGGCTTTTGGCAGCGGTCCTCTTTTATTTCGGTATCAGCTATGCGATACAGGCGATCATGACCGTATTCAGTACCCCGTTTGTAAGTTTCATGGATTCGCTGGAATATATTTCTCCGGAAACGGCGATCTTCCGGCTCACGGTCGTCATGCTGGTGATACTTCTGGTGCTTACTGGTGTGTCAGTCGCATGCTATTTCCTGACACATATGGTCATGAGGAATAAACTGAATCTGGAATAGGGACTTTCCCTGAGACCTCTGCATATAGTAATAAAAAATGCAGAGGTCTTTTTATGCCTGAAAATCAAGTAGAAGGTCAGCTTACCTTTTCCGTGGTCAGTTCGCTTGGCTTTATTCCGGTGGACAACGCGACAATCACAATTACAACCGCCAATCAGCCTGACGATATCATTGCGACCCTCACGACAGATGAGAACGGACAGACGGATACGATTACACTCCCGACCCCTCCGTTTGCCTTAAGTCAGGCACCGGGGGATATCCAGCCGTATGCCTCCTATAATGTCGAGATCACGGCACCGGGATATGAGGATGTGCGCATCGAGGGAACGGAAATGCTCTCCGAGGTCACTGCCCTGCAGCCGGTCCGGATGAACCCTGTTGAGGAGGACGATATCGCAAAGGATTTGATTATCATACCGGAACACACGCTGTTCGGGGATTTCCCACCGAAGATTCCCGAGGCGGAGATCAAGCCGCTCGATGAAAGCGGAGAGATTGTCTTAAGCCGGGTCGTCATTCCGGAGTATGTCGTCGTGCATGACGGTGTGCCGGACGACGACAGCGCTCCGAACTATTATGTCCGCTACAAGGATTACATCAAAAATGTCGCAAGCTGTGAGATTTATGCGACCTGGCCGGAGGCTGCACTTTATGCCAACATTCTCTGCATACAGTCGTTTACGTTAAATCGGGTGTATACGGAGTGGTATCGGAACAAGGGCTATAATTTTACGATTACCTCATCGACCGCCTACGACCAGAAGTGGAGCTACGGCAGAAATATTTTTGAGAATATTGATTTTATTGTGGACAGCATTTTTAACAATTTTCTATCCAGACCAGGGGTCACGCAGCCGATCTTAGCGTCCTACTGTGACGGTGACCGCGTCTCCTGCGTCGGGCTCTCCCAGTGGGGCAGCAAGTATTTGGGGGAGCAGGGATACCGTGCGATCGAGATCATCCGCTACTATTTCGGCAATGATATGTACATTAACAGTACGGATATGATATCCGGCGTTCCATCCTCCTATCCGGGATATGTGCTGACGATCGGTTCGAGCGGGGATAAGGTGCGTCAGCTCCAGCAGCAGCTCAACCGCATTTCCCAGAATTATCCGCTCATACCGCAGGTGGCGGTAGACGGAATTTACGGACCGCGGACTGCGGAAGCCGTGCGGGTGTTCCAGCAGGTCTTCCGGCTGCCGCAGACCGGTACGGTAGGCTATGCGACGTGGTATGAAATATCGGATGTCTTTGTGGCGGTGAGCCGGATCGCCGAGCCCGGGACATGAGCAGTGCGGCAAAATCGAAGCAATGACGGAAAGAGAAGGGCAATGACGGAAAGAGAAGGACAATGACGGAAAGAGAAGGGCAATGACGTAAAGAGAAGAGAAATGACGGAAAGAGAAGAGCAATGACGGAAAGAACAGAGTATTAACAGAAAAAAACGGGCGGTTTACAAAAACGATGATTTTGAGAGTGCAGATGAGAGCTGCGGGCGCAGCGGATGCATCTGCACTCTTTCTTTGATTCATTAAATAAGAATAGATCCGATACCGTGATTAGACTGTAAATAGTGATTTTAGACAAATATAGCGTATGCGCGTTAAAATATATTTATTGCTTTTAAACTAAAAATAATTTAGACTAATAAAGAAACATTTATTTTTACTAAAAAGAAAAATATTTTAAATATGTTAGGTTGGACTATTATGAACGCTTTTTTGATGATTATTTTTGTGTTAATCCTGTATGAAATAAAGCCGTGCGTTATAAAGAATAATGAGGCTTATTTGTCGGTGAAAGATACCAATGCGATAAAAGGCATTTTTATCATGTTTGTTTTTTTCAGACACATTACATCTTATATAAGTGATTTTGAAGCTCTTGATCTGCATATGCTCAATCTCAATTACTATTTAGATCAGCTTATCGTCGTAATGTTTCTCTTTTATTCAGGATATGGTGTGTCGTATTCTATAAGAAACAAAGAAAATTATATGGCGGAATTTTTAAAAAAGAGGATTGGGTATCTTCTTATAGAATTTGATATCATTGTTCTTATATATTACGTTGTAGGCAGGATAATCGGTAAAGCTTATTCCATGAAAAGGCTTTTGCTTTCGGTCATTGGCTTACAATCAGTAGGAAATAGTAATTGGTATATCTTTTCGATTATAATCATGTATTTCATAACTTTTATTTCCTATCGGTTGTTTAAAAAGAGTAAAGTTTTGTTTCTGATGAGTCATGTGGTTTTGACTGTTATATATATAATGATCATCATGCAATTCAAAGAGACCTTCTGGTACAATACTGTTTTTGCATATGTTTTCGGTATCTTTTGGGGCGAGTTCAAAGATGATATGGATAAAATTCTAAGTAGAGAATATCTGTTTTATTTGATCTTCGCAGCGAATTTAATCATATATCATTATTCAAGAAAGTATTCGGCAAATATTATTTTATATGAGCTGATGTCCATTTCGTTTGCACTTTTTATTTTGCTGGTGACAAGGAAAATCAAATTCGGCAATACGTATTTAATTTTTCTGGGCAAAAATTTATTTCCGCTATACATCCTACAGAGATTACCAATGCTTGTTCTCAAAAGCAAAACAAATGCTTTGCAAAATAATACAGTTTTTATGCTGTACAGCATGATCTTAACAATCATATTGACGCAACTGTATTTATATTTGAAAAACTTTTTGAAACGATGATTTTGAGAGTGCAGATGAGAGCTGCGGGCGCAGCGGATGCATCTGCACTCTTTCTTCGAATTTTGAACTTTTATGCTGAAAATACTCGGAATATAAGAAAAATTGTGTTATAATTGCTGTAATGTTAATGCATTAAAAGGAATTTATGAAGATCGGATTGCAATGAGGATGGGATAATTGTGGATTTAATATATCAAAATACGATAAAACAGGAACAGGATCAATCAAAATGCCTGTCTCATTTAATACTTCAACTCGAAGCGGATTCTACATATTTCAGCTATCATAAGGCATCTGTCCTTCAGGGGGTCATGATGCAGCGGATTGCACCGGATTACGCCGAGCTCCTGCACAAGCAGGGACTGAAGCCCTATAGTCAATATATCAGGGTGCAGGACGGTATCCCGCTCTGGCATATCAAAACGATGTCCGAGCAGGCATACTCCGAGATCATACCGGTATTTATGGATGATTCCTTTAATAGCTTTACGATTACGCATGATAATCAGGCGGTGTCGATCAAAAAGAAAACACTTCACACGGAGCATTTGGATCTGCTCTTTGATGAGTTTTACAAGTCGGATGCTGGTCGGTATATCCGGCTTGAGTTTCTGACTCCGACCGCATTTAAGAAGCAGGGGAAATACAGCTTTTATCCGGAATTATCCAATATCTATTTCAGTATTATGAAGAAGTTTGATGCGGTTTTCAGTCGGGAATCCATGTTCAGCGAGGAGACACTGGAGCAACTGACAGAATATTCGGAAATATCCTCCTATGCCCTGCGAAGTGTGCGGTTTTCCCTTGAGGGAGTGAAAATTCCGGCTTTTATTGGAAACATTACAATCAAGCTGCATGGACCGCAAACGATGAAAAATTTTGCAAGGCTGCTATTTCGTTTTGGTGAATATTCCGGTGTAGGAATAAAAACAGCGATCGGAATGGGGGCTGTTCGGATGATCGACAGTAGGGAGGGAGCAAAGGATGACAAAACAGGAGTATGAGGTGATTGTGGGGGGACTTCTGCATGACATTGGAAAAGTGATTTATCGCTCGGGTGACGGACGGACACACAGTAAGAGCGGTTACGATTATTTGAAGGAAGAGATCGGGATTGCAGATTCGGAAGTCCTTCATTCGGTTCTTTATCATCATGGGAGTGCACTTAAGGCTGCACCGATTGAAAAAAATTCTCTGGCTTATATCACCTACATAGCAGACAATATTGCCTCCGGTGCAGATCGGCGTAAAAGAGAGGCGGAGGATTATGGTTTTGAAATGACGCTTCCCCTGCAGCCGGTATTTAATATTTTGAATGAGAATAACGAGCAGCGGTTTTATCATCCGATGCTCTTAGAAGAGAAAATGAATATTCCGACTCAGGACAAGCTTACGTTCGGAGAAGGTTTTTATGCAAAGGTCAAAAACATGCTTGGGGATGCCCTTAAGGGACTGGAATGGTCGAACGAGTATGTCAATTCTCTGCTAGAGGCACTGGAGATGGGGCTGAGCTTTGTGCCTTCCTCTACGGCAAAGGATGAAATTGCGGATATTTCCTTGTTTGACCATGTCAAGATGACGGCGGCGGTCAGCAGCTGTATTTATCAGTATTTGTCTGAGCAGTGCATAGAGGATTACAGGTCAGAACTGTTCGAACACGCAAAGGAGTTTTATGAAAAGAAAGCATTTCTTCTCTATTCCATCGATTTGTCAGGCATTCAGTCGTTTATTTATACGATTCACAGCAAGGATGCGCTGCGAATGCTTCGCTCACGTTCGTTCTATCTGGAGATTATGATGGAAAATATTGTGGACAGTTTCTTGGAGGAGCTGTCGCTTTCCAGAGCAAACCTGATTTATTCGGGCGGAGGACACAGCTATATTCTCCTGCCTAATACAGAACGGGTCAAAGCCGTTGTCAAACAGTTTGGGGAGCGTCTGAACCAATGGTTTTTGGATAAATTCAGCATAGCACTGTTTGCAGCATCGGGATATGCCGAGGCGTCGGCAAATACATTAAAGAACGATCCAAAGAACAGTTATGCGGAACTCTTTCGGAGCGTCAGTACTCAGTTGAGTGAGAGAAAGATGAGCCGATATCGGCATGAGGATATTTTGGCATTGAACAAAAAACAGCATCTTTCTTATGATAGGGAGTGCCGCGTGTGCAGGCGGCTTGACAACGTGAACGAGGATGGCTTATGTGATATATGCAGCTCGCTCAAAGAGACATCTGTCAGCATTTTGTACGCCCCCTTTTTTGTTGTGTTAAAGGAAGAGGAAGAAGGAAGTCTTCCGCTGCCGGATGATTCTTTTCTGATTGCGGAGACGGAGGAACAGCTGCGAGAAAGGATGCAGAAGCAGCCTCATTCCTTTGTGCGTGCATATGCAAAAAATAAATTTTATTCCGGACTCAAAATTGCAACGAAAATATGGGTCGGAAATTACACGAAAGGACAATCCTTTGAGGAACTCGCAAAAGCCTCCGAGGGAATAGAGCGGCTGGGGGTGCTGAGAGCTGATGTAGATAATCTGGGACAGGCGTTTGTTTCCGGCTTCCGGCAGGAGCACAACACGTTATCAAGAACGGCAACGTTGTCCAGACAGCTTTCGCTTTTCTTTAAATATTATATCAATGCGCTGTTGGCGGAACGGAAAACGGTATTGCTTGAAAATCGGCGGAATGCATTGCCGGCTGCACACAATGCCACGATTGTGTATTCGGGCGGGGATGATGTGTTTATAGTCGGTGCCTGGAATGAGATTGTTGAGATTGGGATGGAGCTGCAGCAGGCTTTTTCGCAATTCACGCAGGGGACGCTAAGCATTTCAGCCGGAATCGGTTTGTATCCTGCGGGTTTTCCGATCCATCAAATGGCGGTGGAGACAGGTGCTCTGGAGGAGGATTCCAAGCAGCGCTTCGGAAAAGCAGCCGTTACGATTTTGCCGGACGGGGAAACGCATGCAGATTTGAGACAGGCAGATATTCAGCTGTCTGACGGAACATATTCCTGGCAGGATTTCTGTCAGAAGGTGGTCGGAGAAAAGCTGAAGCTGCTGATCGATTATTTTGGAAACACACAGGATCACGGAAAGGCATTTCTATATCATCTTTTGGAGCTGATACGGGGAAGGAATGAAAAAATCAATTTTGCGAGATATGTATATCTGCTGTCCCGCATGGAACCGGGGACGGATGCCGCAGACGAAGAAAAGGCGCTTTATCAGCACTTTTCCAGACAGATGTACGAGTGGATGAAGTCACCCGAAGATTGCAGGCAATTAAAAACGGCAATAACAATTTATGCATATTTCACAAGGGAGAAGGAGGATGCGGACAATGGCAATCAATGAGTCAACGTATGTGGATCAGGCGGAATCGGTGATAAAAAAACTGTCGGCAAATAAGGATAACAGAGGTAATCCGAAATGGATTACAACCTCCAAAATTCGTAATCTGCTTGCCATGACGGCGGATATTTACAATGAGGTGCTCGGGATGAGCGAAGAACTGCCGGAGGAGGTGTGTTCGAGAATTGATTATCTCAGGGTTCGCTTTGTTTATGAGTGCGGACGCGATCCGATGCTTGTGAAAACCTTTGTGGAGCAGGCAGGACTGATTGAGGCACTTAAAGAAATCAACGGAAGCAGAAAAAACTTTATTTTGTTTAATCGATATTTAGAGGCGCTGGTAGCATATCATAGATTTTACGGCGGAAAAGATTGAGGGAGGAAATTCGATGTATACAAAAATTCAAATTACGGGATTCATTGAAATTATGACAGGTATGCATATCGGAGGAAACGGAGCCTTTGCGGCAATAGGAGCAGTGGATTCCCCGGTCATTAAGGACAGCAGGACAAATTTGCCGATGCTGCCGGGAAGCTCCTTAAAAGGCAAGCTGCGGACTCTTTTGGCGCGGGCATATAACAGCGGAATTGTGAAGCCGGACGATGACCATGAACGCATTTTAAGAGTGTTTGGAAGCGCCAAAAAGGGAGGAATCAGACCGAGCAGAATCTTAGTTTCGGATATGTTGCTTTCGAACGAGGCAGAGCTGAGAAAACAGGCAGTGAACAGTCTGACGGAGGTTAAGTTCGAAAACTCGATCAACAGGCAGACCGCAGTTGCCAATCCGAGACAGATCGAGCGGGTAATCCCGGGTGCCAGATTTGATTTGGATATGGTATATGAGGTTGGCAATCCCGATGAAATCAAGGAGGATTTTGAACTGCTGGCAGAAGGCTTCCGTTTGCTGCAATATGATTACATCGGCGGACATGGCTCCAGAGGCTATGGGAAGGTAAAATTCAGATCCCTTCAGGCGGATGCCGTGATCGGCGGGTTGGAGAATGCGCTGCTGGATGAACTGAATGTGATCCTCTCTGAGGTTTAGTGGGGGAAGAGTCTATGAATTATAAAGCATATAGGTTGTATTTTCCTGTAGGGATTCATATTGGCAGGGGAACGCTTGAGGAAAGCGGATTTTCGTTTGGTGCGGACACACTTTTTTCTGCGCTGTGCATTGAGGCAAGACGGCGCAACAAAGATGACTTAGAAAAGCTGGTGTCATTCGTGCGCGATGGACAGTTATTGCTGTCGGATGCGCTCCCTTATATTGGTGAACATTATTATGTGCCAAAGCCAATGCTGCATATCCCGTCAGAGCGGGATGGCATATCGACCGAAAAGAAGGCTTTTAAGAAGCTGGATTACATTCCGGCAGATAAGCTGGAACGCTTTTTATCCGGACAGCTTGATGCAGGAAGGGAGCTGAATTATTTTCGCAATTTAGGTAAAGAAGTCTCTAAAACAGGTGCATCTGTTCGCGGTGAAGAGCAGACGGTTCCGTATCGAGTCGGAATGTTTCAATTTTCTGATCATGCGGGCTTATATGTGATTGTCGGATATGAAGGTGAGCAAATTCTGAACTTTTTGGAAGAATTGCTGACTGCTCTTTCCTATTCGGGAATCGGTGGAAAACGATCCTCGGGAATGGGCAGGTTTGAATTGTTTCCGTGCCGGTTACACGAAAAGCTCGAGCGAAGGCTTACAGCCGATGGAAATCGGTATATGACATTATCGGTGAGCCTGCCAGCGGACGGAGAACTGGAAGCTGCAGTTTGCGGTGCGACATATTTGCTTGTGAAAAGAAGCGGTTTTGTTGCCTCTGAGGAATATGCCGATTCGCTTCTGCGAAAACGGGATTTATATGTTTTCCGTGCGGGTTCCTGCTTCGCTCATACATTTCAGGGAGATATATTTGATGTGTCCAGTCAGGGACTTCATCCGGTTTATCGATATGCGAAGCCGATGTTTATGGAGGTGGATGTATGAAGGAGTTCTTACAGGAGTATCGGGTTCAATTGGTCGTGAAGGGACCGCTTTATGTAGGCAGCGGTCAGGAGCTGAAGAAAAAAGAGTATATCCTTGACAGAAAACAAAAGAAGATCATTGTTCCCGCACTTGACCGGATGTATATGTATTTGAAGCGCAGAAAGCTGGATACCGAATATGAGCGTTTCATGGTAAATGACATGAAAAAGGATTTGGGCAGCTGGATGACAGAGCATAAAATCCCTGCTGCGGATATAAATGAGTGGGCTTTGTATCAACTGGACTGCGGTGATGCCGTTATAGAGCGGGGCAGAACCATACAGATCATGCAGTGTATGAAGGATGCTTACGGAAATCCTTATATTCCGGGCTCCTCTCTGAAGGGGATGCTTCGAACGATTCTCTTAAGTGAATGTGTCACGGCAGATGCGGAGAGGTATCAAAGGTACAAAAGGGATGTGCTCCGCGAAGCGAATCAGCGTTCAGGCAGAATGTCTTATTTAAAGAGGGAGACGAAGGCGATAGAGACGGAAGCGTTTCATACCTTGCAGCGTTCCAAGACAAAAACGGATATGGTGAACGACTCTTTGGCGGGCTTGATTGTGAGCGACAGTAAATCGCTTTCCGTGGACGCTTTGACTCTTTGCCAGAAAATCGAATATCATACAAGCGGTGAGATAAAAAGACTGAATCTGCTGCGGGAATGCATTAAACCCGGAACGGTGATTGACTTTACGATTACCATTGATTCTACAAAATGTCAGTTTCGTGCAGAGGATATAAAAAGAGCTGTCGCCGATTTTGCAAAGCTGTATTATGAGTTTTTTTCAGGCAAATTTGCACAGATTGCAAAACCGGAAAAGGACACTGTGTGGTTGGGAGGAGGCGCCGGATATGTGAGCAAAACGATTACCTATCCTTTGTTTGGACAGCGCGGTGTCAATATGACGCAGACAATCTTTGAACATACCGGAGTGCCGAGACAGCATAAGCATTACATTGATACGAGGCTGGGCGTGTCGCCGCATATTTTGAAGATGACGATGTATCAGGGAAAACGATATCAGTTTGGAGAGTGCAGCCTTAGATTTTTGTAAAAAGAATGCATCCCAGACGGATTTGCACAAAAGAATCAAAATGAAATTATATAGTTGTTTTTGCGCCGCATAGCGATTTATGCGGTTTAAGGGAGATTTTTACATGAAATATTTAAAGTGTTTTTCAAAGCTTCATGTTTGCGCCGCAAACCATCTGTTCAAGCATGGTGGTTAGGGGGCTGCAGAGAACAGGGTGAGAAATATAGATACCCCGAGAGGGGACGAGAAATGCCTCAACTGCTGCTACGATTTCGTTCATCATTGTGAGAAATATAGATACCCCGAGAGGGGACGAGAAATAAAAAAAGCACAAGTACCATCCAATTCCCCACCGTGAGAAATATAGATACCCCGAGAGGGGACGAGAACGAATTGCTTTTTAGGATACTTAATATTGAATTTGGTGAGAAATATAGATACCCCGAGAGGGGACGAGAACTTTTCTGATTGTTATTATCGTTTTGCTATAGTGGGTGAGAAATATAGATACCCCGAGAGGGGACGAGAACAATATTATAATCACTGCACGTCGCGTACATTGGTGTGAGAAATATAGATACCCCGAGAGGGGACGAGAACGA
>JAFUZE010000102.1 GCA_017476765.1 Lachnospiraceae bacterium
CCGTCCGAATGTGACTGCGGATGCTTTCTCTCTGTGCTTTAAATCCGGCAATGCGGTGATTCTAAAGGGCGGTTCGGATGCCATTTCCTCCAATATTGCCATTACAAGGGCAATTCGAAAGGGACTTGGCGAAGCAGGAATTACGGAGGATGCGATTGCACTCATTGAGGATACAAGCCGCGAGACGACAGCGGCGTTTATGAAATGCAATGACTTTGTCGATGTGCTGATTCCGAGAGGCGGAGCTGGGCTGATTCGCGCAGTTGTGAGCAACAGCACGATTCCTGTGATCGAGACCGGCACCGGCAACTGTCATATTTATGTCGATGAGTATGCGGATATCGACAAGGCAATTCCGATTATCATAAATGCCAAGACACAGCGGATCGGTGTCTGCAATGCCGCCGAATCCCTCGTCGTACATGAGAAGCTTTATGAGACGTTCCTGCCAAAGCTGAAGGCGGCTCTGGACGAAAAGAACGTGGAGCTTCGCGGAGACGGGCGCACGCTTAAGGTTCTTCCGGATATCACCCCTGCAACGGAGGAGGATTACGGCACGGAGTATTTGGATTATATTTTATCATGTAAGGTCGTAAAGGATGTGGACGAGGCGATTGCCCATATTAACCGTTATAATACGGGACATTCCGATGCGATTATTACCGAAAATCAGGAAAATGCACAGAAGTTTCTGGATTATGTGGATGCCGCGTGCGTCTATCACAATGCATCGACCCGCTTTACCGACGGTTTTCAGTTTGGCTTTGGCGCAGAGATCGGTATCAGCACGCAGAAGCTGCATGCAAGGGGACCGATGGGGCTTCGGGAGCTGACCTCTTACAAATATCAGATTAGCGGGGAAGGACAAATTCGAAAGTAAAAAGAAAAAAGATATGAATCATTCTAATACTTTCTACGCCTCTCCGTCTAACCACTTGCACAGGTAGCAGGCAACTACGCTGGCCAATACAGAGAGAATAAAAGACAGGAAGATTTAAAAAGGAAATGAATATGAACATAGATTTTGATAAAATGGACATTACTCGGACACCGCCGACAGAGGAACCGGACAGGCAATATTATTTCATTGCAAAATGCAAACAATGGGCGGAAGCGTTTAAACAGGAGACCGGACGCATTCCGACCGCCTGCGTCGTTACGTTCGGGTGTCAGATGAATGCGAAGGACTCCGAAAAGCTTGTCGGCATTCTGGAGATCATCGGCTATACGATGACATCGGAGGAGCAGGCAGACCTCGTCATCTACAACACCTGTACGGTCCGTGACAACGCAAACCAGAAGGTGTACGGCAGACTGGGCTACTTAAACAATTTAAAAAAGAAAAATCCTTATATGAAGATCGGACTGTGCGGCTGCATGATGCAGGAGGAGAGCGTGATTGAAAAGCTCAGGACAAGCTATCGGTTCGTGGATTTCGTCTTTGGAACACATAATATTTTCAAATTTGCCGAAATTCTCTACCAAACGATCGAAAATGCAGGAAACGGAATGATCATCGACATCTGGAAGGATACAGATCAAATCGTCGAGGAGCTGCCTTCCGAGCGCAAGTATTCGTTTAAATGCGGGGTCAATATCATGTATGGCTGCAACAATTTCTGCAGCTATTGCATTGTGCCGTATGTCAGAGGGCGGGAGAGAAGCCGCAGTCCGAAAGAAATTGTGCGTGAGATCGAGCAGCTCGTCGCCGACGGCGTGGTGGAAGTGATGCTGCTGGGACAGAATGTCAATTCCTACGGCAAAAATCTGGAGGAGCCGTTTACGTTCGCACAGCTTTTGACCGAGGTCGAAAAGATTGAGGGGCTTGAGAGAATCCGTTTTATGACGCCGCATCCGAAAGATTTGTCCGATGATTTGATCGAGGTCATGAAACACTCCAAAAAAATATGCAGGCATCTGCATCTTCCTCTTCAGGCCGGTTCTACGAGAATCCTGAAGGCGATGAACCGTCACTATACGAAGGAGCAGTATCTGGAGCTTGCCTTAAAGCTGAGAAGGGAAATTCCCGATCTGGCAATCACGACCGATATTATCGTCGGATTTCCGGGCGAGACAAAGGAGGATGTGGACGAGACGATCGATGTTGTAAAAAAAGTCGGGTACGATAACGCATTTACGTTCATCTATTCCAAGCGGACAGGGACACCGGCGGCATCGATGGAAAATCCGGTTTCGGATGCCGAGATCAAGCAAAACTTTGACCGCCTGCTTCGTGTCGTGCAGGAGACTGCAAAACAGCGCGCCGGGCTTTATGCCGGAGAGACGATGGAGGTTTTGGCGGAACATCTCAATGAGCAGGATGCGGACTATGTCACAGGCAGACTCTCGAACAATACACTCGTGCACTTTAAGGCGGAACCGTCCGTGATCGGGACAATCGTTCCCGTGAAGCTGACCGAGTGCAAGGGCTTTTATTATATGGGCGAACTGGTATCTCAGGTATAGGAGATAGCTCTTATTAAATCTTGCAGGAAATATGCAGGATTTTTGCAGGGCTCCAGACGAAATTTGCAGGATAACACAGCAAAAAACGGAAACAATCACTAAAAAACAGGCGCTATGCAGCGTACTTGCATAAATACTTGCACAAATTGACAGAAAATTGAAGAAAAAACAGCATTTAAAAACAAAAGCAATTAGAAACGGAGCAGAACTTTGGCAGAATTAACACCTATGATGAAGCAGTATATGGAGACGAAGAAGACCTATCCGGACTGTATTCTTTTTTACCGCCTCGGAGATTTTTATGAAATGTTCTTCGAAGATGCCATCACTGCCTCGAGAGAACTGGAAATCACCCTGACAGGGAAAAGCTGCGGCTTGGAGGAGCGTGCACCGATGTGCGGTGTCCCGTACCACGCAGTTGACGGCTACCTGAACAAGCTTGTAAAACGCGGCTATAAAGTTGCAATCTGTGAGCAGATGGAGGATCCGAAGCTTACAAAGGGACTTGTAAAGCGCGAGGTCACCCGAATTGTCACACCGGGAACGAACATCGATATGCAGGCACTCGAGGAGAGCCGCAACAACTATCTGATGTGCATCGCATATGAGCCGGACGGAATCGGACTTGCAACGATTGATATCTCGACGGGGGATTATTATGTGACGGAGCTTCAAAATGACAGACAGCTTTTTGATGAAATCAACCGGTTCATGCCGTCCGAGATTGTCTGTAACGACGGCTTTATGGTGAGCGGCTTTGATCTGGAGGATTTGAAAAGCCGGCTCGGCATTACCCTGTATCATCTGGAGGCATGGTATTTTGACGATGAGACCTGTCAAAAGGTGCTTCTTGAGCATTTTAACGTAAGCTCGCTTGTAGGACTCGGAATCGCAGACTTTAAGTCCGGTCTGCTCGCCGCAGGTGCTGTCATGTCGTATCTGTATGAGACACAGAAAAGCAGTCTCTCACAGATCACCCGGCTTCTTCCTTATACGGCAAGCAAATTCATGCTGCTCGACTCCTCCACGAGAAGAAATCTCGAGCTGACCGAAACGCTTCGGGAAAAGCAGAAGCGGGGTTCTCTTTTGTGGGTGCTCGACAAAACGAGGACAGCGATGGGCGCAAGGACGCTTCGCAGCTATCTGGAGCAGCCGCTCATTGACCGGGAGCTGATTATACAGCGGCTGGATGCCATCGAGCAGCTGAATGAGCAGATGGTAAACCGGGATGAGCTCC
>JAFUZE010000103.1 GCA_017476765.1 Lachnospiraceae bacterium
CATCGGCCGCTTTCCATCTCTCTTGCTGTCAAGAAAATGAACGTGATTCAGCAGCCATAACGTATCCACGCCCGCAATCGCCGAACCGCTTCCCTGCTGCCAGTCAATCCACCAGAAATCCACACCTTTTTTTTCGTTCGGATGGTGCAGATACTTAAAATATGCCTCCGTAAAATCCGGATCGGTAATATCAAACGGAATTTTATCTTCGTGTTCATAATCAATTCCCAATGCCTTTGCCATGTCCCGGTACGCCGCCTCATGTGCCCGCACGCCGTCCGCCGGGTGCACATTCAGCGTCACATGCAGACTGCGCTCGTGAAGAGCCTTCAGGAAACGCTCCGGATCAGGAAAATATTCCCGGTTCCAGGTATAGCCCGTCCATCCGCTCCCATACTTCTCCGGCAGCTCGGTCAAATGCCAGTCCATATCGATCACCGCAGTGGAAAGCGGAATCTGATGCTCCCGAAACCGATCCATCAGCTTCAGATACGTCTCCTCCGTATATGCATAAAACCGGCTCCACCAGTTGCCCAGTGCATAGCGCGGCAATAGAGGCACCTTTCCGCACAGCGTGTAAAAGTCTTTCAAACACCCAAGATAATCATGCCCATATCCAAAGAAATACAGATCCTCTTCTTTGAACTCTCTGCCCTTTACCTCTCCGTCCGCTGTAAGAAGCGCACTCCCGGAGTCGTCCAGC
This sequence comes from Lachnospiraceae bacterium, assembly GCA_017476765.1. Taxonomy (GTDB): domain Bacteria; phylum Bacillota; class Clostridia; order Lachnospirales; family Lachnospiraceae; genus JAFUZE01. The sequence continues at coordinate 704 of JAFUZE010000103.1, forward strand.
ACCGTAAACCCGTCTCTGGACAAAAGTCCCTGCTCCAACTCCACCGCCCCGTCAATATTATCGAGTGTCCGGGCAGTTCCTTTTAAATCCTTAAGCGAATCTCCATAATGCCAGTTGGAGCCATAGACGGCAAAGCCTCCCTTCAGCTGAACCGATAAGCCCTCCGCGGAAAATTCCCGTTTGTTGTAGTACAGATGCAGCTGCTCCGTGATAATCTCCAGACGCATCGGCTCGTCGATAACCCGAAACTCCACCGGCGGAAACGTGCGGCATACAACCCTCTGTGTCACTGCATCATTGAACCGTCCCTCTCTCTCATACTCCATTCGTATCAGCCGGTCTGTCAGAATCGTAAAGCGATACTTCTCCCCCTGAACGATCGCTTCCTTCTGCGCAGCAGGCATTGCCTGCTCGACAAATTCCTGCAACTGTTTTTTCATTTTATAATCCCTTCCCTTCCTGCTTTCTGCCATGTTCGGACGGTTGATGTCTCTGTTCCATACGGTACTTCTTCCAACCGTCTCCTTCGGACTTTTCCCTGCGTGCCGCAGAGTTAATCGCTTAATATGCGTTTTTAAAAAAGCGCCTTCTCTTTTATGACACCCTGCAGTCAATTAAATACGCTTTTCGTGCTTCTACCTTTAATTTTATATTTCTGTCATCTATCCTCGTGTAGTCCAGCTTTTCACCAAACACATCCCGACCATCCTCCGGCATTACTGCACCGATGCTGCCAATCGGTAAAACAATCCTCTCATCCTCCTTGCTGACCGTAACGACGGCAAGAAGCGCCTCGTCCTCGTCAAATCTGGCGACCACGACTGTCTCGCCCTGTGCATACAAAAACTTGAAACCGCCCTCGCAAAGAGCCGCCTTCTCCTTCTTGAGATGCGCCAGCGTGCGGTAGAGCCGGTAGGTATCCAGACTTTCGTAATCCTTGCTCCACGGCATCGGGAAACGGAAGCCCTCCGTGCTTTCTGTCCATCCGTCAATCCCGACCTCATCCCCATAATAAATGGACGGTGCACCGATGAGCACAAACTGCAAAATGACAGCGCCGCGGTAAATCTGCGGATGTACGCTTTTATGATTGTGCATTCTGGATACATCATGGCTGTCGATCAGATTGAACTGATTCTGCCAGATGACAAACGGAAGCTTTGCCAGATGCTCCATGACCCTGCCCTTTACATCCTCTGCAGTCATCCGGTACGGTACCCTGCGCAAAATCTCATTTCTCTCCAAAAACAGATCCGGCAGCCCGGCAAACTGGCGAATCACACGTGCGCAGCCGTAATAGTTCATCGGAGAATCCCACTCCCTGCCCTGCAGATATCCGGCGCAATCCCCCCAGTCCTCGGCGAGGATATATGCCTGTTCATTTTCCTCCCGGATGCACCTGCGAATCTCCGGCCAGATCTCATGCGCTAACTGAATCTCATCGTTTCTCGCAAAGACATCCGCGACATCGAATCTCCATCCGTCTATGTTATAAGGAGGCTTTAACCACTTGCGCAGCACGGAATTGTCATCCTCATAAATTATCCGACTAAGCTACTGCGATGTATAATTGAGCGTCGGAAGCTCTTCCTTCCCCGCCCATCCTTTGTACACATTGGAATTCTTTTCAAAGAAATAGTAGCTGCGCTCCTCGGAATCCGGATTGTGATAAGCACCGACCGACTGATCAAAATACAGGCAGTCCTTGTTGAACCACTTATGTGCGGTTCCTGTATGATTGATGGAAATGTCCAAAATCAGCTTCATATCATTCTGATGCAGCGCCTCCGACAGCTCCGCTAGCGCCTTATCACCGCCAAAATGCGGATCGACATGGAAATAGTCAATGCAGTCATATTTGTGAATGGAGGGTGCCTCAAAGATTGGATTTAAGTAGACCGCAGTCACGCCCAGCTCTTTTAAGTACGGAAGCTTCTGCTTTACCCCCTCCAGATCTCCGCCGAAAAAGTCAAGACAATAGCCCTTGCTGTATGGAAGCGGCTCTTCCTCCCAGCTTTTCATATGAATCACAGGATGTCCGTCTACCTCATACTCTCCGTCCTTCACATCGAGTTTTTCATCGCCGCTACAGAAGCGTTCGGGAAAAATCTGATAAAACACCGCCGACTTCACCCATGCCGGCTGCCTGTAATCGGCAAGCAGGACAAAATCATATGTATGATCCGGAATATATGTAGTGATCTCCTTCTGGTTATAATAGTAAATGACATCGTCACATGCGAGGTAGAACTGATACTGCATCCGTGCTTCCCTCATCCGGAAGGAAGCCGCATAGTAGGCAAATCCATGAGCCGTTTTTCTCTTTGCCGCCTCATAAAGCTCCTCCGCACCGTTCGGGATACTGCGCACAAAGACATGCCGAACCGGCGCATCCTCATACAGTCGTATCCAGACAGTGACCTCCTCACCGAGCGACGGCTCCGGATTGCTGACAAACTGTCTGCTCCCATCGCTGTATACGCTTTCCAGCCATTTCTCCATCCTAGTCTCCTTTCGAAATGTTTTTTACTGAATGCCTCTCCACAATCTCAACATCGAGCCTTTGACTGCCAACCTTTTTTTCTTTCTCGCGAATCATTGCAAAAAGATATTCTCCGGCAAGCTCTGCCTTCTGCTCAAGATTTTGTGAAACGGTTGTAAGCTGCGGATTGGAATACTGACATTCCGGCAGGTTATCGAAGCCTACGACCGATATATCCCCCGGAACATTCACCCCGCATAGTCTCAGACCTTCCATGATGCCAAGTGCAAGAATGTCTGACATACAGACGACGGCAGTGCACTTTATAGGCGAAAAAGCAATCTTTTTTCCTGTCTCCACTCCGCTTTCATATTCCGTCTGTGCCTCAAAAATATAATCCTGCGTAATCTCAATTCCCTTTTCCTCACAGGCATCCTGATAGCCCCGATACCGCTCCGAGATGACGCTCGGTGTAAAGCCTCTGGCAGGTCCCGCAAGAGCAATCCGGGTGTGCCCCTTGCCGATGAGATATCTCGCGGCAAGATACCCGCCCTTGTAATCGTCAATGCCTACGTTGGCAATCGGAATGTCCTCCGCATAGGTGTCGATATAAACCGCCGGTATCTTCAGCTTGTCCTGAATACCGGCAACTTCATCTTCCCAAGCACCGAAGAACAAAATGCCGTCCACATTCCATGTGGTAAAAACCGGAATGACCTCCTTGCACTGTGAGACACTGCGGGTCATCAGATAATAACCCTGCTTGCGAATGTATCGCTCCAAATATCCGAGCATTTGCGAGTTATAAGGGCTTGACGAAAAAACATCATCCTCTGCGAGGTTGGGAATTACCACTCCTATAATTTTACTTTCCTTTAACGCAAGGCTTCTTGCTGTTGCATTCGGGTGATAATCATTCTCCTCAATGATTTTCTGCACCTTCTCAATCGTTGCCTTCGATACCTTGTTATATTTTCCGTTGATCACATTGGAAACTGTCACAGAGCTTACCCCTGCCAGCTGTGCGATATCCTTCAGATTCATCTTTTCTCCACACCTTTCAAAAAAATATGACATTTCTGCCTGCTCATACAGTAAAATTTTCTGCTATATTTTATCATATCTTCGGAGAATCGCAAAGTTTGCTTAATCGGTAAAAATGTAAAACTCCCACGGCTGCATCGTAACCTCGCCCGATAAGGCTTCGTCACTGACCGGATGCGCTTCCATATTCAGTAGACCTCCTGCCGCTCCATGCATGAGCACCGTCTCC
>JAFUZE010000104.1 GCA_017476765.1 Lachnospiraceae bacterium
CTCCATGCTGAGGGCGCTGTAGATCGCCGTCTCACCCTCGCCGAAGCGCTCTGCGTGGATAATACCCGGACGGTGTCCGCCGGATACAGCCACCAGGATATCCCCGTCCTTTTCAAACTCCCAGAGGTAATAATCCCCATAAAGCAGCACATCACCCGGATCCGACTCATCCATTTCCACGACATGCACATACGGCAGCATGACATGAGCCGGATCGTAATCTCTTTCCGCCTTAAACGCCAGATAATCGTAGGCTGCCGCTTCGACGGCATCAAAACCATTCGTTCCGTAAATCTGATTGTATTGGAAAAACGGCAGCGATTCCCTGCTGAAAGCCTCGGAATAATCCGTGTCATCCTGCCGGAAATAATACTCTTTGCCATCCCCCGTCCGCAGGAGAATCTGCCCGTCCTCCACAGTCAGGGAAGCCTCCATCTCCGGTCCCGGTGTACCATCATCCTCATAGGTGCCGATCACACCCGTGAGCATCCCGTCCTGCTCGTCCATCTCACCTCCGTATATGGACTCTCCGAATACCACCATAACGCTCCAGCCGTCTTCGTCGTATCCGTTCTCTACCAGCATATGATAGATCTGCATATGGTTGTCTGCATCGTCTACAAAGTTACCCTCCGCCGTCCATGCCGATGCGGCTGCTTCTGCACCGTTGTCCTCTTCTGATGCGACCACTTCCGTATCGACCAGTTCTGCCGCGGTCTCCTTGCTCCCACATGCCGCACAATTAAGCAGCATGAAAACCGCAAGCCCCGTTATCATTCCCTTTCTCATTTTTTGCAATCCTGTTTCCTTCCTTTCTGTTCTCTCTCTTTCCCAAAGCCGGTTATTTCCCTGCCATTTTCATCGCATCCGAATACGGCTTTCCGGAGCTGTCTTGTCATATTTCTTATAAAAGCCTTTCGACATATCCGATTTCCTGATGTCAAAATCCTGTTCCGAAATCCGTAATCTGATAAGCCGGCTCTCCACCTTCGTTCGGTCTTAATATTCCCACTCTTGTCATATTTCTAATCCAACCCGACTCCTCATCATATTCACCATCGGGTATCATAAGCTCATTGATGTCAGTTCCCTGTACCGGCAGCAATTCGTATTTTACGATAAATGCCACTTCATCAGGACCTAAATTGTACGACTTGAGCGGGTCTTCCTGTTCCTCTTCCGCCGTATAGATTTTATCTACATAAATTCTGGCATCATAGACCTTGTCGCCATAGATCTCCTCAAATTTATACTGCATTGCAACCTGAATCTGATACTCCGCCTCTTCCGAATTGTCCTTGAGCGGAATATTGCTGCCTGCCGTGCCTGTCTGTTCGCTCTTTGCCGGTGTCTCTTCTGCTGCCTCATCGGTTTCCTCTGGTGCTGTCGATGCTTTTTCCGTCTCATCGGTTTCTTCCGCTGCCGGTGTCTCTTCCTCCGTCGCCGGTGTCTCTTCTGCCGCCTCATCAGTTTCCTCCGGTGCTGCCGATGCTTTTTCCGTCTCATCGCTTTCTTCATCGGACATTTCGCTTGCTGTCACCTCACCGGCTGTCTGGGAAGTATCGGACACTGCTGCATTCTTGCCGGCATTACCGCATCCGCCAAGCATTGCCGCCATGAGGGCTATGATGCCTGCTGTTGTTAAAATCCGTTTCAAAAGATGCTTTTTCATTGTTTATCCTCCTTAGAATTATCATAAATATATTATTTCTTGAGATTTTTTCAAGAAAATATCATATAACATTCGCCTGCATTTTCTTCAGTGCGTTCCGTACATTATTCTCTGTATACCGGATATTGCCAACGCTGCCAGAATCACGATTCCTGCAGCAATGGTATAGATGCCGAGCCCGCTTGCCGCATGCACTACGGAAGGCTTCGCAGGATCATAGCGCACCTTGACCGTTTTTCCCTCTCTATAGGAAGAACTGAGCGTATCCAGCTTCTCTGTATAAATGACCCCGTCCACGGTATATTCCACCGTTGCGCTATAGACCCTTGTATCGTCCGAATCATACCCTTCATCCTGCGTGGACACGATCGTTGCCGTCGTCTGCACAAACCCTCTGGAATAAAAAAACTGAAACCATATCCCAAACGCGATGGCGATCACAGCAATCGCAACGGCTAAATACTTGGATTTATTCATTCCTTTACCCAAAGACATTTCTTTATCTCCTTTGCCCGGCACAATATCATTTTTTCACATTTGACTTTTTCCCTGACGCAATTCCTTCATATTTCAGGCACAGCATCGTGATATCATCAAACTGCTCCGCACCTGCCACAAATGCCTCAATCCCATCCATGACATTCCGCAATACCTGCTCCGGTTTTGCATCCGGATTTTTATTTAATGCGTCAAGAAGCCGTTGTGTTCCAAACAGCTCATATTTTGAATCGGTTGCCTCCGTCACGCCGTCCGTGTGTACAAACAGGCTGTCCCCGGGATGCATCTCAAATTCATGTTCCTCGAATGAAGCTCCCTCAATGAGTGAAACAGCAGGTGAATGACGATATGTTACCAGTTCATACTTTCCGTTCGCACGTCTTAAAACCGGATGCTCGTGTCCCGCATTTGCGGCGATGCCTTTTCCCGTAGAGACTTCGAGGATTGCCAGCCACACAGTCACAAACATTTCCGCCTCATTACCCTCTATAAGCTGTTCGTTTACATTGGCAAGCGCCTCACCCGGGGAATCTCCGCTCTGTACCCGATTCCGGATCAGTATCTTAGAAATCATCATAAACAGAGCTGCCGGGACACCCTTGCCGGACACGTCCGCCATCACAAGTGCGATATGGTTCTCATCAACGAGGAAGAAATCGTAAAAATCGCCGCCGACCTCCTTCGCAGGTTTCATGGATGCGTATATATCAAACTCTGTGTATCCCGGAAATGCCGGAAACAGATGCGGAAGCTGACTCGCCTGTATCGCCGTTGCCATTCCCAGTTCCGCTCCGATTCGTTCCTTTTCCGCAGTGATTTTCGTGATATCCTCAATATATTTTCTTGTCTTTTTCGAGAGAGCCGCAAATGCCTCCGCAAGAATTTCCACCTCATCACCTGTCCGATAGGCATCCTCCATCTCAAAAGCAATGTCCGTTCCTCCAAGCGATGAAATCCGCCCCGTCATCTTCTCTAACGGTCCTACAATGCGCCTTGCCAACAGTAAGGCACCTGTCGAACACGCAATGAGCACGAGAACCGTAAGGATTAACAGAAGTCTTGTTGACTTGCTGCTCTGTTCGACCGCTCTGTTATAGTTAACATCCACAATCTTGTCATACTCTGTCAGAAGCTCCTGCGACAGCTCCCTGCCATTCGATTCCGTCAGATACTCCGAGGTGATTTCCCGAATGGAATCCTTTTGCAGTTTCTCGATCTCAGTCAGCACACTGCCAAGCGCCCTTGCTTCATAAATTGACACGGAAAGGAACACAGCGATAATCAAAACAGCCGTGACCAGAAAGGTATTGTAGATCTTCTGCTGGATTCCTCCAATCTTTAAATTTAGAATTTTTTTCATCACGCTTTTCTCCATTCCATGTTATCGTTTCAAAAAAAACGCCCAAAAAGCCATGTGTTGTTCCATTCATATCATCTGACAACATTTGCAGACCTTTTTCGATTTTAATACACCATGTCCAACAAATGTCCAACAGCCTCGAGCTAATAAAAAACCGCCTTCTCCGTCAGGCTGCCTGCCGGAAAAGGCGGTAAATAAACTAATTCATTTTTCATCCTTTCGGAACGGAATGCGAATCGTGACCGTTGTTCCCTCGTCAATGCGGCTGTCAATGGTCAGCGTCCCACCGCACATCTTTTCGATTCTTTCCCTCACATTCCGCACGCCGATATGCTTCCCCTCCATGCTTTCCGCGTTTTCTGCATCAAAGCCCTTGCCGTTATCCCGGATCACGATTTCGTGATATCCGTCTTTCTTACGTACAATGACGGAAACGATACCGTTTTTGCGGATGCGGACACCATGCCGGATTGCATTTTCCACAAGCGGCTGGACGGAAAGCGCAGGCAGTAAAAAATCCTCGCTTTCAATGTCATATTCTATATGGATGTTCGGGAAGCGAATCTCTTCAATCTCCGTATATATCCGGGTGTGCTCTAACTCTTTTTTGAGCACGATGAGGTTCGGCTGACTTAAGGAATCGATATTCTGACGCAGGTAGGCGCCAAACCTCTCCGTTGTGTAAAACGCTTTCTCCGGATCGATACGACACAGCGCCTGAATCGTCGAGAGCGTATTATACAAAAAGTGCGGCTGGATCTGGGACATCATGATCTGGATACGCTGCTCCGCCAAAAGCGCCTGCTCATGCTCCCGCACGAACTGCAAATGGAGCCAGATGTAATAAAACACGGCACTGCTGACAACCGCGATCGTCAAAAAGGTGGCAGGGTATTCACGGTAGTCCACGAAGGAATCCATGATGACCGACAAGATAATGAGCACGGCATTAAACACGGGAATCCACGCCTCCGATTTTCTGACGCGACTGTATTCCCGAATCGTCAAATAAACCAAATACGCAAGCATCATGCCGCTGACCACATGACAGCTGTATCCGAGCGGTCCTCGAGGGACATGATTGTCTGCGTCGATTTGAAAACATATCCCGGAAAAAAGAGCCGTCAGATGAATGCACATGTTAATCCCGATGAGGATCCATGCCAGAGGATGTCTTTTCTCCGGACTTACAATATAAAAGAACAGAACGAGAATCACCGGGCGCACGGAATATCCGTAAATACCGACAAGCGTTCTCTCATAAGGCATCGTTCCGTTGATATCCAGCAGATATCCCGTGAAATTCTGCACAATCAGACTGAAAATCATGGCGACGATAATCACCATGATGATTCTGTGTTCCCTGCGGATGTACGGATCAATTAAAACCGCAAATGTCAGTCCGATCATCTGCAAAATAAGAGGTACGATTAAAATGAGTTCTATCCGAATTTCCTGTGCCATCGGAAAACATCCTCCTGCCTTGCTTTTTCATTGTTTGCCATCCGGCAACTGTCCGGCAAAATCAAAACTTCAAATGCTTCTCAAGTGCTCGGCTTCCTTGCTTGCGCCCGCCGCAATTCCGCTCATGATCAGATACCGCCTTCATGACTGCAGCGCGCTCTGCTTCCACTGCCGTCAGAATGACCGCATCACTTTTGTAGTTCATCTTTTTAAACCCCAACGCAACCCGTTCATAACATTTTTGAGCATCCTCTAAGAAGCTTACTCCGGTTCAGTTCATCAAGCATCCTCTCAGAGCCAAACAGCTCATTTTCCAGTTTCCGATTACCATATGTTTATCATCATCTGTCCAACAAAAAACATATCTAAAAAAGATACCACCGCAGGTTCTACGCTCCGCACTCTCCGCTATTTGTCCCGATATCGTTTCCTGACATACATAAGTAACACAACCCAAATTATGACTATGATTATCAATCCTTGTTCAATTCTCCCGACAATATTGCCCATCATCCATACACTATCTAACAGAATCAGAAATAATGCAAACATTGCTGCAAGTACTGTTTTAGTTTGGTTTTCTTTTGATACGACTTCAAACTTTACTTTCCAAAATGCATTAGAATACGAAAATTTAACTTTTCTAAACCATAACAATTCCATCGCCATACCTATACCCATCAACCAAACCTCTCCAAAGCTTAAGCGCCCCAAACAAGCAAGAATACATAAAGTAATTACAAACAGCGCATATATATACATAACTTTCTTTTTTGTCGTTCTGATTTGATCAGCATGCAATTCAAAATTATTTATATTTGATTGAAGTTTATAATTCACAATAAGGTAAAACAATGTCCAAACTGAAATAAATGTGAATAATTTTGGCATTTGATATCTCCCTTTTTCTTAAAGAAGTTAAAAATTTGAAAAAATACTATATGTAAGACCAACGGAAACATTTGCAAAGTCACTATTTCCACCGACCAATGGAACATCCGCAAATGATAGAAAAAACGATATTACACTGTTAACTTCACCTACCCTTGCATCAACTAATTCATCATATGTTCTGGCGACCCTTGCATCATAATTATATGCAATAAAATCTGTAGCACTTAATCCAGCTGATACTATTGTAGCTGTAACAATCAAAGCTGCTGATGCCGCACCAAAAGTGATTGCTCCCAACACTATAAGTCCAATTGCAATAGAAGCTCCTGCAATATTTTTATGTAAATACGATGTATCAAACCTATCCAACCCAAACGGATCAAAATATGTCACCGGATTTCCTTCGACATATGCATACCGGTTCAGGCTCTGGCTCTCACTGATTTCACCGGTCAGGACATCCTGATTGATGAAGCGTTTGATACTGACATTGTAGTATCTGGCTCGCATGTAGTAGAGTCCGTTGTCATCACTCATCACACCGTATTGTCCGTTATAAAGGAACAGGATTTGTCCGTAGCTTCCCTTGATCAGATCACCAAACGGAGCATATTCGTA
>JAFUZE010000105.1 GCA_017476765.1 Lachnospiraceae bacterium
CGCATATAATTTGCCGCGCCGTCCGCAGCAATGATCTTCACACGCTTCAGACCTGCGGCAGCGACCAGACGGTCGATATCCTCGAGCCTGACGTAATCATACAAATCCTCCGGCTTCGTCCGGCAGTGGAAATCCTCCGTCAGCATCTCTTTTTCGATGCAGGCTTTCACGTTCCGTTCCCTGAAGGCAAACGTAAGAACCCCATACTCATTCATAATGTACGCAACCAGAATATAACCGCCCTTTCTTGTCACCCGTTTTGCTTCCAGCAGCGCCTTCTTCTTTTCCTCAAAGGTAAACAGATGATACATCGGTCCGAAAACCAGTGTCAGGTCAAAGCAATCGTCCGCAAAGCGGGATAAATCCATCGCATTGCCCTGATATGCCTTGATGCGCGGCATGTTCTTCTGGGATTTGAGAACGTCTAAGTTGTGCGCGATGAGTTCCACCGCAGTTACATCATGACCCTCCTGTGCCAAAAAATGGGAGTATCTGCCTGTGCCGGCACCCACATCCAGAATGCTTGCATGCGGGTTGCCCTGCAAGCATTCGTGAATGTATTTTAAGGATGTGAGAAATTCCACCTGACCGTGACGGCTCAGCAACCTTTTGTTTTCCTTAAATTTTTGATAGTACGCTTCCAATATCCGGTTATTTTCCATCTTTCCTCACATTCCCAGTGTAGCACTTCCAATTACATATACTTTTTGCGTAGGCTGGATTTCGCTATACAAGGTGTCCGAATGAGCCATGCGATTGCATCGTCGATTGAGGACATCGCAGTAGAGCGGAATTCTGGCAAACAGAAAGTATATCGTTAATTGGAAACGTTGCACTAATGCCCTTTCCTTCCCTTCACTTAGCCCTGCAGCCCGCGTGCCTGCCTGTCCATATCCTCGACTACGATATCATAAATCTCTCCTAATGATGCACAGTACTCCAGTACCTTCCACGGTTCATTCGTATGAAAGTGAATCTTGATCAGCTCGTCATCCCCTACCGCCAGCAGGCAGTCTCCTTTAAAATTGTTTGTAAAGTATTCGCTGATGACATCCTCGTCAAGATCTTCTCCCTCGATCAGCAGCTGTGTGTCATATCTGAATTCAACCATCGTTTTTCTCCTTTTCCCTTCGCTGTATTTTTGTGCATATGCGGTATCTCCGATATGCTACCAGTAGTATTTTTTCATAGAAGCGGCATATATGTCAATCCTTTCTTTTGATTGTCCGTTACAAAACGCTTCGAGACCCGGACGGAGAAGAGGGTTCCGCAATCATCCGGAGCGAATATACTAAAAGAAAAAATGTGTGAAAAAATGGAAAATGATTCAGCGATGTTTCTAAATTTGATCGGGAGAGATCGTCCGCAGGCAGTGGCATGGGTCAGAGGAAATGCGACAAACCCGCGGCTCGGCGGCATTGTGCGGTTCTATGCGGTTCCTTTCGGCGGAATTGTCGTAAATGCGGAGATTTTCGGACTGCCGGACAATGCGGCAGCAGCGGGAGCAAACGGACGCAGCATGGGCTCATCCCGCTTTTATGCAATGCATATCCACGAAAACGGCGACTGCCGTCTGCCCTTTGACCGATCGGGAAACCATTATAACCCTTCCGGAGCAATGCACCCGCAGCACGCAGGAGATCTGCCGCCGCTCCTTAGCAATAACGGCTATGCCTGGCTTGCCTTCTATGACGGGAGACTCTCCGTCGAAGAAATTCTGAACCGCTCCGTTGTCATCCATGCCGGCAGAGACGATTTTACCAGCCAGCCTGCCGGTGATTCCGGAGATAAGATCGGCTGCGGTGTCATTGAGGCGGCAGCCTATAGCTAATCCGGAGATTCGATGAGACGAAAAACCAACATTTGTCAACACTCGTACATGGATTCGATTTAACACTTGACCTGTCTGGGTACACGAAATTTATATTACCTAACGTTTTGAATTACAAAAAAATCAGACAAACGAACGCAATTCCAAAGTGTTTGTTATCGGCTTTTGGAAATC
>JAFUZE010000106.1 GCA_017476765.1 Lachnospiraceae bacterium
CTGACACTATTGTCAGAATATCGGAAATGGTCGGATTTTCACTATGAATGGCAGGTAAAGAGGCAAAAATCGATCAAGGCAGTGAACTTTCCGTTTCCGTACCGGAGTGGTCAAAAGGAACTGGTGACCTATGTGTACCAGACGATTTATCACCAAAAAAAGCTGTTCATACAGGCACCGACGGGAGTCGGTAAGACGATCTCGACGATTTTTCCGGCAGTCAAGGCCGTCGGGGAGGGAAAGGCGGACAAGATCTTTTATCTGACGGCAAAGACGATTACCCGGACGGTCGCAACGGATACGGTTCAGCTGTTAAGAGGGCAGGGACTTTGCTGTAAATCTGTCGTATTGACCGCTAAGGATAAAATCTGTTTTACGCAGGAGACGGACTGTAATCCGGAGAGTTGTCCTTATGCAAAGGGACATTTTGACAGAATCAATGATGCCATCTATGAGCTTCTGCTCGGCGAGGACAATTTTGACCGGGATACGATCGAGCTCTATGCCCGGAAGCACTCGGTCTGTCCGTTTGAGATGGCACTCGACATGAGCCTGTTTGCGGATCTGATTATTTGTGACTATAACTACCTGTTTGACCCGTATGTGTATTTAAGACGCTTTTTTACGGATGGCGTGAAGGGGGAATACCTCTTTTTGATGGATGAGGCGCACAATCTTGTGGAGCGTGGAAGGGAGATGTACAGCGCCGGTCTTTTGAAGGAGGATTTCCTTGCCTTGAAGCGGGTCGTGAAGCCCTACAGCACAAAGCTGGAGAGGCAGCTTGAGAAGTGCAATAAGGAACTGCTTGCCCTGAAAAAGGAATGTGACGGCGCATGCGTGATCGAGAACTGCGGAGCTTTTGTGATGGCGCTTGCGAGACTGAAGACAGGGATGTCCAAATATCTCGAGGATCATGATGATAGTCCCGTCAGAAAAGAAATTTTGGAGTTTTATTTTGAAATATCGCGGTTTTTAGATGTTAATGAAGTCCTGGATGACAACTATGTCGTATATACACAGCTCTTGTCAGACGGTTCTTTTCTGATCAGGCAGTATTGTGTTGACCCGTCCGGACGTCTGGCAGAGTGCATGGACAGGGGACGCAGCAGCATTCTGTTTTCCGCTACGTTCCTGCCGATTCAGTATTACAAGGCTCTTCTGGGCGGAACAGGTGAGGATTACGAGGTTTATGCGCACACGGCATTTGAGGCGGACCGGCGTAAGCTGGTCATCGGCAATCAGGTGACGAGCAAATATACGAGGCGCAGCCCGCAGGAATACGACCGGATTGCCGCATATATCTATGAGCTCATACAGGCAAAGGAAGGAAATTATCTTGTGTTTTTCCCGTCCCATCTTTTTTTGGAGCAGGTTTATCTGGCATATCTGACGCAGTATGAGACAGAGCGTGTGACCTGTCTGGTTCAGTCCGGGCATATGTCCGAGAGTGACCGGGAGGCGTTTCTCGCACGCTTCGAGGAGGAGAGCGGAGGGACGCTGTTAGGCTTTTGCGTGCTCGGCGGTATTTTCGGGGAAGGAATTGATCTGACGCATGATAAGCTGATCGGGGCGCTGATCGTCGGAACAGGACTTCCGCAGGTGTGCTTTGAGCGGGAAATCCTGAAGCAGCATTTTGATAAAGAGGGCAAGAATGGTTTTGACTATGCGTACCGCTATCCGGGCATGAACAAGGTGCTGCAGGCGGCAGGACGTGTCATCCGGACGAGGGAGGATATCGGAATGGTTGCTCTTTTGGATGAGCGCTTTTTGGAAGCTTCCTATCAAAAAATGTTCCCACGGGAATGGGAACATTTTGAGATTGTGTCCGTTGCAAATTGTAAAGAGGCACTGAGACGCTTCTGGAATGGCTTTAGCCCTGCCTGAACAGAGCAATTTCCTCCTTATATGGCGGAATCTTTTCGTCGGGGTCGGTCGGAGATGGGATGTAAGGCGTTTCGAGAATCTTAGGAATCGCCTCAAAATCCTTGTGATGTACCACTTTATTTAGCGCTTCAAAGCCGATATAGCCCTGTCCGATGTTGGCATGGCGGTCTTTGGCAGCGCCACGCTCGTTTTTGCTGTCATTGATATGAAAGACGGCAATCTGGTCACGCCCGATATAACGGTCAAATTCCTCAAGAACCCCCTCAAAATCGTCTTTGACGGCGTAGCCGGCATCGTGCGTGTGACATGTATCAAAGCAGACCCTGAGTTTGTCATTGAAGGTCACCTTGTCATAAATCTGCGCCAGTTCTTCGAAGCTGCGACCGATCTCGGAGCCTTTTCCCGCCATCGTTTCAAGTGCGATACAGCAGGGCGTGTCCTTTGTCAGTACCTCGTTGAGTCCCTTTGCAATCTGCTCGATTCCGGCCTCCACACCTGCTCCTACATGGGAGCCCGGATGCAGAATCAGCGTGCGCGAGCCCATTGCATAGGCACGATCCAGCTCCACGGCGAGAAATTCGACTGCTAGCTTGTATGTCTCGGGCTTGATCGTGTTGGCGAGATTGATAATATAAGGGGCATGTACGACAAATTCCTCAATTCCGTTCTCCTGCATGAAAGCCTTTGCGGCATCGATATTCAGATCCTTGATCTCTTTTCTGCGCGTGTTCTGCGGCGCTCCCGTATAAACCATGAAGGTGTTGGCATCGTAGGAGAGAGCCTCCTTTACCGAACCTAAAAACATTTCTTTTCCGCTCATCCCTACATGGGAACCGATTTTTAACATACTTGTTTTTCCTCCGTTTGTTTTTTGCGATGACGCACATGAAATGATAGATAACACATGTTTCTGCTGTCAGTACATAGTATACAGGAGTTTTCATTTTTGGGCAACCATATATATTCACCGTTACAATCCAGCGGTCAGCCACGGACGCAATCGGCACGATATAGTACTCTTCGGGGCGCAGAAGCATAACGGTCGTTCGCCGCCGCAGGGATGATTTGAGGTTCACATAAATATTTGACATAACAGCACGACTATTTGAGAAAAAATGTCTGTGACTTGCGAAAACGGAAAAAACTGACACTCGTTTTTGCAAGTTGACATTCAATTTTCAGAAAGTGACAAATGTGCATAATGTGGATAACTTTGTGGAAAACGTGATTTTCTCTTGAAAGTTATCCACAATGAAGCCTTATCGATATTGATTCTTAATAATTAGATGACGGACAACCTTCATGAAAAAGTGAGGATAACTTTTACTTTATGTAAACTTGTTTTCGTTACCGATTGAATTTTTAGCAGAACATATGTTATACTGGAAAAGCAAATGACATAAACTGAAGGAGGACTTGCTTGTATGTGGGCAAATGAAAGCGTATTTTATCAAATATATCCACTTGGATTTTGCGGTGCACCGTATGAAAATGACGGGCAGCTGCAGCCGAGAATTTTGAAGGTGCTTGACTGGATTGACCATATAAAACATCTCGGGGCGAACGCCATTTATTTCTCGCCGGTCTTTGAATCGGATACACAGGGCTATAATACAAGGGACTATCAGATGATCGACCGCCGTCTGGGAACCAATGAGGATTTCGGGAGAGTATGCCAAGCATTACATAAAGAAGGAATCAAAGTCGTACTGGACGGTGTGTTCAATCATGCAGGCCGGGGTTTCTTCGCTTTTCAGGATGTACTGAAAAATCGCGAGAGCTCCCGCTATGTCGGATGGTTCTCGAGAATTGATTTCGGCGGAAACTCCCCTTACAATGACGGTCTGTGGTATGAGGGATGGGAAGGCAATTATGATCTGGTCAAGCTGAATCTCCGCAATGAGGAAGTGATTCAGTATCTGTTTGATTCAATCAAAAAATGGATTGATGAGTTTGAGATCGACGGTCTGAGACTGGATGTGGCGTATTGTCTGGATCATGATTTTGTCAGAAGGCTCCGCGGCTTTTGCGATTCTTGTAAGAAGGATTTCTTTTTGGTCGGGGAGATGCTGCATGGAGATTACAACCAGATGGTCAATGACGGTATGCTGCATTCCTGCACGAACTATGAGTGCTATAAAGGGCTGTTCTCGAGCTTTAACAGTATGAATATGTTTGAAATCAACCATTCCCTGCTTAGGCAGTTCGGACCGGAAAACTGGACATTATATAAAGGAAAGCATCTGCTTTGCTTTGTGGATAATCACGATGTGAGCAGAATCAGCAGCATCTTAAGCAATGAAGCGCATCTGCCGCTGATTTACGGTATGCTGTTCGGTATGCCGGGAATTCCGTGTATTTATTATGGAAGCGAATGGGGAGCTAAGGGCGATAAGTCGCAGGGAGATCCGAGTCTGCGCCTCTCCTATGACAAGCCGGAGTGGAACGCTCTGACGGATCTGATCGCAAAGCTTGCACAGATCAAGAAGGAGAGCAGGGCACTCAATTACGGCAATTTCAGGAGCGTGCTTTTGACGAACGAGCAGTGTATCTTTGAGCGGAAGACGGACGAGGAGCGGGTTCTTGTTGCCATCAATGCCAGCGGCAATCCTTTTACGGCACATTTTGATGCAGGCTGCGGTACGGCACTGGAGCTGATCAGCGGTCAGACGCATGATTTCGGCGGCGGAAGTGAATTAAAGCCTTACAGCGTCGCATTTTGGAAAATGGAGTGCTGATGAGAGAAAACAGGAGAGAAAATATACAGAAAATTTCAAACTATATATGGAAATTGAAAAACGATTATGCTATAATTTTTTTAAATAGGTTTTGCAATCATATTTATGATTCCGGTGCAAAAAGTGCGGAACAATCCGTGGGAATCATTTTGTACTGAAACCATTTAAATGTACAACGATAGGATGGGGACGAGATTATGCAGGATGAAAGGAAGATGGAAGCGATTGAGGCAGCGCGGAAGGCTGCTGAGGAAGCAGCAAGAAGGGTTGCATTAGCGGCATCAAAGGCAAATACGCAAAAAACGATTGCGGAGAATAAAAACGATGCCGGTTCACAAAAGATTATGGGGTTCAAATTGTCGGACAAATTCGGCAACAATTCTTTGCAGAATGCGCAGGCAGAGGTCGCAATCCGTCAGTCAGCCGAGGCGGCTACAAGAAAGGCTTCTTTAGAGGCAGCATACAAAATTGCGGATGAATCTGCACGGACGATTGCACATGAGCTGACAGATGTCATGTCCACCGAGAAGGAGCCGGCGAGGAAAGCGATTATTGAGGACAATGTCCGCAAGAAGGCATTGGACGTAGCCAGAAAGGCAGCGGAGGAGACTGCAAGGGAAATTACCGACAGCACGATGAAGAAGATGGACGAGGAGACCCGGAAAGGCGACGACGAGATCGCAAATGCCCAGAAGAAGGCAATCGCGGATGCCGAAGCGACGATGCAGGAGGAAATCGAGAAGGCGACGAAGGAAGCGGAGACTAAGGCGAGAACCGATGTGGAGAAGGCGAGGATCAAGGCCGAGGAGGAAGCGAAGCTTGAGATAGAGGAAGCCAGAAAGCGTGCCGAGGAGGCTGCGAAGGCGAAGATTGCCGAGAAGGTAAAGCAGGCGGAGGCTGCAGCGAAGCAGGAGAGTGCTGCCACGATCGAGAAAGCGACCAGTGAAGCGCAGACAAAGGGCGAGAACTATGTCAAGGAGACGGTGGAGGCTGCGAAGAACCGAGTCAATGAGCGCGTAAAGAGCATTGAACAGGCAGGACTTACCGAGGTAGAGGATAAGGCACGCAAAGCAAGTCAGGAGGCTGCCAAAAATGCTGTGAAGGAAGCTTTGCAGAAGATTGAGGACGAGAAGGCAGCCAAAGAGAAGGCAGAACGGGAAGCTGAGGAGAAGAGAATCCGGGAGGAGAAGGAGAAGGCAGAACGGGAAGCTGCTGAGAGAGCGGCTGCCGAGAAGGAGGCTGCAGAAGCCAGAAAGGCTGCTGAGGAAGCGAAGAAAGCCGAAGAAGCCAAGAAAGCCGAAGAAGCCAGAAAAGCGGCTGCCGAGGAAGCGTTTAAGCGCGTAGAGGCTGAGACAGAGCGTAGGGAAGCTGAGGAACGTGCGAAGCGCGAAGCGGAAGAGAAGGCGAGACGTGAGGCAGAAGCACAGGCACAGCAGGCAACTGCCGCAGCGGAGGAGACGCAGGGACTTTCTCTCGATGAATTTGAGAAGGCAGCGATGAAGCTGAAGATTTTGCTGGACAACGGAATTATATCTCAGGAAGAATTTGACGTGCAGAAGCAGAAGCTTGTTCAGAATATGAGATTCTGATGAGATTTTGGCAAATGCAGTCGGAAATACCTGTATCGT
Organism: Lachnospiraceae bacterium; assembly: GCA_017476765.1. Taxonomy (GTDB): domain Bacteria; phylum Bacillota; class Clostridia; order Lachnospirales; family Lachnospiraceae; genus JAFUZE01. The sequence goes on from JAFUZE010000106.1 coordinate 6,251, forward strand.
AAAAGCATACATAAGAGCGATGGAAAAATCCTGTCGCTCTTTTTCTATGTGCTTGATAAGTATATTTTTTGATAAATTAGAAGGAATTATTATAATATTTTGAATTTTGAAAAAACTATATACAATGCATTTGTTTCAATGTATAATATAATAAGGAAATGGTTTGAACGCATATTAACAGATAATGGTAATAAATATAAAATAAATAAGTAACATATATTCGCAATTTCTATATAATCAATATGCTTTAATATAATAGTGGGATAAAAATTACAGAGGGTGGCGAAAGGTACATGATCAGCGAAGAAAGAATAATGCAAATACAAGAGCATTTAAGAGAGAAAGGATATTATTCCGGTGATGTCAAAGGGGAAATAACGAATGAAATGATAAGCTCTATTAAGATTGTAAATTTAATAAATGATACAAACTTTAGTATTGAAGAACCGGAGAAAATATATAATGAAATCCAGCAAATAGTGCTGTATAGCAGTATTTATGATCAATATGGGGCGGCTATTTCAGGAGCAACATGGGCTGCCGGATACAGTAATAGTAGCCTTACTCCGACAGATTGTCTGGCGCGCGTTATTTATGCAGAAGATACGACTCATACAAACGGACACTATGCGGTTGCTAAAGTTATTTATAATAGATATCATTTTAGAGATAGAAGTTATTTTTCGAGAAATAAGTTAAATCCTCCTACATGGAAATCAATTTTATTCAAATCCGGTGCATTTAGCACAACATTATCTTCTTGCGCAAATGCATATGCGCCTACACATAATTCTTTTTGGAATAGCGCCGTTGACAGAGCGGTTTCCTTGGTTGCAGGAGCGATTCCTTCATCTTCAGTTGGTTCTCAACCGTATTTTCGAACCAATGGTTCTGCGTTGCCGTCAGATGCCTCATCGATTATTACGGTTGGTGGGAATACGTTTTTTCATCAGTCAGATTCGGTTTAAATATGAAGTGAGGCAATGAAGAAATCAATAAATCAAGGATAGGAATCATATGTTACATAGAAAAAATAGGAAGATATTATACCTTTTCATAGTTTTATTACTTGCATTGTGCCTTTTTTTAATTGCAAAGGGGGTTCGTTTACAAAAGCAGGTAATACCGATCATTGTATCACCTGAAAATGAACTCAAGGCTTTTCGTTCTTTATCACCGGAACGAAAAGAAAGAATGGAGCAAATCACACAGCTTGATTCCCGATTTACAAAAGTTTATCAAAATGACTCCGGTGAAGTTGAGGTTTGGATATATAGGGATGAAAATGATGATATTGACGGAGCAGTTGATGCCTGTTATGGAATTGCTGTTGTTCAAAATCAGAGAAGCTATCTATTTCCTGAGGTATATTACGGGAAACTATATCAGGCATATATAGATGAAGAGGAAGGGAATCTGTATTTTGCCGGTGATGATGTGAGCGGAACGGAAATATTGCGACAGCGATTGTATGTGTTTGAATTAAGAGAGGAGGATGTGAAGCTGATAACGGAAATTTCTCCTTTGGATGTTACATCGGAACTTGTGGGTAAAATCATAGCATACGGCAATAAAAAGACTCACACCGTTTCTTTGTACGATTTCGGAACCAAAATATTCACAAGCAATGCTATTGATCGATATGATGAAATAGAAGGCATCAATTATGAAATGCAGATACAATATGTTTTTGATACACGGGTGAAGGTCAAAATACATCCCGGATTAAAGTTTAAGGACAAATCGATGTATTCGTTTGAAGAAATCGAACCAATAGAATATCGATTAATCATAAACGGTAGCGGAGATACAAGACCGATTGCGCTTATTCGGGAAGCAGATGAAAGAATCAGATGAAATAAGGATGCCTCATAGAATATAAGATGCAAAACGTTAAGGGAGTACCTTTCCATTCGCAGACAGTGGAAAAGGTACTCTTTTTTGAGTGAAACAAAGGAATGTAAGGTTCTTACTTGACATTTGGGGTTGACAAAGCGTATATCTCGTCATATATTATATACAACAACAATATTATATACCATATAATATTATAAATTTGAGAGAACCATTTGGAGGTGGTTGGAAATGGTATTTAATACAGGTGCCGCGCTTCTGGATGCCATCGTTCTGGCGGTCGTCTCGAAGGACGAGGAGGGAACCTACGGCTATAAGATCACGCAGGAGGTACGGCGTGTGATTGAGCTTTCGGAGTCCACGCTCTACCCCGTTCTGCGACGTTTGCAGAAAAACGGATATTTGGAAGTGTACGACAGGGAATGCGCCGGCAGGAACAGGCGCTCTTACCGTCTGACCGGACCGGGCAGGACGCAGCTCGGGGCATATCAGAAGGAATGGAGCGAATATGTAGAGAAGATCAACGGAATTTTTGAGGAGGAAGAGTGGAATGAATAGAGAGCAATTTTTGGAAGAGCTTGCCGGTCTGCTATCCGATATCAGCGCATCAGAACGGGAGGAAGCCCTTCAGTATTATCGGGACTATTTTGAGGATGCCAACTTAAGCGACGAGGAAGTGATTCGGCAGCTCGGCTCGGCGAAAACCGTCGCAGAAAGCATCCGTGCGGAGCTGGCGGATAAGGAGATCGCCTTGTATCAGCCGCAGAAGGATGATCAGGAAAAAACGACGGAAAAAGAGGATATCATAAGCAGTGTGGAGGAGAAGCAGAGCGAAAATCAGGGACAGAGTAAGAGCGGTATGTCGACAGGAACGATTGTACTCATTGTTATTCTTGCGCTGCTTGCCTCGCCGGTCATCGTGTCGATTGCCGGAGGACTGATCGGCCTGCTGGTCGGTGTGGCAGCAGCGATTTTCGGGATTCTGGTTGCAGTCGTTGCCTGTGCCGTGGCGTTTGGGGCGGCAGCAATCGCCCTGTTTGTTGCAGGGCTTGTGAAGCTGTTCCTCTCTCCGGTGGCGGCGCTTCTTTTGCTCGGCAGCTGTATGCTGTGTCTGGGACTGTGCCTTTTATGTGCGCTTGCGACAGTACAGCTTTGCATCCATGTTCTGCCGGGGATTTTTAAAGGAATCGGAAGATTGTTTTCCAAACTGTTTCAGGGAAAGGAGAAGGTCAGAATATGAAAAAATCAACGAAGTTTATGCTTTTTGGCGGATTGTCGTTTGCGGCGGCAGGTGCCTTGATCATCGTGTTAGTCAGCGCAGCCTGCGGGAGAGACAGACTGGAAAGAATGGCGGAGAACGGAGATTTTACTGTCAGATTCGGAGAAAACACCCTGCACGTTTTGGATGGTGCTGAGAACATCGCAGAGTTCGGTTCGCCGGACGGACCGATCACGTTTTTCAGCATGGGACGGTTGGGAGGCAGTGATTACAGCGTAGAGCATGTACGGATCGCCTCAAAGGACAACGTTAAGAATCTGAGCCTGAAATTCGGAGCCGGGGAGTTTGCGGTCGAGGAGTCGGAGGATGATAACATTTATGTAACGATTCACGGCAGCCATGCATTTCGCTATGGGGTGGATGAATCGCACACGCTCTATGTGGAACCGGAGAAAGGACTGGGCAGTCGGGTGAACGGAAGTGAGTGCGTCCTGTATCTCCCGAGGGAAATCGAGTTTGAAAAGGTGACGCTCGAGGTCGGTGCGGGGGAACTGACGATGCCTTACATGACGGCGGATACGCTTGAGCTGTCGCTCGGTGCCGGAGAAATTGAGATTGCTTCTTTGCAGGCAAGGGAAACGGTTATTTCGGTCGGTACAGGTGAAATTGATATTCAGAACGGGCAGATCGATGTTCTGAATATGACAGTTGCGGCGGGACAGATGGATTATCAGGGAAGCATCGGAGAAAGCTGCGTGGCAACCTTTTCGATGGGTGAGCTGAATATGCAGCTCGATGGGGAGGAAGAGGATTTTGACTATGATCTGGACTGCTCTGCAGGCGAGATGCAGATCGGCTCGATGTCATCCTCGGGAGTTTCCTTTCACAGGGAAATTGATGAAGGAAGGGATAAGAAAATCACGGTTTCATGCTCAATGGGAGACGTGAACGTGATGTTTGACGGGAATTAAAATTCCGCATTGTCAGTCATAAGGCAGGTCGTGCTGCCTTGTACCAAAATGGGCAGTGTCGTGAAGCTCTGAACAAGCAGGTTGGGATTTTGCAGCTTTCTGGCAATCGTGCTTCCCGCCTGCCTGCCCATATCGTACACGTCGATGTCGACGATGGTCGGCGTGGGAACGATGATGTTTGTATACGGATAGCGGTCAAACGTGATAAAGGCGATTTCATCGGGAACCGAAAGACCGGAATGTTCGATCGCACGGGAGACACCGAGCGCAATCATATTGTTCTCGCACACGATGGCATCGGGAAGCTCCCCGCAGGAGAGCAGGTCAAGAGTCGCTTTGTGTGCCGCTTCCCGGCTGGAATCTGTGTATATAATATGCTCTGTGGACATCCGGTGTCCGCTTTTTAACATCGTCTGCCGAACCCCTTTCAGGCGCTGCTGGGAGATGACGTCGGTGCGTCTTCCGCCGATAAAGGCAACCTTTTTGCAGCCGCATGCGAGCAGATGCTCGGCGGCAAACTGACCGCCCAGCATATGGTTCGTGTCAATCCAGCATATTTGTGTTTCAAAGCCGGGATTACCGATGACGGTGTGCGGAAAATTTTTGGAAACGATCGTTTTTGCAATGTTTTCGTTGAGCGCAGCTCCGTGCACGACGATCCCGTCTGCTGAACCGCCGGAAATGATCTCTTCGACGGTTTCTCCCGGATAGGCCTCCTCGGAGGTATCGACAAGAGTCATCGTATAATGATATTTGGACAGCTCACTGTATACGCCACACATGATATCGAACATGTGTGGATTTTTGTATGCCTCCTCCTTCCCAAGAGAGGTCAGAAAGACGATGTTTTTGGTCGCTCTCCGTGCAAAGCTGACCGCCCTTGCGTTCGGCGTAAAATGCAGCTCCTCGATGACGGCATTGACCTTTGCCGTTGTTGCGGCGGAGATGGTAGTCCATCCGTTGATGACCTTCGATACTGTGGAAACGGAAACGCCTGCTTTTTCCGCCACATCCCGTATTGTAACAGCCATTTTCTGCTCCTTTCCGTTGCCGGCCGGCAAGGATGCCGACGTCAAAATGATGCCGGTGCCAAAGCCGCCTGCAAAATGCACAAATATGAAATTATAGTATAGCGTTTTCCTAACAAAGTCAACAGGCAAAACTCAAAAAACGTTGAAAAATCAAGTTAAAAGTGACAATATGATACATATAGAAGTACAAAATACTTCTGGAAAAAACAGGAACAAGGAAAATGGTTTCATAAAAAGGAGGACAAAAATGAAGAAAAAGTTAATTTCGTTGTTGTTGGCATCAACCATGGCAGTTTCGTTACTTTCCGGCTGTGGTTCGTCGGCAGAAAATGCATCCGGTCAGGAAGAAGAGGTGACCACAGATGCGGAGGGAGAGGGCGGTGATACGGCTGCGGAGGAGAGTGACGCTGCTGCATCCGGAAGCTCCGATGCCATTTCCAATCTGATCGCCGCAACGGAAGGAACGGTAGATCTGACGCTGTGGTGTTCGGAAACAGAGGCGTATCAGACCGTCATGGCAGAGCTGGTAGATGATTTTAAGAAGACTTATCCGGATGTGGATTTTAACATCACGATCGGTGTGGAGTCGGATGCGAATTGTAAGGACGATGTGCTCGCCGATGTAGAGGCAGCGGCGGACCTTTTCGTTCTGCCGGATGATCAGCTGCTTGATCTGGTCAAGGCAGGAGCACTTCAGAGTGTGGATGCAACCTATACATATGATCCGGCTGCTACAAATGCCGCATCGACGGTGGAGGCTGCTTCCGTTGACGGAACATTATACGCTTATCCGATGACTGCATCGAATGGCTACTTCCTGTTCTACGACAAGAATGCTCTTTCCGAGGAGGATGTCGCTTCGTGGGATAACCTTCTTGCAGCTGCCGAGGCACAGGGCAAGACCGTCGGAATGGAGGTTTCGGGTGCATGGTATCTTTACGGATTTTTTGCAGGCGCAGGACTGGATATGTACATGAATGAGGATGGAAAGAACGTCTGCAACTGGAATGCTACCGATACAAAATATACCGGTGCGGATGTGGCATTGGCAATTTCCGAGCTGTGCAAAAACAGCGCAATGAAAAACTGCGTCAACGAGGATGCACAGGCATTTGCACTCAATGGCGAGATGATTGCCGATGTGAACGGAACCTGGGCTACAAGCGCATTCCAGGAGGCATACGGAGACGGCTATGCAGCTGTGAAGCTTCCGACATTTACCGTCAATGGAGATCAGGTGCAGATGGGCTCCTTTGCAGGATACAAGTTTATCGGTGTGAATGCATATTCCAAAAATCCGGGCTGGGCGATGCTTTTGGCAGAGTTTTTGACAAACGAGGCAAGCCAGACAAAGATCGGTATTGCAACAGGAGAAGGACCATCCAACCTTGTTGCCGCATCCTCATCTGAAATTGCATCGGCACCGGCACTCGCAGCACTGGCACAGCAGTCTGAGTATGCAAATCTGCAAAGAGTCGGAGACAACTACTGGGGACCTGCAGCAACACTTGGTGAGTCGCTCGTAGAGGGGAACTACCTCGATATACAGACACTTTTGGATGAAGCTGTAGAGGGAATTACGCAGTAAGCGCCTGCGGCACTTCCTGCTTGCATCGCGCCAATGAAGTTCGCCCCTAAAGGGGCGAAGGGCGCGCAGGGAAGAACTCGGGATTTCGCAGGCGAAACCCTCGGGAGATGGGAAGCGGAAGGGAATATACTGCTGCAAGAGCTGAAATCGAAGGTTATAAGAGAAGATATGCGACAAGAGAAAATATGAGGTAAGAGAGTGAAGGGTGGAAGATATGAGAAGAGCCTTAGATGCTTTAAAAGAATATTTTGGTGATTTTGCCCACGCGGTCGCAAAGGGAGATGTGTGGACGAAGCTGTCTCTCCTGATTATGGGCAGTGGATTTTTTGCCAGAGGTCAGATTCTGAAAGGAGCTTTGGTCACACTGCTTGAGGCGGGCTTTGTTACGGCGATGGGCTTTTCGGGGAAATATGTGAGTAAATTGGGAACGCTCGGAACGGTGCAGAGAGAGGAAAAGCTTGACCTGACAACGCTGATGAAAACAGTGAATGATTATGACAATTCACTTCTGATTCTGCTTTGCGGCATTATCGGAATTTTATTAGTCTTTGCGTTTATCCTGCTGTACATCGGCAATGTAAAGGCGGCATACCGGCTGCAGAAGCGCAAGGAAGAGGGAAAGCCGATCAGTGGGGAGGTAAACGAGCTGATCAATGACAAGTTTCACGTCACGCTGCTGTCACTGCCGAGTCTCGGCATTATCCTTGTCAACATTATTCCGATTCTGTTTATGGTCTGCATCGCATTTACGAATTACGATATCGACCATCAGCCGCCGACCTATCTGTTCACATGGGTCGGATTTGAGAACTTTAAGGCGCTGTTTACTTCGTCTACGACAGTGACCTTTGGCTATGTGTTTATTCGGATTCTGCTCTGGACCTTAGTATGGGCGGTGCTGGCGACCTTCACGACTTATTTCGGAGGAATTCTGCTTGCAAAGTTCATCAACGACAGAAGGACAAAGTGCAAAAAGCTTTGGCGCACGTTGTTTGTCGTCACAATTGCAATTCCGCAGTTCGTGACGCTGCTTTTAGTCGGCAAGATGTTCAGCGATTACGGCATTGTCAACAGCTTTTGCAGCAAGATCGGACTGACAGCCTTTTTGCAGAATATCGGTCTGGTGAGTGAGGGACTTTCCTACATACCGTTTTTGTCGAAGCCGGGATGGGCTTATGTGATGGTCGTTCTGATCAATATCTGGGTCGGTGTCCCGTATCAGATGCTCAGTGCGACAGGTATTTTGATGAATATTCCGCAGGATCAGCTCGAAAGTGCAAAGCTTGACGGAGCCTCCGAACGGCAGATTTTCTGGAAAATCACGATGCCGTATATGTTTTTCGTGACAGGACCGAGCCTGATCACGGCACTGATTGCAAACATCAACAACTTTAACGTCATCTATCTTTTGACGAGTGACTATGTGACATCCAGCATGAAATTTGCAAATTCCAATGCAAAGGAAGTGGATCTGCTCATTACATGGCTGTTCACGCTGACGAACGATTATTCCAACTATAAGATGGCTTCCGTCATCGGAATTTGTGTATTTATTATCTGCGCGGCGCTCACCCTCGTAAGCTTCAGCAGAATGATTGCCGGCAACAGAGAGGAGGAATTCCAATCATGAAGAAAAAAATGGATGCAGTGCTCAGACATGTATTTCTTGCGCTTCTTGCGTTTGTGTGGCTGATACCGATCATCTGGCTTTTTGTGACCTCGCTCAGCTCCTACAAAGGGATCAACACGATGCATTTTTTCCCGACGAAATGGTCCTTTGACAACTACATCCGGTTGTTTTTCAGGCCGGACACGGTTGCCAATTTTCCGGCATGGTTTACAAACTCGCTTCTTATCGGTGTGTTCTGCTGCCTGATTTCAACGGCGTTTGTGCTGATGGTCGCATATGCGATGAGCTGTATGAGATTTAAGGGCAGAAAAGCGCTCATGAGCTTTTCGATTATTCTCGGCATGTTTCCGGGCGTTCTGTCCATGATTGCGATTTATTTTGTCATGAAATTACTGGGACTGACGAACAGCATGATCGGACTGATCATCATCTATTCCGCCGGTTCCGGACTGGGCTATCTGATCTGCAAGGGATTTTTTGATACTCTTCCGGTATCGCTGAGGGAATCGGCAAAGCTGGAGGGAGCATCGGAGCTGACGATTTTTACAAGAATCGTGATTCCGCTCTCGAAGCCGATGATCGTCTATACAGTCATCAATTCGTTCCTGTCACCGTGGATGGATTTTGTCATGGCGAAGCTGATGATCCGCTCTAAGGATCCTTCCGACTGGACGGTGGCGATGGGACTTTACAACCTCGTTCAGAAAACATTGGTCGGAGAGTATTTTTCCCTATTCTGTGCGGGTGGTATCATCGTTGCGATACCGATTTCCGTGCTGTTCGTAGTCATGCAGAGATTCTATGTGGAAGGCGTCACGGGAGGCGCAGTGAAAGGATAAATAATAAGGGGTGTATTATGAAGAAAGAAGCTGTTATGCATATACCGCTTTCCCAGTATGCGTATGCGGAGAGCGAACATGTGCTGAACATCAGGATTCGAACCGCCAAAAAGGATATCGTGCGCTGCCGGCTGTTTTATGGGGATCGCGTAGATTTGTCCGAGCCAATCCGGACAAAGCAGGTGGATATGGAAAAGACGGTGTCTGATGACTTGTTTGACTATTTCGAAGCGCGGATCGAGGATAAGTATACAAGAGTCTGCTATTTCTTCCTTCTGGACGATGGGGAAACGCAGGAATATTATTATAGCAGGGGCTTTTGCCGCAGGATGGATGCGCACAGGACGGAGTATTTTCAATTCCCGTACATAAGAAGGGAGGATATTCCCGATATTCCGGCATGGGCGCAGGATATGATCATGTATCATATTTTTCCGGACAGCTTTGCCTCCGGGGAGAGGCAGTTGTCCGGGGAGGGGCAGGAGAAGAGGCTTGGCAGAGACGCTTTGTCCGTTTCCAAAACAGGCGGTACCTTATCCGGCATCCGGGCGAATCTTTCGTATTTGCAGGAGCTGGGAGTCAACTGTATTTACATCAATCCGATTTTTGCCGCACATTCCTATCATAAGTATGACACGGTCGATTATTTTAAGATCGATCCTTGTCTGGGAACGACGGAGGACTTAAAGGATTTGGTCAGTGCGTGCCATCAAAGAGGAATACGCGTCATACTCGACGGTGTGTTCAACCATTGCGGCACCGGTTTTTTCGCCTTTCAGGATGTGCTCAAATACGGGCGGGAATCAGCGTACTATGACTGGTTCTATGAGATGCCGCTGCCGATCGTTTATCAGGACCCGCCAAACTACGAGGCATTTGCCTATGTCAAGGAAATGCCGAAGCTCAATACCGGAAATCCGGAAGTGGTCGATTATTTTTGTAAGGTCGGCAGCTACTGGATACGCGAGTCGGATATCGACGGTTGGAGGCTGGATGTTGCCAACGAGATCAACCATGACTTCTGGAGGGCTTTTCGAAAGGCAGTGCGAAGGGAGAAGGAGGACTGCTTTCTGATTGCGGAGATCTGGGAGGAGGCAGGCATATGGCTTGCGGGGGATCAGTTTGATTCCACGATGAATTATACCTTTTCCTATCTGTGCAGGGACTTGTTCGCACAGTCCAAATTATCCATCCGTGAATTTGATGAGCAGATCGGTAAAATGCTGATGCGTTATCCGTATCACACGAATCTTTGCCAGATGAATTTTCTCGATACCCATGATGTTCCCAGATTTCTGTCCTACTGTGGCGGGGATGTCAGCCGGCTGAAGCTGGCGGTCTTTTATATGATGACTGCAGTCGGGATTCCTTCTGTTTTTTACGGGGATGAGATGGAGATCGCGGGAGTGACGGAGCCCGAGTACCGAAACGCGATGCCGTGGAAAGAGAAGGAGCAGCACAGGGAGCTGATTGACTTTTTCAAACAGCTGATTCATGTGCGGCGGGGGCACGACGCTCTTCGGAAAGGGGATTACAGGACTGTGCTTGCCGATGATGACAGAAAGCTGTATGGATACAAACGCCGCAGCGGGCAGGAGGAGATTGTCCTGCTGCTCAACCTCGGAGAAGAGGAGGCATATATCCGAGTATCGGAATTTGGCGCGGAAGGCGGAGCGGATTTGCTGTATGACCGTTCATTGAAGGCGGAGGAAGTCCTCCCTGCGCATTGCGGATGTATGTGGAAGCTGTAAATGACCGCAAAAAGACAGATGCACGGAACCATAATCACAAAACCATACTCACAAAAAAGAGACTCCATAAACGAGTCTCTTTTTTGTGTCAAGGAGTTACCCTTTTATTTTTTGATTTTAGCCTTAGCGCCCACGCCTCTTGCCTTTAGGAGAGTTTTGTATGCTTTCAGTTTTTTCTTAGGCACCTTGATCGTTGCCTTTGAAGCGATTCCCTTAAATGCTTTGCTGCCTACTTTCTTTTTGGTCAGCTTCGTCGTCCTGATCGTAATTCCGGAAAGCTTCTTACAGCCGTAAAACGCCTGTTTGCCAATCTTTTTTACCTTTGACGGAATCGTGATCCGGGTAAGGACGGTGCATTTTTCGAAAGCGCCTTCTCCAATGGTCGTTAAGTTGTTGGAAAGCGTTACGGCCTTTAGGCTGCGACATCCGTAGAATGCCCGTTTCCCGATACTCTTGATATTGGTTCCGAGAATTACCTCCTCGATCTCTTTGTACTTAAATGCATTTGCCGCAAGGGAGGTTACCTTATAGGAGGTTCCGTTGATCGTTACCGTGTTCGGTATACGGAGCCGCACAGCAGAGCTGTTATTAAATGCGTATTCCACTGTTTTTCCGCTCTTGCTGACTCCTGTGATCTTGTAGGTAGTTTTGGAGACCGGATCGTCAATCAGAGCTCCCTTTGCTATTTTCGCATTAGTCGTAATGGATACGGCGGACTGCATAACGGCTTCACTTATATCCGTCTGTCCGGAATCTGTCTGTCCGGAATCTGTCTTGCCGGAGTCTGTTTGTTCGGAATCCGTCTTGCCGGAGTCTGTCTGTCCGGAACCCGTCTTGCCGGAGTCCGTTTGATCGGAACCCTTGCCGGAGTTTGTCTTTGTGCTATCCCCCTGTGTGCCTGATGCAGCCAAGACTTCGTTTTTGGTTGTGTGGCAGACGAGACAGGTATATTGCTTAAGTCCTGTTTCTGTTGCTGTCGCCTGTTTGGTGACGGTGCCGTTATCCCAGGTATGTGCAGTCATCGCAAGCTCCGTTCCTGTCTCGATCACCTTGCCGCACTCGGTACAGTACCGGTCTCCGGTATATCCCTTTTCCGTGCAGGAAGCCGCTTTCGCATTTCGCAGTTCGATTTTGTCAGCCGGATGTGTGCAGGAAGCCTCTTGTTCATCCTCGATAGCCCGAATGCTCTCTTTTAAAGCACGCACGGTCTGATTGACGGTTACCTGCGAGACATCGGCATCCTCCTTCACAAGCACGGCTGTGCCGTACTGCGCAGAGAGCTCCGGACTTTCTGTTTCTGCCAAAAGCTGTTCCGCCTGTGCGATCAGGGAGTTAAGCCGTGTCTTGTCTGCTGTGGTCGCAGGAGGAGCCGCTTTGATATAGCTGCACGATTTTCCCGAAAAGGACGTCACCGTAATGTCCACGCTGCCGGTGACATCTGTTATGTCCGCTGTCTGTGAGCCATTCGAGGTTCCGTCATTGACGATCAGGGAGTAGGTTGAGATGTCTTTAGGAAGATCATATACATACCAACCCTCCTCATCCTTTTCTGTAAGCGGGTTTCCCGGCCAGGCAGATATATAATCATTCTCTGCCATCCAGACATATACGGCAGGGCTGCCCCAGTTTGGTGCTTTCACCCGTATAACGGAATTTGTCTTTCTATATGTGCAGGCGTTTAAGGCATCCTCCAGATCCTCCGCCGTGCTCGTATAATCGGCTGCCGGATGTACGGCGGTCAGCAATTCGGCTGCTTCACCAATCACTGTTTTCAGGTCGTCTGCGGCTGCTGTCTCGTAGTTGTCAGGTGTGTTTTCCGCCGCCGAGCTTCGGGCCTGTGCCTTTGTAAGCAGGCTTTTCAAGGTTTCCCTCGCATCCGCTTCCTCCGTCACAGCCTGATAGGCGCTTCGCAATGCCAAAAGTGCAGTATGGAGCCTGGTATCGTCGGTCACGCTGCTTTCAATAAGCTGCTTTGCATCCGCAAGAGCCTGCTCATATGGCGTCCATACCGCTTCCGTAAAATCGGCTTTGGCATACGACTTACCTTCGGCATCAGCAACTAAAGCCTCTAAAGCAGCTGTCTTTTCGGTGACATTGATAGTAATGCTTTTGACTGCGGAATCCTTTCCGTCACTTGCGGTAACGGTAATCTGATAGGTTCCTGCGACCGGATTTTCCCACCGAAATACGCCGCTTGCTGTATCAAAAACGGCTCCGCCCGGCAGACCGGATGCCGCGAGTGTCACAGAGTCCCCGTCCGCATCCGATACCGCTGCCGTGAAGGTCAGGCTTTCGCCGACTGTGATGTCGTAGGTATCGGAGACATCAATCACCGGAGCCTTGTTGCTGTTGGCATCAAAGGTATCCTTTGGCACGGCAATCATGACTGATTTGGCAGGAACGGTGATGGCTGCATCCGTTTCAGAGAGTTTTTCCAATCCTGCGGTAGTTCCGTCTGCGATGATCACCCATTTGTCAGAGCCCGTAAGTGTCACGGACTGCGCAGAGACGGCGTTGTTAATAAGGACTGCGAGGCGGTTCCACTCACCGGGTACATTGTTTGTCTCATAAAAGCCGAACAATCCATCCGGTTTCCTGCCGGCTTCACCGCCGATCCACGTCAGATTGTTATTGTTCGGTGCCCAGTTATCGCCGCTTCTCGTAGTAATGGAGCGGAAACCGGAAAATGCCTTGCGAATTTGAATCATGCCCTGATAGTACTTCCGGATGGCAGAGTAAGTGCCCACACGGGTCCAGTCGATCTTATTGACCGAATCCGGTGACTGGTAGCTGTTGTCATCGCCGTTTTTGGTACGGGCAAACTCCTCGCCCGCCTGCATAAATACGCCGCCCTTTGAGGTTAGGAGCACGCTTCCCGCCATTTTATTCATGTTAAGAAGCTCCTGCCTTGTGGAGCTGAAATCCTTGCCATAGCCTTCTGTCAGCTTATCCCAAAGGGTCAGGTTGTCGTGGGCGGAGGTATAGCTTATGCAGCAGTTGGACGATTTTGACCAGAACGGACGCCACATGCCGTACGCTCCGCCGGTATGACCTACCGACCCCATAATTCCGCCAAAGACATTGTTTGGCCACTTCTCGCCTTCCTCCAGATAGGAGCCGCTGACATAATTCGTCTGCACAAGCCCGATCGTACCGTCAAATTTGTGCTCGCCCTTGATGGCATCCCGAATCTGATCATTAAAATATCCGATGCCGTCATCGAGCAGGGCTTCGTTTGCCTTATGTGCACTGTTGGCATCATAGTCTTCTGCGGTCCATCCCTCGCCGTACAGCACGATGGTACCTTCCCCATACTTCTCATCCAGCGTCTGACGGAGCTGATTCATCGTGGTGACATCATGGATTCCCATCAGGTCAAAGCGGAATCCGTCCAGATTGTATTCCCCTGCCCAGTAGCTGACGGAGTCAATCATAAACTTGCGGTACATCGCGCTTTCGCTTCTGGTCGCATTCCCGCATCCGGACTGGTTGCTGTAGGACAGATCCGATTTGAGCTTATAGTAATAGTCCGGCATGATCTTATTAAAATTGGAATCTTCCGTAGAGTAGGTGTGATTGTAGACGACATCCATAATGACCTTGATGCCGGCATCGTGCAGTGCCTGAATCATTTCCTTCATTTCGGTAATCCGCACATTGCCGTCATAGGGGTTGCTCGAATAGGACCCCTCCGGTACATTGTAATTCTTCGGATCATAGCCCCAGTTATAATTTGAGCCGAGTTCGGTGGAAACCGTTGTCTCGTCCACCGATGCGTAGTCATACATCGGCAGCAGCTGTACATGTGTCACACCAAGCTCTTTTAAGTAATTCACACAGGAAGGGATTTTCCCCTCTCCGTTTACCGTGGTGTCTTCCGTAAATGCCTTGTATTTTCCGCGATTGCCCTCAGAGACACCGGAGCTTGCATCAATGGAAAAATCACGGATATGCACCTCCCATACGATAATATCGCTCAGAGGCGTCTTTTCGCGCTGATAATCCGTATCCCAGTTGGCAGGATCCGTACTGTCCAGATCGACGACCATCGCACGGTCTCCGTTGACCCCCGCCGCTTTGGCATAGATATCGACGGCTTCCTTTGTCGTTCCGTTTACGGTTACCTTGTAGGTATAATAGGTGTTGACGATATCACCGTCTACCGTGACACTCCAGACACCCTTGCTTCCTTTTTCCATAGGAAGCTCTCCGATGACATTTCCGCCGGCTCCCTGCTCGTATCTGCACAGCACGACTGCGGTGGCCTCCGGCGACCAGACCTTGAAGGTGGTGCTTTCCGGTGTGTAGCTGCAGCCCAGGTCATCGCCGTAATATGCATACTGGGAATCGTAGCTGCTGTCAAAGGAACGGGTTGCGTACAGGGTACCTGCTGCATGAAGCTCCATCGGCGGAATTGTGCCGATGGAGGAGACTGCGAGTATGCCGGAAAGAAGCACACTGCAGAGCTTTTGGTTCCATCTGCTTTTGCTCATGTTTCTTCTCCTTTTGTTGCTGTTTTCGGTAGATGATTGCGAAACTCTTTTTCGTCCGGAACTCAAAATATTTCGCAACGATCTGCTGCTTTCGGGGTTATGAGGTTAAACGATCGGCGCTGCATTTTTGCAGCCTTCTGTTACCTTATATTCTACTGTTTTTATATAGGATTTTCAACAGACAGGGCAACGATTTTGCCTGTTTTTCGTCTGTTTTTTGCCTGCTTTTTTGTCAGGTAGGAACGGCATGGCTTATTTTTTAATTTACATCAAGAGAATTTTGTCATAAAATCTTTATATGTGAGACTTTTACACCATTTTGCAGCGCTTCATCTGCTTACGGAAGGTGGGACATACGATGGATGTATCGGATATTGCGGTTTTGATTCCGGCTTTCAGACCGGAGGAAACCCTGCTTTTGCACATTCGGGAACTGAAGGAGGCGGGCTTTGTATGGATCGTTGTCGTGGACGACGGCAGCGGAAACGAATACAGGAAGCTTTTCCGCAAGGCAAAGGAGCTTGGCTGTGTTTTTGCGCGGCATAAGAGCCATGTGGGAAGAGGGGCGGCGGTCAGGTCGGCGCTTTGGATGGCACTTCTGACCGGTGAAAAGCATGACGGATTTGTCCTGCCGTGTGCGCCTGGGAAGCTTTCACCGAAGCAGCTGAAAAGCGTGGCTGAGAGGATGAAGGAAAAGCCGGGCAGCTTAGTGCTGGGAGGCAGCGGGGGCGATGCAGACAGCCTGCCCGGGGAGAGACTGCCGGAGAGCATCGGTATTCCGCCGTGCCTGCTCGAGCTTGCCCTTTGCACGGAGGAGGATGGGGAGAACTATGAGAAGAGCTTTCTGGCGCAGGCTGCCCATAGCAATTCCTTCGTTGTGCTATAGCTGATTACTTAATTTATGGAAAATAACATGATTTTGATATGGTGGGTTTACCCGTGGTTGTCTGACGGTAGTAAGGATGGCTGCGGGCTTTTTTATTTTTCAAAAAGTGCTTGGTTCCCTTCCGTCTTTTATCGCCGCCTTTACGTCCAGAAAGAAGCTGACAAATGAGGAAGTCCGGGAGATTCAGCAAATGATCGATATGTTCAATAGGGAGGGATAAAGGTGAGCGAACTGTTCTTAAAAGTCCTGAATTTAAGTATCAATGCGACCTGACTGATAGTGGCGGTAATGGTACTGCGGTTGGCCCTTAGGAGAGCACCTAAATGGATATCATGTGTTCTGTGAGCCTCGCGCAGTCTTGATGGCTGGGAGGATATTGCTTATACGATAAAGAAAGACAGTACAACGGAATTATCAGTAAATTGGGAGTCGGCGTACGGAGCGTTGGAAGCGGGACATTACCGTATCGCAAAGCAGGTGATGGACTATCGTGCTCCGGGAGATTATGATGAGTATGAAATTTATGCGGAATTTGATATCTCCGGACAGGATATAAGCGGAGAGTCCGTCACGGATTGGCTCTCTGTAGACCTTCCGAATGGATATGATATCAGCAATTACTATGATAATATCGGCTATATGGGCGGTTCACTCATCCTGCCGAGATCTTATAAAATGAAGCAGTAAAGGTTGCTTCTCTCAAAAAAGTCGGATTAGGAATTGCCGGGCTTCTTTTTGAATAGTTTTTTGCTTCCGGGGTTGGGAAGGGTGTGAAATGCATACTTTCCGTTTCTTTCGTTTAGGTGTGTTAAAAAGCTAAAACTTGTGTTAGAATATCTCATGTCATTCTAAGAATAAACTGCGTGAAAAGTTGCTTCATGAAGATGCAACTGTAAATGCACAGTGGGAATAAAAGGGGGGAAAGCTCATGGCATCTGCACAATTGGAGGAGCGTATCAGCGGGCTACAGTGGGCGTTGATGTATCGCCGAGTAATGAGAAGCGGACAGGTCATGTGAACTTGATGCGGAAAGAAAAGTGGGAGAATCAAAATGAGTGAAATTCAAAAATATGACGAGGCTGTGGAATTAATAAAAACAGCAATATTACAGAGCCAGTACGACGCTGTGCGAACCGTGAATGAAAAGCAGCTCATGCTCTATTATGGTATTGGAAAATATATTTCCCATAATTCCCGAAACGGTTTCTGGGGCAAAGGTGCAATTGACGAAATCAGCGAACGGTTGGACAAAGAACTACCGGGGCTTCGTGGGTTCACATCACGAAATCTTCGGTATATGCGTACTTTTTATGAAGAATGGAAAATGTTGGATTCTGCCAATCGTCAGAATCGGAGTGAAGAAAACGACTCTGATCTTTTGGAACTTGCAAATTCCAAAAAGTCAGAAGCAGCAATCACACCAATTTGGAACTTGCAAGTTCCAAATTACCAAGATATTCCGCTGGATGATTTTTTACATATAGGATTTACGCATCACAGGGTAATTCTTGGAAAAGTGAAAGATTTTGATGCGCGACTGTTTTATATCAGACGCTGTGCAAGTGAACATTTCACGGTGGATGCGTTAAAGAATAGTATCGCTGCTGATGACTACCATCATCAGGGAACACTGCCAAACAATTTTCTACAGACACTTCCGGCATCGGAGCAGGCTTTCCGTGCGGTTAACACGTTCAAGGATGAATATCTGCTCGACTATATAAATGTGGAGGAACTGGATGTCAGGGATAAGCAGGATATTGATGAGAAGGTGATGGAGAATGCCATTATTCATAATGTTAAGAATTTCATTCTGACTTTTGGAAGAGATTTTGCATTTATCCGGAACCAGTATCATCTGGATGCCTTTGGAGAGGACCAGTATATTGACCTCTTGTTTTTTAACAGGGAACTGAATTGCCTGGTTGCCGTTGAGCTGAAAAAAGGAAAATTCAAAACATCCTATCTTGGTCAGTTGCAGGGATATTTGAGCGTATTGGATGGCTTTGAGAGAAAACCGCATGAAAATCCGGCAATTGGTATTATTCTCTGCAAGGATATGAATAAGTCCTTCGTGGATTATGTAATTCAAGACTATACCAAGCCTATGGGGGTGGCAACCTATAAGACATCAAAGGATATGTCAGATGAACTGAAGAAGGCGCTTCCGGATATTGATGACCTAAAGAAACTTCTTGATGGACAGGAAAACCTGTAAGACAGAACCTTGTGATGATGACCGTGATGGTTGTAAGGCGAAATCGAGATTGAGTGAGTGATATGAACAACCGATACGCTTGTTGCTCGTATCCCTCAAATCAGGGAATACTTGGGCAGCATGCGGACGCATCTTGACAATCAGACGGCAGTTTACTATAGTAAAAGGTACGAAATATAAGGAGAAAAGACAATGAGCAAAGAACTCGCAAAGACCTATGATCCCCACGGACTGGAGGATCGGATTTATAAAAACTGGCTGGATAAAAAATATTTCCATGCCGAGGTGGATGAAAGGAAAAAACCGTTTACGATTGTGATTCCGCCGCCAAACATTACAGGACAGCTGCATATGGGACATGCGCTTGACAATACGATGCAGGATATTCTCATTCGCTTCAAGAGAATGCAAGGTTACAATGCGCTCTGGCAGCCGGGAACAGATCATGCCAGCATTGCGACTGAAGTGAAGATTATCGAGAAGCTGAAGGAGGAAGGCATCGACAAGGCGGATCTCGGAAGGGAAAAATTTCTCGAGCGTGCCTGGGACTGGAAAAAGGAGTACGGCGGACGGATTATCTCGCAGCTGAAAAAGCTCGGCTCGTCCTGTGACTGGGACAGGGAGCGTTTCACGATGGATGAGGGCTGCTCTAAGGCAGTGGAGGAAGTCTTTGTCAAGATGCATCAGAAAGGATATATTTACAAGGGGGCGCGCATAATCAACTGGTGTCCGGTCTGCAATACTTCCATTTCCGATGCGGAGGTGGAGTATGAAGAGCAGGCAGGTCACTTCTGGCACATCAAGTATCCGATTGTCGGAACGGACGATGCCCTGATTTTTGCCACGACGAGACCGGAGACAATGCTCGGAGATACCGCCGTTGCCGTTCATCCGGACGATGAGAGATACAAGCATCTGATCGGCAAGACGCTGATGATTCCGATTGTCGGCAGGGAGATTCCTGTCGTTGCCGATGAGTATGTCGATAGGGAATTCGGAACAGGCACGGTGAAGATCACACCGGCACATGACCCGAACGATTTTGAGGTCGGAAAGCGTCACGGACTGGCGCAGATCAACATCTTAAATGACGATGCGACCATCAATGCGAACGGAGGAAAGTTCGAGGGCATGGATCGCTATGAGGCGAGAGAAGCCATCGTAAAGGAGCTTGACGAGCTTGGATATCTTGTCAAGATCGAGGAGCATGTGCACAATGTCGGCACGCATGACCGGTGTAAGACGACGGTGGAGCCGATGGTAAAGCAGCAGTGGTTTGTCAGAATGAACGAGCTGATTCAGCCTGCCGTTCGCGCGGTAAAAAACGGTGATATCCGACTCGTTCCGGAGCGCATGGAAAAGACGTACTTTAACTGGACGGACAATATCCGCGACTGGTGTATCTCCAGACAATTATGGTGGGGACACAGAATCCCGGCCTACTATTGTGACAAGTGCGGCGAGACGGTTGTCTCGAAGGGAATGCCGGCAGTCTGCCCGAAGTGCGGGGATACCCATTTCACACAGGATCCGGATACGCTCGATACATGGTTTTCTTCGGCGTTATGGCCGTTCTCGACGCTGGGCTGGCCGGAGGAGACGAAGGAACTGAAATATTTCTATCCGACGGATGTGCTTGTGACCGGATATGATATTATTTTCTTCTGGGTCATCCGCATGATCTTCTCGGGATATGAGCAGATGGGAGACAAGCCGTTTAAGACCGTGCTGTTCCACGGACTGGTACGTGATTCGCTCGGAAGGAAGATGTCCAAATCTCTCGGAAACGGCATTGACCCGCTGGAGGTCATCGAGCAGTACGGTGCGGACGCACTGCGTCTGACACTCATTACCGGAAATGCGCCCGGCAATGATATGCGTTTCTACTATGAGAGAGTGGAAAATTCCAGAAATTTTGCAAACAAGGTATGGAATGCGTCGCGTTTCATTCTGATGAATATGGAGGGTAAAGAGATTCCGGACAATGCTGCCGACAATCTTGAGCCGGTGGATCAGTGGATTTTCTCAAAATTAAATACACTGATCAAGGAAGTGACCGACAACATGGAGCACTTCGAGCTTGGCATCGCCGTTCAGAAGGTCTATGACTTTATCTGGGACGAATTCTGCGACTGGTACATTGAGATGGTCAAGCCGCGTCTGTATAATTCGGACAATCAGGAAAGCCAGAATGCAGCGCTTTATACGTTAAAGACCGTTCTTCTCGACGCGCTCAGGCTGCTGCATCCGTACATGCCGTTCATCACGGAGGAAATCTTCACGACGATGCAGTCCGAGGAGGAATCCATCATGATTTCCGCATGGCCGGTATGGCAGGAGGCAAGATGCTTTGCGAAAGAGGAGAAGGAGATCGAGGTCATGAAGGAGGCAGTCCGCGGCATCCGCAACGTGCGCGCCGAGATGAATGTGGCTCCGAGTAAGAAGGCACAGGTCTATGTCGTTTCCGCCAAAAAAGAGGTTCGGGACATTTTTGAGAACGGGAAGCTGTTCTTTGCGCCGCTTGCCTATGCGTCAGAGGTCATCCTTCAGACGGACAAGACCGGCATCGCCGACGACGCAGTCAGTGTCATGTTAAGTGATGCAGCGGTGTATATGCCGTTCGCCGAGCTGGTGGATATCGCACAGGAGATCGAGCGTCTTGAGAAGGAGGAGAAGCGTCTGCAGGGTGAGATTAAGAGAGCGGAAGGTATGTTAAAGAACGAGAAGTTTCTCGCAAAGGCTCCGGAGGCAAAGGTTGCCGAGGAGAGAGAAAAGCTGGCGAAATACACGCAGATGCTTGAGCAGGTAAAAGAGAGAATCGGTCAGCTGAAATAAAACGTTGAAAACCATGCAGATGTCCTGTGCGGCATACATTTATAGTAAACGAACAAAATGTTTGTGTTTTGGGCGTTTGCCATACAAACAGGGAAGGTGTTTTGACGGACACCTTCCTTTTTGCGAGGAGAAGCAGCTTTGCGATGGCTCACCGGAATGCAGGAGGGAGGCAGTTTTAAAATGACACAGGAACAGGAATGGGAAAAAGCGGAGGCGTATATTTATCAGATTCCGAAATTTACCAAAAAGAATACGCTGGATCATACAAGGCAGTGGTATGCAAGGCTCGGCAATCCGGCAGGCAGCGCAAAGATCATTCATGTGGCGGGAACGAACGGAAAGGGATCGGTCTGCAACTATCTGAGCCGTTTTTTGACGGCTGACGGGATGCAGGTCGGGATGTTTGTCTCTCCGCATCTGATCAGCATGAATGAAAGAATTGTGGTAAATGGGGAAATAATAGACAAGAAATGCTTTCTCGAGGAATATCGTAGGCTGAGGAAGGTCATCGACGAGACGCTCGTGCAGGGAAGCCGGGAGGATTTGCAGCCGTCAGGCGTACTACTATATCATCCGACCTTTTTTGAATTTCTGTTTCTGCTTGCGATGCTGATCTTTGAAAGGAAGAAGACCGAAATCGTCATTTTGGAGACCGGGCTTGGAGGAAGGCTGGATGCGACAAACATCTTTGAGCGGGTGTGTCTGACTGTGATTACGGAAATCGGTCTGGATCACATGTTGTATCTGGGAGAGACCAAAGTGCTGATCGCATCGGAGAAGGCAGGAATCATTAAGCCGGGTGCACCGCTTGTCTTTGCGGATAAGGAGCGGGAGGTCACATGCGTGCTCACGGAGAAAGCAGGGCAGATGGGCGTTTCGTGGGACGCTGTCGGGAAGGAAGCGGCGATCATACAAAATTTAAGGAATAAAAGCATTGATTTTTCTTACAAATCTAGGTATTATGATTATATTACATTTACTCTGCCCACAAATGCACTTTATCAGGTGGAAAATGCGGCGTTGGCGCTGCGTGGATATGAGATGCTTCGGGGCGGAGCATGGGATACAGAGAAAATACGCGAGGTTCTGGCTGAAACGGTTTGGGCGGGGAGAATGCAGGAAATCCTGTCGGACGTATATGTGGACGGTGCCCACAACGAGGACGGGATTTGTGCCTTCCTCGATACTGTGCGGCATATGTCCGTAGATAAAAAGAACATCCTTGTCTTTTCGGTTGTACAGGATAAGGCATATGAAAAAATGATTGGGCTGCTCGCTTCTTCCGGTGTGTTTGACCGGTTTGTTGTCGTGCAGATGCCGGAGGAGCGTTGTGTATCCCAAAGTGAGCTGCGCAAAATTTTCAGTGGATATCACGGGCTTGACGTATCATTTGCGAACTCCGTGGACAGCGCACTGGCACAGAGTGTTGAGTCGAAACAGGCAGATGAGAGAGTGTATATCGCTGGTTCATTATATTTGGCAGGCTATGTTTTGGCCGCATTAGGAAGGAAGCTAAGGGATGATTAACTTTGAGGAGGAACTCAAAAAATTTCATAAGAGTTTGGAGATAGAGGATGTACAGGATGCCATTTACAATCAGGATCTGACAGATATGGCGGATGTGCTTGTAGGGATGATCAAGGAAGTTAAAGAGGAAGAGTAGGTCAGGGTGAGCAGATGAAATGTTATAATTGTGGACGCACTCTGTCCGAAAAGAATTTTTGTACCGCATGCGGGGCAGATGTGACTTTATATAAAAAGATCATGTACATTTCCAATATGTACTATAATGATGGACTGGAAAAGGCAAATGTCAGAGATTTGTCCGGCGCTGTGACGAGTCTGAGGCAGTGCCTGAAATTTAATAAAAATCATATTGAGGCGCGCAACCTCCTGGGACTTGTCTATTTTGAGAGAGGGCAGGTGGCAGCCGCCTTGAGCGAATGGGTCATCAGCAAGAATTTCCGTCCGGATAAAAATATTGCGGATGATTATATCAGCGTGGTGCAGAACAACGCCACGCGTCAGGATACGCTGAAGCAAACGATCAAAAAATATAATATAGCGCTTGAGTACTGCAGGCAGGACAGTCTGGATCTTGCGGTGATACAGCTGAAAAAGGTGTTGTCCCTCAATCCGAAATTTGTGGAGGCACATCAGCTTCTGGCGCTGCTCTATATCAAAAACGAGGAGTGGGAGAAGGCTTACAGGGAGCTGTTAAAGTGCGTCAGAATCGATACGAACAACACGACAACGCTTTCCTATCTCAAGGAAGTGAATTTGATGCTGGATGGCGAGGAGAAGAGTTCCTCCTCCCATACGTCCGGGTATACTGTTCCGCACAGACGGAAGGGAGTGGCGGAGGACGCAATCACCTACCAGAGCGGAAATGAGACGATCATTCAGCCGGTCAACACGAGAGATTCGGCACTGGCGGGTACCGTTTTAAATATCGTGATCGGTCTTATCATCGGTATTGCGGTGAGCTGCTTTCTGATACTTCCTGCGAGGATTCGCTCACAGGAGAACGATTATATCGAACAGCTTCGGGAGGTCAGTGAAAATTCGGATGCCAAGACAGCAACGATTTCGGAGCTGGAGCAGAAGCTGGGCAAGCTTGAGGAAGAAAATGAGTCCTACCGGCAGCAGGTTGAGGAACTGACCGGGGCAAACGGTGAGGGAAATGCTACGGATTCGCTTTTTGAGGTGGTATCTCTCTATATGGCAGATGCGCATGAGCGGGATAAGGAAGCCTTGCAGGAGGCGTTGCTCTCCATCGATGAGGAGTATGTGGAGACAGAAGCTTCCGCTGCTTACAAGGAGGTCTATCAGCTGATTCTCGACGGAGTCGGAAAAGAACTTGCAGATGAACTGGTGCAGGCAGGCAATCTGGCACTGAACCAGAATGATTATACGACTGCCATTGAGAACTTCGAGAAGGCATGGAGACTTGAGAAAGAGGACGGACAGATTCTCTACCAGCTGGCACAGGCTTATCGGCTGTCGGAGGATGATGAGAAGGCAAAAGAGACTTATGAACAGGTCGTAGAGCTGTTCCCGGATTCGAATTATGCAAGAAATGCGCAGGAGTATCTGGACGAGTTATAAACTGCACAGGAGAAATGTATAAAAAGGCACGAAAGAGGACATAATACCTGATAAAGGGATTATGTCCTCTTTTGCTGTTGTGAAGAAGGCATAAGGACGAGGTATAAGAAGCAAGGAGCGTATAAGGAAAGCGGATAAGAATTAAGCGAGGGAAAAGGAAAGGGTATAAGGAATGGAAGAGAAAATCAGCATACGCGACAATGCGCTTTGGATCAGGATGCCAAAGGAAATGGATCACCATATGGCAGCTTCGATCAGAGTCAAAGCAGATGAAAAAATGATGCAGGATTCGGTAAGGGATGTTGTCTTTGATTTCACGGATACGGAGTTCATGGACAGCTCCGGCATCGGTGTTATCGTCGGACGATACAAAAAGATGGACTGTCTGGGGGGAAAGGTCTTTGCGATTCACGCAAGCAAACGAATCAAACAGATATTGTATCTGGCCGGACTTGACCGGTTAGTAGAGATTGCGGATTAGGAGTGAAAAAGATGAAAAATGAAATGAAGTTAGAATTCAGTGCATGCTCGGTCAACGAGGGACTTGCCAGAATTGCGGTCGCAGCCTTTATGGCGGGGATGAATCCGACGCTTGAGGAGGTGGAGGATGTCAAGACAGCAGTTTCCGAGGCAGTTACGAACTGTATTATACATGGCTACGGAATGCCGGAGGAGGAAACAGATGAAATGCAGTATCAAATGCCGGATACAGTGGCTGACGGGGGAGCTGCCGAAAGGAAGGACGGGGCATCCGGTGAAACAGAGAAGCTGCAGTATCATCAAAAAGAAAAAAATGAAGTGGAGACACAGCAGGGAAAAGTTTACATAATATGCCGTATTCATCATCATATCCTGGATGTGGAGATCAGAGATTACGGAGTGGGAATTGCAGATATTGCGAAGGCGATGGAGCCGCTGTACACAACAAAACCGGAGCAGGAACGTTCCGGCATGGGTTTTGCCTTTATGGAAGCGTTCATGGACGAGCTCCTCGTAGAGTCCAGGCCGGGAGAAGGGACATGCGTGAAAATGAAAAAATATGTCCAGAGCAGTTTCGGTAAGCGTGAACCGGTATGATGGAAGAGCATATGGCTCTCCTCATACAAGCGCGGAAGGGAGATAAAAAGGCGCGAGATAAATTAGTGGAGGATAATATGGGCTTAGTCCGGCATGTGGTCAAGCGGTTTGCGAACCGGGGATATGATATGCAGGATCTGTTTCAAATCGGCTGCATCGGACTTCTCAAGGCGGTAGATAAGTTCGATCTGTCCTATGACGTGCAGTTCTCGACATATGCAGTCCCGATGATCATGGGAGAAATCAAGCGGTTTTTGCGGGATGACGGTATGGTAAAGGTGAGCCGGAGCTTAAAGGAACAGGGGAATCTGATCCGCAGGCACATGGAGGAGCTTTGTAAGAGAACAGGCAGGGAGCCGACTCTCGAGGAGCTTGAGCAGGCAACCGGCATGGAGCGGGCAGATATTGTGATGGCGATGGATGCGGGGCAGGAGGTCGAATCGATCTACAAATCCGTCTACCAGATCGACGGCAATGAAATCTGTCTGGTGGACAAGCTTCCGATGGAGAAGGATGAGCAGGAGGAGCTGATGAATCATCTTTTGTTAGAGCAGCTGCTCGGTCAGCTGAAGGATGAGGAGAAAAAGCTGATCAAGCTGCGCTATTTTGACAATGTGACGCAGGTGGAGGTTGCCAGGCAGATGGGTATCTCACAGGTACAGGTGTCACGCATGGAAAAAAAGGTTCTTCTGTATATGCGAAAAAAAGCGGAGCTTCGGAGGTAATGGCAGAAATTTTTTTGCTTGAGGGCTTATTGAAAATGTGATATGATACAAATGCTTGTGTGGTCGGATGGTTCTGCCTGCAGGTATGACATAAGGAGCGTTAGCAAGCTGCCGATGCAGAAATTTGGCAAGCGGCGAAGGGTGATCACAGGTATAAACAAAGGAACAGCGGAAGGAGCAGATTATGCAAAAGAAAATAGCAACAGGAGTTTTGGGCGTGATGATGGTCATGGCGCTCATCGGGTGCGGAAAGAGCGCTGACGGCGATGTCTACACGAACATGAGAGAGGGCGCAAAGAGCAAGCTGGTCTCTCTCGGTGACTATCAGAATCTGAGCTATACGATGGAGACGGCAACCATTACAGATGAAGAGGTGGAGGAAGAAATCGAGTCAGAGCTGGAATGGTATGAGGAATACGAGGAGATTGACCGCACGACGGCAGAGGAAGGAGATGTGGTCAATATTGATTTCGTCGGCAAAGTGGACGGCGAGGAGATGGAAAACGGTTCTGCGGAGGATTATGATCTGGAGCTTGGCTCCGGTGACTTCATTCCGGGTTTTGAGGAGCAGATCATCGGAAAGGAAAAGGGCAGCCGGTTTGAGGTGACAGTCACATTTCCGGACGATTACGATGAGGAATTAGCGGGAAAAGAGGGCGTGTTTGATGTGACTCTCAACAAAATCCAGAAGGCTGTTGCGGCAGAGTTGACGGATGAGTTCGTGCAGGAAAATTTTGACTACGAGACGGTCGAGGAATACCGCGAGGGACTGAAAGCGGATCTTTTGTCCTCCAGAGAGGAAGAGAACCGGAGCGCAGCGATTGATGAGCTGCTCGCTAAGATTTTGGAGGGAAGTGAGATCAAGGTCGAAGCGTCAGATATCGACGATGCGGTGGATCAGCTGATCGAAAGCTATGAATCGTATGCGGATATGTACGGTATGGACATCGATGATTTCTGTCAGACCTTCTTTGGGACAACCCTTGACGGACTGCGCGAGGACAGCAGGAGCAGCGAAGAGGAGCTGTTGAAGTATGATCTGATTTTGAGTGAAATTGCCAAGAGGGAGAAGCTTGGTATTACACAGAAGGAATATGAGGATGCACTGACACCGGAGCTGGAGGATTACGGCTGCGAGAGCATCGAGGAATATGAAAATGAGTACGGCAAGGAGGATTACCTCTATGATCTGCTTTACAATAAGGTAACGCAGTATCTTTTAGATTATTCTCAAAAGGAAGAATGATACCGCCAGACAAATCCATAAGGAAAAGATAAGTATCCGGCAGGAAAAACCTGTCGGATATTTTTTTGGGGCAATAGCCCGGCAGGAAGAAATTGTGCGGTGTGAAATTTTGTTTGTCGGGGTACAGAGAGCTTCTGTGAAACACATAAGCATATGCGACAATTACGGTAAGAATTTACGATAAAACGAATAATTGACAGTATGATACAAAAGTGATATAAAGTACTGGTAATAATGAACTCTATTTTTTACCAGAATATTTATGAATGCACAAAATGGAGGAAAATTTCTGTTGTACAGATATGGAGGAGAAATATGAAACGAAGAAACATTAGGAAAGAGACAAACGACAAAAAGGAAACTCTAGGCTGGCGAAACCCAAAAAAAGTGACAGCGCTTGTCCTTGCGGTGACATTGGCAGTCTCTTCTTGGGCACCGATTACAAACGTGCAGGCAGCGGAGTCGGAACAAGAGACAGAGGAGGACAAGCAGTATATTGTCTATATCGATCTGCCGGACGATTCGGAGAAAGCTGCGGATGCCGGTTTGGAACAAAGTACAGATTTAAGAGAAGCGGAAGCGCAAACGGATGCTGACACAAAGGATGACAAGAGTGCCGACGGAGGTTTGACAGCGGATGACGGAAGGGAAGGCGAGAAGGCCGCGGAGACAGAGGCGCAAACTACGGATAAGGCGGAGAGGAGTTCGGTCAGTGACAATACAGTGGATGATACAGAGCAGGACGCAGAGGATGAGCAGGAGACGGTGCAGGAGGAAGAGGATCATACTTATGCGGATGGCAGTGCAGAGACAACCGATGACAGAGGCGAGGGGGAAGTCGTCTGGGAAGAAATCCGGGAGGCGGAGCTGCTCATGGACGAATCGGCTGACAGTGCCGAACTGACAAAGAATGACAGCGCGATTGTTTATGAGGCAGATTTGACGCAAAAAGAGATTAAGGAGCTTGCGCAGTCCGGCGCTGAAATCTATGTGGAGGAAAATATCGAGCTTTGGGGAGCAGGCAGCAGATCAAAGGCTGCTTTGAAGAGCGGAAAGCCGGAGACCAAACGACAGGAGAAGCAGAAAAAGCAGACGACAGGGCAGGAACAGGGAACCGATGGAAAGACAAACAGTAACAACCGTTTGCCGGAGGAGGATGTGCAGAAAACCGAATGGAACATCAGCATGATTCACGGAGACGCAGGCAGCAAGCCTGATGGAGAGCCGGTAAAGGTTGCAATCATGGACAGCGGCATTGAACTGTTGTCCGGGATTCCGGTGGAAGGGATGGTCAATCTGGTCAAATCCGAGCAGGATGTCCCTTATTACATTAACGATATGGCAGGGCATGGGACGGCGGTTGCGAGTATCGTTTCGGACATTGCAGAGGATGCGCAGATATACTGCGTGAAGATTATGGACGAAGATAACCGGGCGACACTCGGAAGTGTCATTGAGGGAATCTACTGGTGTATCGACCACGATATTGATATCATAAATATGAGCTTCGGCACAAAGGTACAATCGCAGGCTTTACATAAGGCAATACAGGATGCGGCGGATGCCGGAATCCTGATCGTATCCTCCGCAGGGAACGGAAACCTTGCAGGGGTGGAATATCCGGCAGCCTTTGAGGAGGTTCTTGCGGTAGGCGCTGTGGATACGTCGGCGCAAAAGACGCAGGAGAGTGCAGTAGGAGAGGAAGTCGAGCTTGCAGCTCCGGGTGAACAGATTCTTGCGACGAGCATGTTAGGCTTGGAAACTGTTGTATCGGGAACCAGTATGGCAGCTCCGCATGTGACGGGAGCAGCGGCAGTGCTCTGGCAGAAGGATAAGACAAAAAGCGCAGATTTTATCCGAGGACTCCTGAAGGAGAGCGCAAATGATCTCGGCGATGAGAACGCATACGGCAGCGGACTGATTGACCTGCAGTTTGCACTTGAACATTACGACCAGTACGCAACTGCTTATGAGGAGCGACAGGATACAGTTGCCGAAACTCAAACGGATGTGCAACTGTTGAGTGAAGAGAACCGTGCGCCAATTGAGACGCATGAGGAGGTTGATTATGTTGAGGGGAGATGGAAAGCGAACGAGCATAGAGAATTGATTAGCAAAGGAAGCAAAAGTGCCGGACTAGCTTTGGAAGAGGATGAAATAGAAATCTTTAAGTTGGGAATGGTGGCACCGGATAAATACTTTAAGGTAAAGGATAGTAAGGATAATCGGGTATGGCATGGAGGTTATATATTTAATTATATAGCGAATTACAAGTTTGCTACTAATATGGCACAGGCAAAGGGAAATCCATCCAAATTCGGTACAGTAAAAGGGCAGTCAGCGTCAAATCGCTCGTGGATGACCTACTGCATAAATGATAAATCGATTCGAGATACGGAAAACAATCGGTGGATTACATACGATGAAATTTTAAAGAGCCATAATTATAGTTCCCAGAACAAGACTGTTCAAGGTAACTGGCGCAGGATATACTTGTATGGTATGGCGACGCATATTATGTCCGACACATTTTCGCACAGGCATACATTAAACAAGGAACTAGTTATGTAAACCTCAAAAAGAATGATGCTTATGATGAGCACGACCCGAATCTGGTCAAGGAGAGGTATATTGATGCACAGACGGCGGTAGTTAATGCCTTGCTTCATTATAAAAACAATAAAGCGGGAACTGCCCTTGACTTTGCACCGGCTCAAAAATACTGGGGGAAGTCAAGGAATTATTATCTGAGATTGGTTTTGAATTATGCGAAGGCAACACAGGGTTCCATAAAGACTAGTGATTTAGAAAAGGCATATGGTATGCTCAATTATAACAAACCTGTTGCAACAACAGATTAAGAAAGGTGGATATATGAAGAAGATAAGCAGAAGTATTTTGTGGATATTATTGATGACAGCTGTAGTTGGCTTTGCGCATGCAGACACGGTCAAGGCTGGTTATTGGGCGGGAGAGGACGGTGATTTGTATACCTATGGCAAGTACAAATACAGCATTGATTCCGATGGCTCCGTGATAATCTGGGGCTACACAGGAAATGAGACGACAGTGAAGATCCCGGCTGAGATAGAAGGCAGACCGGTTCGCCATGTCTGGGGATTGATGGAGTACAAGGGAAAGGGAATGTACACCTACTATAAAAACAATAAAACAAGGGAAATCATAGTCCCTGATGGAGTGGTTTCCATTGGAAGGTTTGGCGACCTGTACCGTGGCTGCGTGAATGTGAAACAGGTGATTTTGCCGGATAGCGTGACAAAAATATATGCGGATACATTTGGTTACTGTGAAAAGCTTGAGACAATCCGCATATCCCGGGGGTTGAAGGAGATTGGAGTATGTGCTTTTCACAAGTGTAAATCGCTTAAGAGGATTGAACTTCCGGATGGGTTAGAAAAAATTGATGAAGATGCATTTGCCGATTGTAGCGCTCTGAAAGAAATCAGCATCCCTGATACGGTTACGACAATTGGCAATGAAGCTTTTACAAGCTGTGAAAACTTAAAAAATGTAAAGCTTCCCCAAAATCTTACGGTAATTAAGTCGAATACTTTCTCAATGTGCTATAAGCTCAAAGAAATCAAGATTCCAAAATCGGTCAAGGAGATAAGAACAAGGGCGTTTGCCAACACCGGATTAACCAGCGTGACAATTCCCGAGAATGTGACAAAGATCGGGCGACAGGCGTTTGCGTATAATCCGCACCTAAAAAAGATTACGGTAAGGAGTAAGAAAATCAAATCATTTGAATACAAGGCGTTTCTTACAGGATCGAAATCGAAGGTAACGATTGATGTGCCAAATCAATGTATCAAAAAGTACAAGCGGATGCTGAAGAAGGCGAAAAGCTTTGGCGGAAAAATGAAAATAAAATAGAGAACTTATGGAGGAGAAGAGTGAGTATGAATACACAAAGAGAGAGAGTTAAGAGAGCGCTTGTGACAGCTGTATTTTCTTTTATGGCGGTAATGTTTATGTTTGCCGTTACCCCGATATATACAGAGGCAGCGGCAAAAAAGGTTTCTGCAGCAGCGGACTATAATAAAGCTCCGGCTCTGAAATCCGGATCAAACAAAGTTACGGTCAAGACTAATTATTCCTATGTAAAATTTACAGCTGTTAAAGCAGGAACATATAGGTTCCAGATTTCTAATCTAGAGACAATCAATGGAGAAACACCGGATTATAATCTAGGAAATCTTTCTGTTAATTTTAAGGTAAAACAGAAAAATAACTGGGTTCTACAGCCACAGATGCTCAAAACAAATGGGGGTAAAAATAAAGCGCTGTATGTGACAACAAAAGAGGGTATGAAGCGTTATAATAAGAAAAACAATAGGGAAAAAGATTCTTACCTTACATCCAGATATGGGGAATTAAAACTCAAAAAGGGGGACACAGTATATTTGAAATATTTTTATACAAGTCCAAGAGGTACATATAACATTGAAATAAAAGGAAATTAAATGTGATGCATTACCAATGGATTATGAGAAAACACATGAAATTATTTTTGCTGCTTGTATGTGCAGCCCTTTCCGTACATATGTTATCTGCGGAAATAAGCACAGCAGAGGCGGCAAAAAATGCAAAAACCTTATCCCCATCCATCAAGCTCAAAGGCATCAATGCTGTGAAGGTATCGTGGAAAAAGGTGGATGGTGCGACGGAATATCGGGTTTATCGTGCGAAAAGAAAAGATTCCGGCAGCGATTCATCCGGTGCGAGGTGGACGAATTACAAATTATTAGCTGTCCTGTCAAGGGATGCAAAATCTTATGTGGACACCAGATGTAAATTGGGGGAGTTTTATTCCTATAAAATCAGCGCCTACAAAAAGGTGGGCGGTAAAAAGAAACTGGTCACGCAAGCCAAAGCTTCCCGATATCTCGGTGTTTCGCAGCTGCAATGGGATCAGGCACAGGCACACTTTCATGCTTATTTCAAAGAAAACGACGTGTTTCTGTACTGGGACGGACATGGAATCATGCCGGATGGATATGAAATATATCGAAAAGAAAAAGGAAGCTCTTATCAAAAGATCAAAACCGTGTATGATTGGAATCACGGCGGCGGAAAAGAAAACGGAAAGCGCTATACGGACAAGAAGCTCAAAGTAGGAAAGAACGGGAAATTTTATTACTATAAAGCACGATTTTTTACCTATCTGGACGGGAAAAAGCTGTATGGGGCATACAGTGAGCCGTTGAAGCTGTTAGCAGTAAACAAAGCCGGGAAATTTTCGGTCAAACTGATCACAGAAAGAGTGGGTGATACCCCTGAGGTAATTGTGGCGATAAAGAGTGACAAGTATAACGGTACTCTCTCGTTTGATCAGGAGTCCTTTCTTTTGACTACCGCAAAGGATTTGAAAGAAATAGGGTGGACTGACGATCTTGATTGGGAGTTAGAAAAAGAAGACAGAGATGATATGGACTGGCAGCTGCGAACGGTTGTGGAGCGGTCACAGGTGTTAAAACTCAACGAATGCAGTACGGATGGTAAAACCTATAAGAAATTTGTCAAATCAGAACAGGAACTGAAAGCCGGCGGTACGATTTATCTCAAACTGGTGAAAGCGGATGGAGGAAGCATTGATTTGACAGGAAATTCCCTGGCTTTGTACGCATGCGGTGTGACGTATCA
>JAFUZE010000107.1 GCA_017476765.1 Lachnospiraceae bacterium
ATCCCCAATCCCCATATTTATATATAATTATAATTAAAAAATCTTTTTATCATTTATTATTTATTAACATTAATGACTATTAATTTAATTAATTAAATAATAAATATGTTATTCCAAGTCAATAATAAAGAAAATGAAGAAACAGTGCTTGGTCCCATTGTGTCGAATCAGGCTAATGTACCAAAGAAAAATTTATTCCAAATCGAATCTTTTCAAACATCCACTAATTCAAGCGCAATTCCCAAACCTTCAAATTTCATCGACTCTAAACAAATTTATTTCCCCAATCCAAATCCATCCGAGCAAAAACCGAAATTTTCGGTAATTCCGACTCAATTTCCGATTAATCCTTTACAAAATTTTCCCCAATTTAAATTCACGACGAATAAAGAACAAAATTTGGAAAAAAATTTAGAATTGAATCAAGCCAAAGAAAAGGTGAATGATTCAACAAATAATAGTATAAAAAAAATTAAAGAAAAAAAATTATTGAAAAAAAAATTAAAAAAATTTAAAATATATCATATGGAATTCAAAAAAATAACTGAACAAGATAAATCATTCAATAAACAAAGTCATAAAAGGAAATATAAGCCTGATGACATAAGAAAAAAAATCAAAGCGAGATTTCATAAGTCAATTAAAAATATAATTAATGATAACTTAAGAAAAGCTGGTTCTAAAAAATTATTTACATATTTGCCCCAAGTTTTTATAAGTTCTATAACCAAAGAGAAAAATAGAAGTGTGTTGAATTTAAGTTTCAGAGAAATTTTGCAAAAAGACTTCGTAAGTGAAGCAGATGGTAAAAATTATAAAAATAAAAATGTAGATATTGCTAAATATCAAAAAAATATAGATGTATTAAAATATTTAGATAATAATCCAGAAATATGTCAGAATTCTGGATTTGATATTATTAGTAAGATGAAATATGGGGATTTATTGGATGAATATTTTAAATCTGAAGAATTTGAAAGAGCCATATATAAATTAAGAGAAGAAAATGAAGATGAAGAGTATATTAGAGAATATATTATTAAATCGAAGAATTATTTGAACTTTTTTATGGATATTCCTTTCAAAAAAAAGAATAATAAATTCAAAATTGAAGAAAGAGCCCAAAAAAACATGGAAGATAAATAAAAAGAGGTGAAAAATTATATTATTTTGCTATATTTAATATTTATTTTATTTATAAAAGTTTATGAATTATTATAAAAAAAGAGATAAAAATTTTAAAATGATATATTAAATTTTATAGTTGTTAAATTAATTATTATTTATTTTTTTTAAAATTTATTAAAATTTTGTATTTACAAAAAAATTAACAATCTTTTTTTATATTTTATATTTCTTTATTTTTTCAATAATTAAATGAATATAATAAATATACAAAAAATTTTCAATAAATAATATATTTTTTTATTAAACTCATTTCTATAATTAGTAAAGTCTTTTTTTCAACTATTATTAATATTATCAAAAATAATAATTTATTAAAATTTTTTTTCATAAAAAAATAAAATTTATATTTTTTATTTTGCTATATATACCATTTTATTAAAGAATTTTTACAAAAAATATAAAATAAATCCAAATAAATAGAATATAATTAAAATTATTTAAAATACAAAATAAAATAAATCTCATTCAAAAACTTTTTGATTTTTTTGATTTATTTTTATTATTAAAATCCTTTATTTCTCACCTCAGTGGAAGAAGTTAAATTAATGCTATCTTTACTTCCGAATTTTTGAAACAAAGGTTTCTCAGGTGGAATATCCACAATAATTTTATTTTTATCTTCATCATTTTTTTCTTTAATTTCTTCAACTTTTATTTTTTGATTTTTTTCCATTTCTTTTTTTTTATCTTCATTTTCCAGTGCTTCGAATAATCTTCCCGATTTAAATTTTCCCGATAAAAATTTATCCATAATAGTTGTCCATCGATATTTATGCACACTTCTAATTTTATAATCAACCGGTTTCACATAATATGGGTCAAATCCCTCATAGAAATTTATTTTATTCACACTCGGGGTGATATCATCCTTTTTTTTATTAGGTAAAGTGATGGATCTTTTTTCTTTTTTTGGCTCAATATATTCTCTATGCTCATTTAATAATAATTCTTCCGGCTTTTTCCAATATTTAATTTCTTCTAAATATTCCAATTGTGAACTATGTTTTGGATTTTCGACATACCCCTCCCGTAATTTCCAAAATTCTTTGGTGTTTTCACTCGTGGAAAATTTTGGCAATTCATGACCATGCACACCCCTTGGATGATCGGAAAAAGTTTTCA
Source organism: Lachnospiraceae bacterium (assembly GCA_017476765.1). Taxonomy (GTDB): domain Bacteria; phylum Bacillota; class Clostridia; order Lachnospirales; family Lachnospiraceae; genus JAFUZE01. The sequence goes on from JAFUZE010000107.1 coordinate 2,311, forward strand.
AATTATAATTATTTAACCTATTTCGACGTTGGGCTTTGAGTTTTGTGAGAGTAAAACCTTCTTCGCTTTGGAATAATTTGTTAAATATTTCATCCTCTCTTTGTTTTAAACGCTCGACCTCGTTTAAATGTTTCCTTGAATTTAATATTTTAGAAATTTCTTGACTTTCTTTTAATAAATCTTTTTTGATGTCTTCTTTTACTTTATGTTTGGGGGAATATACATAATTTAAAGTGGGACCTAAATTATAATTTTTTAAATCTGATTCGTTTTCATTTAAACCTACTTTTTTTCTCGCTTCTTTATGTAATTCATTTTTTATATCGTTTAATGTAGAATGCGTCGGCTTGTAATTATTTTCTGTTATGTAATATTTTTGTTCATTTAATAATTGATTGGGTAAATGCTCTTTTTGATATTTTTTTACTTTCTCGCTTATTTCTTCCCTTGTTTTATTTCTTCGATATTGTTTCAATTCATTCAAGGTATAAATTCCATTTTTTGGTTGTCTGAAACTTATAGGATGTTTCGGGTAACTTTCCTGTAAAGGCACGAAATTTTCCGCATCGATTATTTTTCCTCTTTTTTGCAATATTCTTTGCGAGTTTTTCCCTCCTCGATTTTCTAAATTCCATACATACTCTCTTTCGATACCATTTTTTATCGCTTCCAAAGCCTTTTTCTTCTCGTCAGCATTTAATTTCCCATCCCCATCTACATCAAATCTCTTACTTAAGACATAATCTCTACCTCCGACATATCCGTCCCCGTCTAAATCGTAAGAAATATCAGGAATATTTTCCTTTTTGCGAAGCTCTAAAAGCTTAGTTCGTGTCATTGGAGTACTTTGAGTCAAAGGATTGGATGAGTCCCAAGGGGTTTTTTGGATCTCTTTTTCGGATAAAATATTGTATTTTATCTTGTTTGGATTTTTTGGAATTTCGTGACCATATAAATCATAGGAGGGAGGGATATGCGTTAGGGGATTAAATGTTATTGGTAAAGGTTTATTGTCGTTCCTTGATGGATAATATTCATTTTGCATTTTTATTATTTAATTTTTATTAATTTATTATAGTTTCAATTTTTAATTGTAATATTATATCAGCTGATAGGAATGCTTTTCGTTTTTCGCCTTTTCCCGCTCGTACAATTCCTTATAATATTGTTCCTTGTTTGACTCGTCACTCATGTTATTCGTTTCCCTTTAATTTTCTGAGCGGTCTGGTAATTCTCCAGCTTGTCGAATGATACAGGTTATTTAACTGCTCGTCCCTGTTTGCCAGAGTCTCCTTCAAATCGCACAGACTTCTTTTAGATTCTACTACAAATGTATCCGGCAGTGCAACTACTTCTAAGCTGACATAGATGCGGTGCGTTTCGGGACACAGCTCCGTGATGCGAATTTCTGCCGGTTCATCAAACAGATACAGGAGCGGATTCAGCGAGATGCCGTTTGCCGTAAACGCCAGCTCCCGGGACCCTTCCGCATCCTCCTGCAAAAGGCAGGTGCGGAGCAAAGCACCGGATACGTCCGGCAGAAGCTCGATTTCTGTCACCTCACCCGGCGCAAAATCAATCGTAAAGGAAACGATTCCATCCGCATCCTTTTTCATCGCACGCTCCTCCTCACGCCATCCGCCTGCGGTCTTTAATCGAAGTCGAATGCGGGATTTTTCCAATAAAAACAGTTGTTTTTTTATTTCCTTGATCGAGAGCACCGGTTTGCCCGATACATAGTAAGCATCACTCAAAAGGGTCACATCACCCTGCACATAGCGCTGGAAATTGGTCTCCATCTGCGCAAACAGCTCCCTGCGCCGTTTTGTGATCGACAACGCCTCATAAAAATCGAAATCCCCGAAGCGCTCTCTGCGCCCGCCAAACTCCAGATAGAAGAACAACATGCGGTAGATGACGTAGTCCGCCGGAATCGGGAAATCGAACGTCCACTCATAATCAATAACCGTAACCGCCGCATCCTCCCCCTCTCCAAGCAGGAGATTCCGACAGATCATATCGATATCCGTTACCGGAGCCGCAAGAAGCGAACCTTCTTCTGAGACTGCCGCCCACTCTTCCTCAGAAAAAGTCCCAAAGACAGACGTGAATGTCTCCGTACAGACAAAAGGCTCTAAATCCGGCTGCTGCCTTAGCAGGCTGCAGAAATGAAAAAGCAGCTGTTTTGCTTTCTCGTTATCTCCCTCAGCAAGCAGCTCATCAAGTCTCTGCTCCAGACTGATTCCCGGAACATACTCGAAGGTCACACGCCCCGGTTCTTTTCGCACAATGCGGTTGACCTGCACCCGCCTTCCTTCCCACTTAAGCCCGGCAAGCTGCCTGCCCAGCCGCTCCTCCCAACGTGCCAGCCTTTCCATATGTGCTTTCGACGCCGCATCCGCTGCCGCCTTGCACACCCCGTCCGGCAAAATATCGGTGCGTATCCGAAGCCCCTCTGCCCTCTCATTAGAATAACGGGTGTAATATATTTTTTTCTTAAGCGGCTTTCCCGCCACAATCATATAACAATTTGCAAATTCCGGAAACAGCCCGCTCTTGACCACCTCATCAAACGCATCCGTCTCAGAGAACAACTCCAGTCTCGCATGCTCGAAATTGTAGAAGCTTTCCGTGCACTCCCCCGCCTTCGGCTCATAGTCCTCCGAGTAGATGCACACCGGGAAATCGATCGTCGGATACGGATAATACCACCTTAAGTGTTCCCCCGAAAAAACATTTATTAAAGCCTCTTTTAACATTTTGTAGCTTATCATTCTTTGTCCTGCCGGATGCCGCTGCAGGCTGCCAAACAACTCTCCGTGACCGTCCGCCTCACCTGCAAACAGATGCAGCGCATACGGATTGTCCATCAGCAACACAAGCCGTCCCTGCGGCACGGCGTATTCGAAAACACGCGACATTTTATTTTGTAAATCAATCCTGTCCCCCTTCAGGCAGGCATCCATCCGGTATATGACATCGTCATACGAGCCCCTTTGCACCGTGAGCTTCTCCTGCGGGTACAGCTCCCCGGACTGCCAGGTCTCCCTGTCGGGATAAAACCAAAGCCCCTCCGTGGTATCGCGGCAAAACAGCACGCGCTCCTCCTCCCCGATTCCGAGAAACTGTATGCAGTTGTCCTTCCGGTTATGCTCGATCATATCCTATCCGCGCTCCCTGCCTGTTTTATGCTTTCTGTCCGCTTCGCTCTCTGCCCATTTTATTCTGTCCGTCCGATTCGCTCTCCGCTCGTTTTATTCTGTCCGTCCGATTCGCTCTCTCTACCTTGTTTATTCGATCCGTCCGATTCGCTCTCTCCAACCTTTTCGACCGTAATGATCGTGTTCATATCAAAAAAACCAACTGTATTTTTATCGCTGATGACCGAAAGACTCACGAGGTCATACAGTCTGTGGTAGACCTTAAACTCATCTCCCTGATATCCCGTACATCCGAGAGAAATCAAATACTCACCGCCCTGCAGGTCCATCTGCTGCGTGTAGGTGACGATACGCTCCTCTCCTGCCCGGACCGTTCCCGTCTCAACCCGCTCAAACATCGTGTTCGTTCCCGTAATGTCCGTTCCCTGTGCATTTTTGATCGTAAAGGTAAAAATCGGATCCTTGACCGTTTCGTGGAAGATCAGCTTTGCCTTGACGGAAAACCTGGAACCCTTTTGGATGATGTTGCTCATCGCCCCATACTGGTCAACGATGGCAAAATCCACGATTTCCGCCTGCTTCTCCCCGTAGTCGAGCACCTCCGCATTGACCGTGAACTGATCTCTCCAGCCTCCGGTCGCCTCCGTCCCGGTTACCCTGCTTCTGCCGGAGACATCCTCAAGCGTCTCGACGTCGAGCTGATTGACAAGCAGCTTTTTGTACATGTTGATCATATCCTTCGGCAGCCCTTCCGCCAGCTTGACTCCCTGATTCAGCAAAATGACGCGGTCGCAGTACTTGGCAATGCTGCTGAGATCATGACTGACGAACAGAATCGTCTTGCCCATCGCCTTGAACTCCTCGAATTTATGAAAGCACTTCATCTGGAAAAAGACATCTCCTACCGACAGTGCCTCATCCACAATCAGAATTTCCGGATCAATGTTGATGGCAACCGCAAAGGCGAGACGCACGAACATACCGGAGCTGTACGTTTTTACCGGCTGATAGACAAAATCTCCGATATCCGCAAACTCTAAAATATCCTCCAGCCTGTTGTCAATCTCCTCCTGGCTGAAGCCGATCATCGTACCGTTCAAATATATATTTTCAATTCCTGTGTACTCCATGTTAAAGCCGGCTCCCAGCTCAAGCAGTGCGGAAATACGTCCGTTTACATTCACTTCGCCGCTCGTTTTGCTCAAAACGCCGGTGATGATCTTTAAAATGGTGGACTTGCCCGATCCGTTCGTGCCGATGATGCCGACCGCTTCCCCCTGCCGGACACTCAAATCCACATGGCTTAAGGCATAATGCTCCTTGTAGAGCTTCTTTTTCATCGGAATGAGCGCATCCTTGAGCCGATCCGACGGCTTGTTATACAATTTATACACTTTGCAAAGATCCCGCACCTCAATCGCAGGCGGAGCTTCTTTCTGCATCTCTTCCATATCATATATCCTGCTTTCCATCTTACTTAGGAACTGTTCAAAAATAACTTTTCGTATTGCTCAGTTCCTTACAGCACGTCCGCAAAGTGCGGCTTCAGGCGTTTGAACACAAAAACTCCAAAGGCAAAAATCAGAAGCGTGACGATCCAGAAATATGCCGTCAGCCCCGGCTGCTGCCAGAACCAGACCTTCTCGAACAAAGCCTGCCGATAACCGCTTACAATATAAAACAGCGGGTTTAACCGGAACAAAAAGGCAAGCCCCGGATGTCCTTCCGTGCGCGAAAACGACCACATGATCGGTGTTGCCCACATCCCGATCTGCAGCGCAATGCCGACGATCTGCGACAGGTCCCTGAAAAACACGACGACGCTGCACAGCGTATAGCTCATTGCAAGCACCAGCAGGAACATGCACAGACTGTAATAAAGAATCTGGAACGTGTACGGCGTCACATGGTACCCGTAAATCCATGAGATGATCAGCAGCACCCCGACAAAAAACACATGAATAAAGCCTGCCGCTATAATCTTGATCATCGGCAGGATGCTGATCTTGAATACGACCTTTTTGACCAGATAGTTGTATTCCAAAAGCGCATTCGTCGAGCTCGTCACCGCCTCCGAAAAGAAAAACCACGGCACAAGCCCGCTCGTCAGATACACGACAAAAGGAACCGAAACGCCTGCTTTCAGCATCTCCGCCTTTGCACTGAACCCTTTTTCAAAGACAAGCCAGTAAACTAAAATCGTGATGACGGGCTGCACAAACGCCCAGACAATACCGAGATAGGAGCCCGCATACCTTGTCTTAAAATCATTTTTGGACAGCTTCCAGATCAGGCTGCGGTTATTCCACAGCTCGCCCGGAAGCGAAAACATCTTCTTTATTATTGCGCTCATAGATTTCTCCCAAGCTTTTTCCCATGCTTACGATTCTTTCATGATTCCGGGCATAACATAGCAGCAAAACCTTCCGCCCAAAACAATATCGGCTTTATCATAGCACAAAATCACACAAAATACAATTTGTAACTGCACAGCACCGTATAGCTCCTTAGCCGGTATACAGTTGCAACGGCAGCATTTACTTCAGCAGCACCTTCTTCGGCGTCTTTTGCAGATAATAGATTTTTGCGCCCATCCCCCTCATCAGCTCGGCATAATGCGGGGTTGTATAATAGCTTGTCTCGCCGGTCTCCTTATCC
>JAFUZE010000108.1 GCA_017476765.1 Lachnospiraceae bacterium
AAAAGGGTCGTATTTTCACGTAACCATCCGACTATTGCATTTGCAACATTCTCTGCAGACACATTTTCCAGAAGATTGATTAAGGCATTTTGGAGTGTAGCAGTAGTAAAGGAAACAGCAGCACTGCTTAAAGATTTGAGAAAATCATATAGGCTCCGTTCTATTTTTCCGTTTTTATATGCCTCATCTATCATCTTTTCCGTATCTTTTTGAGATTCATCCTTTTCTTTCGTAATATCGGTCTTTTTCACGGTTTCTGAAACAATCGTTGACTCCGCTTTTTCATACAGCAAAATACTGCTTCTTAAAACAGTAGACATTTTATTTAACGTCTGCTGCTGCATTTTCACGTCATCCGCAATAGATTGTATAATGACTTTTATGTCACCGAATTCGGAACCAAGACTGCTCATTTGCTGTTTTTGTGTTTCCAGCCTCTCTGCAATCTTGGCAAGTTTTTTTTCTATTTGCTGCTGATTTTCCAAGTCTTTCTTTAGATTAGATATTTTTACTTCAAATTGACTCATCTTCTACAGGATCTCCTTTTTACAATAAAATACCTAAAATCTTATCACTCTGCCGCTGCCATTTTAGACCTTCGCCTGCCGAATATGACGATCATGGCGCTGCCGGCAGCAAAGACGATTCCCAGACTGCCGAAGAAAACAGGCTTATTCGCATACCACTGTATAAACAGGTTCCTGGTGATGAGAAAAGCCAGCTGTGCGCTGTCTGCCCGATTGCCTGCCGCATCTGTGGAAATGACACTTAAGATTTGTCTTTTGTTCGCTCCCTGCAGTGTCACTTTTACGATGCCGTTCGACTCAAGCAGGCTTTCCTGCCCTGTCGTCTGAATCAGTCCTCCATCGACATAGACATCGACATCATCTAAAAGAACGTTATCCTGCACATCCAGCGTAATATCCCTACTGACCTGTCTGTACTGTCCGCCGTCCTCGATGCCGGCTACGACGATGGATGGGGCTGTCTTGTCCACCACAAACGAAAGCTCTTTTCCCTTCGCCTTGTTGCTCGATTTATTCTTTGCCTTATCCTCCGAGTAGATCGTAACGACATACGCACCTTCTTTTTCAAAATTGTCAGCCGCTATATGGTATTCGTAGGCTTTCCACTTTTTGTCGGTGTACGCACGCTTTACCTCATAATCTCTGCCTTCCTCCAGCGTCAGGATATCTCCGTCGATACTGCTGTCGATCTCCGTAAATTCCAGAGTATCCACATTGATCTCCGTGATAATCAGGTCTTTTTCCCGATTGGTATAAAAGTGGTCGACCAGCTCCTTCGTATCATCGGAAAGTACATACACGGAGCCAAACCGGTTGACCGAAAAAACTCTTGTATCGGTTGCTTCATTTCCCGCCAGGTCTTCCACGGTGACCTCAAGCGTGTACAAATCATCTACTTCTTTTTGATGCTTAAAATCGCCCAGATCGATCTTGATTCCATTGTCCACCTTGCCGATCCTTTTATCAAAATTGACTTTTCCGAGGTTGGCACCCGTCAGGGTAATTTCTGCCGTATCCTCCTCCAGATTCACGTCGCTGTAAGTAATGGACGGAGCTACTACGCCCTGATTTGCGGAGCCGTCCTCCACGCCTTCCACGATCAGCTCAGGAGGTGTCATATCGACAGTAAAGGTCTGCGGGGTAAAAATCTCGGCTTCATTTCCCGCCAGATCAGTTACCTCGATGGAAAAGCTGTAATCTCCTTCCTCCTCATAGGAAACGGTCGCCGTATTCATATCCTCCGACTTTACAAAAGCAGATAACGCCGGTGCATCGATCGGCGCACCCTGCATCTGTGCCGTGATTATGGCGATTGTGCGCTCGTCATCAAAATTCTTTTCCTTTATCGTGATTGTTGCAGTTCGCTGCTCCTTGTAATAGCTTCCGTTCCGGACATCGTTGTTGTCATATGTGACGTTGATTACCGGTTTGGTCAGATCGATCACAAATTCATCGGTCTGTCCATAGCTGCCCTGATTGCCCGCAAGATCGGTGCAGTTCACGGTAAAGGTGTATTCTCCATCTTCATCGAAGGTCACATCGCAAGTGTAGGTACATGCATCCGTATGTACGGTTCCGTTGCAGCCTCCGCCTGCATGATGCTGCCACTCTCCGACCTTGACATTGTCCCCGGTGGTGATAATCTCAGCTCCCTCTTTGAAAAAGTTTCTTTCGGTCACTGTGATGGTCGCAACTCTCGGCTCCTTATAATATTTTTCATTCTGTACATCGTTATTGTTATACTCTACTTCAATTTCCGGATTGGTCGTATCAACAGAAAAAATCTTGACTTCTTTTTTTGTCTTATTTCCCACATTGTCCGTAAGCTGAAGCTCTGCCTCAATATGGTTCATCTGGTTTTTGACCGTATAGCTACGGTCAGCCGTAGTGATCAGATTTAAATCCGGCTTTTTGGACACTGTCCAGTCTGTATCACCGCTTAACGAGGACTCAAAGGCATCCTTCTGCTCCGCATAGACGGCTGTGACATCCAGCGTACCTTCCGCCTCATTACTGCCAAGATGAAATGGCTTCACGCTCCACACATTCTGTCTGATACCGCTTTTCGTATCCTTTGTCTCATATTTGAGTGTCGGCAGATAATTGTAAAGCGGATTGCCTTCTTCATCCTTATATGAGGTATCCGGAAGCTTGATCTCCGCCTTTGCGTGCTGCGCATGATCAGCCTCATCCTCTATGACCGTACCCTTTGGATTTACATAGCGGCACTCCTGACCTGTCTGGTCCTCCGCTTTCACATAAATCTGTCCTTTAAAGCCCTGCGGTATGTAGAAGCCTCCTGTATAAACATTGTCCTTATCCTTTGTGACATGTATTGTTTTTTCCTGTGTTTTGGAGCCATCAAAGCTGCGCAGATAATAGGTCATATTTTTGATGCCGGAGCCTTCCGTCTCTGTCTCACCGATATAATCCGTTGCCTTCACGATGACCTGCGTTCTTTTGCGGAAAAAGTATCCGTACTGCATCGGGACAGCGGACAAATCATCGCTCAGCTTATCGGAAAAGAGCATTTCCCGTATGACCGGTTCATCCTGATCAATATAAATCGTCCGTTCAGCTCTCGCAATATTGCCTGCATTGTCCTGTACGGAAGCTTCGTACGTTACATGTCCATCCTTTTTATCCACCATTTGCCCGGATGCCGCAAGTGTATACTGCTTCTCCGGTGTCGCTTTGGTTGTTTCGGTCGTCGTATAACCTTCCTTCAAAATATTTTTATCATTGATTGTAAGAATGGTCTCAAAAAGACCGGCATCTGCATCCTCCACATCTATCACATAGGACACCTTCCTGCTGCCTTTGTACCAACGCTTTTTGCCCTTTGTATAATCCGGTGTCCGAAAGCTCTCCTCCAGCTCCATTTTCAAGACAGGAGCCTTCCGGTCAAGCATGACTTGATCCGATAGGTAGGCACTGCTCATAGTCGGCACATAATAGGTGCAGTTGCCCGCATAATCTGTTGCAGCAGCCATCAGGCGGTAAAAGACCTCGTTCTCGGGAATTTCAAAGAGAAACGTATACTCCGCTGTATATGCATCGATTTTATTTATTTCGCTCGGAGCTTCTGTATGTGCAAAAGCGGGCAGGACTCTTTGGTTTTGAATATCGTTTCTATAGGCATCCGCTTCGCCGGATTCCTCACCCGTCACATAATAAAGCTTCAACTCCTTGATGCCAAACCGGGCTCCCTGATAATAATTGACGTCCTCTCCGTTATCATCCTGCTGCGGCAGATCCTGTGCATTCAACCGGATCTGCACGGTCTGCGTTTTTTTATCTACGGTATTTTTGCGGAAAAAATTGCCGAATCGGAAAAAACGTCCTGCTGCCGGCTTGCTGTTCTCCTTTACATCAAAGGAAAGCGTACGGATTACAGGTGCCTGATCGTCAATATGGAAGATATACTTCGCTCCATCTGATATGTTGCCGCACCCATCCTTCGCATACACCCATACGACATAGCTGCCCGGGAGCTGATTGTTCGAGACGCTGATACGGATATCGTCGTAAGTTTGCTGACTGCTGTCACGATCGCCAAATTCGTGCCAGACAAGGCTTTGATCGCTTTTGATCTGCTGCTTGTCCCGAGGCAACGGTGCATGATCCGATAGCAGCTTTTCCGGCGCTGTCACTGCATACTGCATTCCGCTTGGTGTCTCCTGGTCAGTGAAGCTCCCTTTTAAACAGATTGCGTCCGATCCTCTTTTGTAAATGTCGCTGTGCCCGGATATGTCGGTGAGTTTATTTACCGTCGGCGGGGTCGCGTCCTTGAGAAAATGACATCGTCCGGCATTTTCAAAATCAATATTTCCCGCCAAATCCTCCGCCAGTATGTAAATATACCATTCACCGGTCTCGTTTTTGGTCGTATCGATGTCTATGCTTAGCTCCTCGGAAGAATAGGTTACCTTGTTTACCGGTTTTTTTAGAAATTTTTGATTATTTTTATCTTCCTCGTAGACCTTTTGGATTTGTGCGCTGTTTAAAGAAACCGAGTCAACCATGTAATAGATGTTTTTAATACCGAACTGGTCTTCTATATTCGCTTTTACGTTTATATTGTCATCTCCTACATAGATTGTGCCGTTTTGATTGAATAGGTATTCCGGATTATTGATGGAAACAGACGTCACCTTCGGCGCTTCCTTGTCGTAATATGCATGAATGGTCGTATTCGATGATATGCCGGCTCCGTTCGTGGCGGTAATGGTGATGAGTTTGCCGGCTGGGTCTGAATCGATGTCATTTCTGTATATCATCCACCCATAATGATTCCTATTATTATATACATTTTCAATAAGCTTGCCTATTAATACTCCTACATTAGCAATCTCTGTTTCATTATCCGAAATATCAGCATATAATAACGTACTATCTGAAATATACCAATAATTATTTCCCCCATTTAATTGATAATACCCATCGTCATCTAAATAACTATCTTTCCACAAACCAATATTTCTATCAGAAAGCATGATTTCTGGTCCAGTCATATCCTTACTAAACGTAACATATGTGGTATTTGCATCAGCCGAAGAAAAGCCATACTGTTTTACCGTTCCGTTCTGAGATACCACAAACGCATCGCTGCCATCGCAATTCACGTTATGCACATAGTGTGCGCTGTCCGGTGTTGCCGTAAAGGTATTTCCGCTGACACTGATCGTCCCGTTTTGTCCTTTGCGATAGTAATAAATCTCATTGCCATTGGATTTTAGAACTGCCTTTTCTGCCTCCTCAAATTCGATTCGAAATTGATTATTATTCAGATTCTCCAAATCCTGAGGAATCTGAATGACCTGATAAAAAGACGAGCCGTCATCCAATATTCCTTCCCCTGCATTTGTCCTCATTTGATTTTCACAGTCTACCGACAGACGCCCGTTTTCCTTTGGCTGTGCTGTCACAACAATTTGATCTCCTTCTTTGCAAGTATAAGACTTATCCGCCGTATTTTGTGTCTTCTCCGTCCCATTGTAACTGACAGTGACCTTACCCAACGTACTATTCTGTATCGATACGATAAGGCTATATGTCTTACTTAAATGCATGTCTTTTTTCATATCACCGTCATTTACAGTAATGACCTCTGTACTTTGCGCATAACCATTTGCTCCATAAATGAGCGTATATGTTCCGTTGACTAAAGACAGCTCATAAGAACCGGCTGAATTTGTCACAGCATAAATATCTGTATCTTTTACCTGTACGAATGCATCTCGTAATGGGCAATTATTCTTGTCAGTTATCTCGCCATGAATCGTATGTAGCTTATGTGCATGCATATCCGTATATTTGCCGCTCAGGACAACATCATTTTTTGTAAAGGAAATAGTGGTCTCCACTGTTTCATAACCATCGGACTCTATCGTCACAGGATAGGTTCCCGATACAAGATCGGCACTGCTGACTGTCCCTTGCGATAGAAAGGCGTCTTCTGTCTCGTCGTAACCAAAATTATATTCATTTCCGGAAACAGTAGCTTTTACTGTAGCAGTTTTAACTGATTCATTGTTATCTTTCACATCGATCTTTATCTGCGGAAGCTTTTCTCCATCCGCATATACGGTCAATATTTCAAACGGTATCGTCTGACATAACAAAATCACAGCTAATAAAAATGCAGCAAATTTTTTTACACGCAACTTCATTATCTTCGCCTTTCCATCACATGTTTTACTTAATCTTAATTTTCTTTACCTTGCTCCAGTTACCATAGTATTTCTTCCCGTTAATTGTCTTGTACTCCCTGATTTTTATATAATAATTTTTTCTTGACTTTAATTGCTTAATTGTTCTGCTTTTATTCTTATAGCCTTTTATCGTAATTTTCTTTGCCTTTTTAAATTTCTTGCTCGTACTGTAGCTGATTTGGTATCCGGTGCATTTTTTATCGGTGCTCCATTTGAGTGTCACGGTCTTTTTCTTTTTGCTCTTTACGCTTTTTAACGTTGGCGTTTTTAGCGTATATTTTTTGTTATTGACCTTGATGACCTTATCCGGAATACTATCCTTATTACTGTCTGTTTCTTGTCCGCCCTGCTGGTCTGATTTTATGCTCTCCGATTGTTTCTTTTCCTCTTCCGCTTTTTTCTCCTCCGCAGCTTTTTTAGCTTCCTCAGCTATTCTTTTCTCCTCGGCAGCTTTTATTTCCGTATAGGATGTCTCTGCATTTACAAGAAGTTCATAGTTTCTTATCTTCTCCTTCGCATAGTCCGCTCTGTCCCCCAGACTGTCTAAGGCTTCATATGCTTGTCTGGCTTTTTCGATATCTGCCAAGCTGTCCAGTGTCACATCACCGATTGCATTGATGCTGTCTATGACCTGTGCAATAATGGCATTCTCATTTTCCTTCGCAGATGAAAGGAAATTGACACTGCGTGAGATCAGAGCATCATCATCTGTCAAATACGTTTTTTCCGCTCCATCCTTACTGTAAACAAACCAATTAGCGCCGCTCCATTTACATCCGCAAACATGAAGGGGATTGCCTTCATCATCTGTTACCGTAATATCATCGGACAGATGAATTTTATCCTCCGGAGTATTGATCTGATCAGCTCCAGCCTCTCGGCTCATCTCGAGCAGAACGCTTTGAAAGTTACCTCCGTTTGCTTTGACTCTCAAGGTAGAATTTTTTATTGTCAACCCTCCGTCCAGCCCATCTGTCCCTGTAGAAAGGACACCTCCTACATGGCTAGGATGCTCACTGGTCAGAATGACATTTGCGTTTTCAAGAGTCAAGGACTGACAATATATACCATAGTAATATCCATGTATTTCTATGTCACAATCTCGAATAGTAAGATTATCTGCAGATGTCAATGTATTCGAAATCAATTTACCGTTTCCCTCAATAATTGCATCCATCATATAGAAATCAATACAATCGTCTTCTACGCCTTGTTCCTCTCTTTTATTTTCATCCCTAATCATTACGTTTGTTCCTACCAAAACAACATGAAACGGTTGATATGTTGACATTTTGGATACATGTATAAATCTGTCAATACCCCACTTACTTGTCAGTGTCTTAAAGTGATAATTATTGAGGGTTAACGTGTTTGTTTCCGGATCATAAGTAACACTTCCCCCTTCACCGTCGTACTTTTTGGTCTCTAAAACCTCTCCCTTTTCAACAAAAACAGTATCTTCCACTGTCAATGTTGCTTCTTTTAGAATCTGCACCTCTGCATGAGCCTCTAATGGTCTTATGTATCCTAATCCCAATATTAAGCCAATAACAAACATACATTTCACCGCTATTTTCTTATCTTTCATTTGCTTCTCCTTATATGTTGTGAAATACCAAAGTCATGTCATGATATTGTGTATATACTATTAAGTTACTTTATTCTATATGAATAATTTTCAATTTTGACAATATATCCTTTTCTCTGTTTGCATATAATATTTTATTATATCATCCAATATCATTTGCATATCCTTACAGCTTTTTTCTTCTCTTTCTAATTCATTTTCAATAAGCATTATTGGTATTTTTAATGTACCTAAACCTCTATCTAAATTGTTCCTTACAGATTCTAGTCTACTTCGGCATTGATATATTTCTTTTCTATACTTTGCTAAATCTTGTACCACCGCCTTTATTCTATTTATATAAATAACAAAGTATGATCCCTTGTTTAAAACCGAAATATCTTTGCCATTATCTTTAATCTCAATATGGTCCATATCATGTGAAACCTTGCTAACCATACCTAATAACTTTTTTAAATCCTCATTTGACAGTTTAAGTCCGATATTATCTTCCAATAAATCGCTCAATTTCTGTAATATTCCATCTGAAAGATTTCCCACTATTCCACCGGTTATGCCCAATAATACATCAAAATATTTCCAATTAAGCACATTATCTACAGTATCTAAGATATCTAAAAAGCTATCCATTTGCATCTGTTTAAAAATATTTTTTGCCGCATCCATAAGTTCCGGATTTTCTTGCTCATATTTAATTATATACGCTAATAGATTTGCCGCATAATCTGTATTATCATCCTCCAGCAGCATATCCATCAGCTCCTGTGTAGACGCACCTGCAAATCCTGCTTCCACCAAATCTCCTATGAGCCCCAGTGTATTTTGTTTATCTTCCGATGACAGAGTCCTTAAATAATTATTTAGAAACTCGTCGAGTACCACCATATCTGGATTTCTGTTTCCTTCTTTCATCTCAAAGGAACCATCGCTTTTAAAATTGAAAAAAGTATTTGGACAATGATTTTCTAAAAAACCTCCTTCTCCATAATCATAGCCTTCATAAAACGTAGTCTTTCCAATATCATTTAGCAGAAGATTTACATAGTCGCTTTCTACGTTGCAATTCTGAATTTTAACCTGATTAGCAACAATTTGATCTCGATACACATGCATAAATTCATCCGAAAATCCTTGTCCATCAAACGACAGGCATCTGTCGACAGAATCGTCCCTTACTGTAATATACTTTGCCTTCATTCCTCCTTTAGAATGTCCTGTTACGGTTACAGTATCGTAATCGCTTAAATCTAATGACTCATACCATTTCAATGCATTTATTTGCTGTGGAGTAGAAACACCGTCCGCTGCATCGGTTTTTCCTCCTCCAATAAAATTATCCTTCCACTCTTTACCTGATGTACCCCTAAATGCGACAATAGCCTCACCGGTGGACGGGTCAGCAAAAAGAGCACTTTCCCCTCCTCCTCCGTTTTCTGCCCTATCGATATTAGTCGAAACTAATTCAACATTTAGTAATTGTTTATCTGATTCGATTGCTGTAATAATATTTTTCCAGTCCTGGCCTGTCATATAGCTACCATAATCCTTTTTCATATCAAGAGCATCGATATCAATATTCTCTAAAATATCCCCAACGGTTAACTGTTCTTTACTTGTATCACAATCTGCAATTTTAGTTAGTGGAGGATTCATATACATTAAATTATTTAATAGTAAAACCTGTTCTTCCGATAATTGCTCGCTCATATTGACCCTTCCCTTTGTACTAATATTTCTTTAATTAGAATTTCAAAATATTTTTCACTCTTTTGTGACAAAATTCATATGGAATGTATGTTTATACACATTGGTGCTTTTATCAATTGAGTTTAAATATGTCCCATACTCTTCTTCTGTTGTATAATCATCCGGAACATTTATCCAATATATAAGCACAAAAGTACTTTTCATTGTTTGTATTTGACCAAGTGCTTCTTTTATAGCAGCTTCCAATTCCTCCGCTTTTTGGGCACATGTATCGGCATCGTCAATTTTGATATGTATTGCTGTTCTCTGCTCAATATTCAAGTCGCCGTTTATAATATCTTCCATCTGCATCAATTCGTCGTAATCTTCACCTTTTACATCCTGAATCTTTGTACTGATATAAATTTCATCACATAACGGATCGATAATTTTATAAAAATAATTTTTTAAAACAGGAGAAAATAGATACCCATAATAATTATCTTCTGCAAAGTAAATATTACCTTGTTCATTTTCTGTTATTCTTAGGTATAATTCGAAAATATTTTCGGTATCATCATTTTCCGAAAACCAAAATGTAGTGTAAGAATTTAGTTTATTTTTGTACTCGCAATCTGTTATTTTAAAATGATGGCTCGGATATTTTTTAGCTAAATAATCCATGCTGTAATTATATTGTTTCAGAACCTCCTTTTGATAGTCATATAGTTTTCCTGACCGGATTCGATCTTCATTCATAAATATTTTTACCAGAAAAGCTTCCTGATCGTTTGTCAAAATTTCTACCTCCTCATGCTCGTTCTTTTTATAATATTCTGTTTCATTTTTATATAAATATCTTTCTGGAAATGTGGTTATGATTATAGCTATGAAAATAATCAGTGACAAAATCACTGTAAAAATTTTTATTTGCATTTTTTTCCTCTCATACCTCTGCATAAGCCTCTAAAGGTCTTATGTATCCTAATCCCAATATCAAGCCAATAACAAACATACATTTCACCGCTATTTTCTTATCTTTCATTTGCTTCTCCTTATATATCATAAAATATAAATATTGCTTTATCATTTCTATCCTTTTAAAAAATATAAATAAGATTCAAATCCTCAAGTCTTCCTCGCCGTTCAAATACAAATAATTTCCCATTACAATCCTCGAAATATAATAAGGAATCGGAGTACCGAGTCTCTCCGGATTCATCCTCAGCTACCACATCTTGCGTTTCAAATAACAGTTTTTCATCTTCACCTCTAAGATTACACTTGTA
Organism: Lachnospiraceae bacterium; assembly: GCA_017476765.1. Classification (GTDB taxonomy): domain Bacteria; phylum Bacillota; class Clostridia; order Lachnospirales; family Lachnospiraceae; genus JAFUZE01. The sequence continues at coordinate 10,805 of JAFUZE010000108.1, forward strand.
TAGACCATCGCTTTTTTTCCACTCGCTTTGCTCTTGGCAAGCCAACACTTTAACTAACGCCTTATCCATCGCCGGCTCTAAGTACTTTATTGAAACAATAGATAAAATAAGACCAAAAGCGGCATTTAATCCAACATACCATTTCATGGAAACAGCAAAATTGCGTATTGTTAACTTTTGCAGAAAAGCATAAAGTATCGACGAAACAAATGCATAAATTGAGGGCGATATATTTATTGGTTTGTCATAAGGAATCAGTTCGTATAATTCCTTTTCTTTTACATTGTAGTACACCTCATTGTTATTGTATTTTCCCACAAAAACATATTTTTGCTTAAGCATTTTCCTCTCCCGCAGCATCCTCAACTACCAAATGCGATTTTGGATATGAGAATTAAATTCTGCCAAAAAATATTAACATATTTTTCGTCATATGTTCGACATATCCGACGAATGGTACATTAGAGACGACAAACAGCATTATTGTTATATATATGTAACACTTTTCAAATTAAAATATTGTTGCACTGTTTTCAAAAAAAGTTGACCGTTATCCGGATGTTATATTACAATACAACAAAAAAATAATTATACATAAATGCGAAGGGATAAGAAAAAAGAATGATCGATCAAATTTTAAAAAAACGATGTCGTGCAATTTTATTTCTATCTCTGCTTATATCCTCACTCTTTTCCTTTGGGTGCCATTCAAAATCTGCTGCTACATCGGATGATATAGCAGAAAAGATGAAACAAAGATTGCAGCAGCGATATGACAGGGATTTTGTTGTTTCCGATGTGAATTCCGTTTCGGATGAGGCGGTTTATATGCCATTTCGGGAGTCAAACGGTTATTCCGCAACTGCTTATCCGATCGAAGATGAGACGAAGAGCTTCCGGGTTTATCTTGATAAAGAAGGAGATACTTTTCAGGATAACTATGGAAGCATACTGTTTGCGGAGCCACTGAAAGAATATACATATAAGCTGCTGGAAAAAATAGACGACATCGAAGTCGAGAATTACGAAGCCATATTTACAATGGAATCGTCAACGTGGGACGAAGAGGATGAGCTGGAAGATTATATGGTGCTCACAGACACCTATGTCTGCGTAGATATAAGAGTTTACGCCTCGTCGAGTAATGAAGCTGCCAAAAAGTGTTATCAAGTATATCAAACGCTTCTTGAGCACAGCCTGCGCCCTTCCATCACCTTTTATTACGGGGCAAGACAGACATTTATTATGTCAAAATACGATGCGCTCAATGAAGATGGCTCGGAAAAGACGGAACAGCAGATTGAAGAAGGCTTTCGGCATGATTTTGAAAAGGAATACCGCTATTCTGCACTGGAAGCACCTCTAAAGGACTATACCGTTGCACTCTTGGAAAACATAGAGGACATTGAGGTAAAACGGCTGAAGGTTTATCTCTACCCGACGACCCGGTTTTGGGAGGAAGATGCCGACCCGGAAGAGGTCTTGCAGGGAAGTACGGGATCTGTGTCCACCGACATTGACCTGACTGCTTCTTCGGAAAACGAAGTAATCGGGAAATGCTATGATATCTGCCGTTTGCTCATAGATCGCTATACGAAAATTACGGTCACATTTGAATACGGCGAAAAGAAATCAAGTATAGAATTCAGTAATACAGATGACATTGAGAATGTCATAGAAAAAATAAAAGAAGACTTCAGTATGTAGTCTGTTGTGCTTCTATTGCCTTGTCGAGTTCGGAGGAAATGAGCTTTGAGGGAATACCGGCATCTTCCCCGTGAAGGTAGACATCTGCAACCGCCTCTGCGATCGTCTCCTCATACGCAATTCCTCCGTCTTCCTGTAATGCAACGCCGTATCCCGATATTTGCATGCAAAATTCCTCGTAGGAATCCTCGTTGGAATAATCTTTACAATACTGCGCATATGCTTTCCTGCACAAAGACTGTGCAAATTCCTGATTCGAGGCTAAATCCTGCATATTACACTGACTGAAAGCATCTGCATTGCTCTCCGTAATATAAATACTGTTTCCCAGACCATACTGACTGCTTATGATGCAGTCAACAAGTGCGTGGCTTAGTTCATGAACCATAATAGATTCTATACTCGTCCCCTCTGACCAGAAACCATTATCGATATTTCTTTTGATCAGGTTTTCCAGACGTTCCCGGTTGGCAAATTCCCTTCTGCGCAATAAAATCTGGTTCTTTATCACAAAAGGATACAGCTCTGTTTCATCCGGATTAGTCAGGAACATAAAATTCTCATACTTTGCAATCGCATCGCTCCGCTCACTGATGTCATCCTGTACCGTAATATTGGTCAGATAGGAATGTAAAACCGGATATTTTGTAAACATATATAGACAAGCCGTCCGGATGGCATCGGCTGTCTCCGCATCGACGTCCTGCAAATTAACAGCTTCTATCCCATACGCCTTCTCCAGTTCCCTTTCGATCTCCCGCACTTCGTTTTCCTCGCATTGGCTGCGCAGCAGCTCCCCCTGCAGGCGAAGGATTTTTCTCGCTGTTTTTTCGTCCGCCACATAGTACTGTCTTGTGTAAAAGACCTCGGATAAAAATTGCTGTTCCGTTTTTCTCTCAGATAGATATCGGTTTATGAACAAAAATGCGATTACAACCGCAAAGCCAATAACCGATATTATGACCGCATATTGTTTTTTTCGCATTTTATTTTCCTTCCTATGCAAATAAAATCCCCATTTTGATATCGGTCACCTAAGGAAACGTTGATTAAATCAGATTGTCCTTAGATTGCTCCGCATGGATGCGCAGAAATTCACTGTGGAAAGGCACTTTGTGCCTGCGAATTTCGCGCGGGAAACACTTAATCAGTGTTTCCCTAATAAATGACGTACCCGCAAGCTTCTGCATAAAAATCAAATATAATGTTTACAAGGCTTCCTCATCTAAGCTTCCTGACCCCAATCACACAGATTGCCCTGCCCTTTCCCGACTTGTAGCCAAAGACCGCATCACCAAGCGAATCATATACCTTGCCCTGATCACCGTTGTGAACCTGATATTTGCCCATCTGACCGGATATGCACATCGTATGAATCTCCTTTGTGATATCCTCTCTGTCGTTATAAGCAGTCAGGATATAGGCCGCATACTCCTCCGAAAGCCTTTTCAGCGCATGTGCCGTGATCCGAGCACCCGAAAGCAGCTTTCTCTCATATTCCTTTTGGAAATAAGCTTCGATATAATCCGGCGAGGTTCCGAAATATCCGCCGAGAATCATTCCCTTTTTCTCAAACTGTGCCAGCAGAGACGGAAAGCTCACCGCAGCCGCGCCCTCCTCCAACGCCAGAAGCGCATTGTAAACGGCAATGACCTCGCAGGTATTGCTGCTCCCGTCAAGCGAAGCTTTTCCGCCAAAGACAAGCCGGTCAAGCGCAGGGCGGGCTGTTCCGTACCGGATGCTGCGCATGTACGACTGATGCTCGATATACCTTCCCTGCCCATCGAGCATTCTCTCCTTATCCCGCTTTGTCTTTTCTCCGGACCACACCTTCAGGTTGTTTTGGTAGTGCGCACGGATATCCTCCTCGGATGCTCTGCCTGCTGCCGCTAACACCTTCAGCACGGCAAGCACGGAATCTCTCCGGATATGCCTCGGCACAAAAGCCTTCGCACGCTCCGTCAGTGCGGTGTGAAAGCCTTTTTTGTCCCTGACCATGCTGTAAATAGTCTGCACAAATGCTATGATGATCTGAAATGGCAGCAGAACAAGATCAAGAGCGATACATCCCGCTCTTTTTATCGTTCTTGCAGCCTTCCTCAGGAATAATTTCCAAAAAAAACTTTCTCGCATTGTACGCGCCCCTTCTGCATATTTCTATGATATAATTCGAGGATTAAAACTGATTACACTTTTTATAAGAAGATTTTGTTGCAGTTCTGTTATTTTATAATCTTTTTGTGCTTCCTTTTATACATTATATGTAATTCGTTATACTATTGTCAAATTTGCCTGTTATTTTAAGAAAAACCGTCCATTTGTTGGTTGAAAAATCACCTTAAATATTTTATAATGGAAATCAGTAGTACATTTTGCATAACTTTGTTGCTTTATGGTGCTATGGATACTAATAATTGCAGTAAAAAAGGAGAGAGACATGAGACTGATTACCCGCTCTGATTTTGATGGATTAGCATGTGGCGCTTTATTAAAGGAAGCCGGCATTATTGACAGCTGGAAATTTGCTCATCCGAAGGATCTTCAGGATGGACTTGTTGAAGTAACGGAAAACGACTGCCTTGCCAATGTTCCTTTTGTGGAAGGCTGCGGATTGTGGTTCGACCATCACTCCAGTGAGCATGAGAGACTTGCTTTGGAGGGCAAATACAAAGGGGAAAGCCGTATCACCCCGTCGTGTG
>JAFUZE010000109.1 GCA_017476765.1 Lachnospiraceae bacterium
CGTCCTCTCCGGAAAGGAACTTCTCAAATTCCTCCTCATCCGGCAGCTCGATCTCGTCCTCGTCATCCTCGTCGTCCTCGTCGTCTGCAAGATCATCCAAGTCAAAATCGTCCTCGTCCTCAAGCAGCTCATCGTCCAGTTCATCGACCATAAGCTCTCTGGACTCTACACCGCCTTCGTCCTCGTCCGCAAGGGCATCGGTCTGCCCGCCGCTTTCTGCATCATCTGTAATGGCACCGATCTGCCCGCCGCTTTCTGCATCATCTGTAATGGCACCGATCTGCCCGCCGCTTTCTGCATCATCTGCAAAGGTGTCGGTCTGCATACCATATCCGGCATCATCCGCAAAGGCACCGGTTCTGCCAAAAGCACGTTCCGCCTCCTCCGGCTCCGTGTGCCCTCTGCCGGCAGCAAAGCTTCCCGGCTCCGCCGCTCCTCCGCCCGCTTCTGCCTTTTGAAGTGTCCCGGACAAGGAAGCGTTTACGGAAGGAAAACCGCCGACTGCCGCACTTCCCGCTGCAGCCACTGTCGGCATCATTTGGAGCATCATTCCCGTTCCTCCGGAAAGCGCCGTCTGCTGCAGCAACATCTGCTGCTGCATGAGTTGGAGCATCTCTCCAAGCTTTAAGATCGCATCGTGGACACCAGCGCTTTTCTGTACCTCCAAAGCTGCCTTTTCCATCTCTACCGTGCGACGCTGAACCTCTAGGCGCTCGGACTCAAGCCTGTTTCTCTCAAGCATCAGCTCCCTGCGCAGGGCATCGATTTCCGAAGCTCCGTCCTGAGAGAACGCCGCCCGCATCACACCTGCCTGTGCCTGTGCTTCCTGCACGGTTCCTGCCATGCCTGTCTGCATCTGTGCTTCCTGCACGGCTCCTGCCATGTTTGTCTGTGTCCGTACTTCCTGCGCAGCTTTTGTCATGCCTGCCTGCATCTGCATTTCCTGCGCAGCTTTTGTCACGTCTGCCTGTGCCGTCATGCCATGTGCTGCTTCCATCTTTCCGCTCTCTGTATAAGCGGCATCCTCACCCGCATACGAAAATGAAGGTTCCTCAGCCCCGGCTTCTCCGGCAGCTCCTGCCTCGCTTTGCATTGCGTCATCCGCCGCTTTCTTTTGCGCCAGCCTTGCGATCATGGCGTCAAACTCCTCATCCGAGAGATTCTCATCAAAAAGAAGGACCTCCGCCGTGTCAGGATTTTGCATTTCTTCCCTGACGGTCTGCACATTCCCGATCGTTTCCTTTTCTCTGAACGTTTCCTCTTTTACCGGTTCCTGCTCTGCCATTGCTTCTCTCACCGCCGCTGCCTGCTCATTGTGTTCATCCTCTGTCAAAATACTGAAGGTCACCGCCTTTTTGACCGTCTTATTCCGTGTCCTCTTTTCCTCCGCTTCCTTGTTGATTGCTGCGGACACGTCGTGCGCCTGCCGGCTGCCTGCCACAAAGTGCTCCCAGTTCGCCTTGCCCACATCCCCGACAAAGTAGTGACTGACATACTCCTTTTGCTGGAACATATCCACCATCGCCTCCGGCACCTCCACCTGGAAGGTCGAGCGGCTGGAGGAAGAGAGCACGGTAAATGCCTGCCCTCTCGGCGCCTGCATGATCTGCTCCTGCTCATGCTCGTTGATCCCGCCTGCCTTTTCATACAGCTTGCACAGATCGTGGATGTCGTTCGGCGCCAGCGCAAAGATAAAGCTGTACTGGCAGGCATTGATGATTGCCGTTGATTTTCTGGCAATCTCCTCACTTCCCACAAAGTCCTTGATGTTCTGTGTAATGACGATCTGCATGCCGTTATATTTTCGGATCCGCTTTGCAAGCTGGAACATAAAGTCCAGTGCGATCGGGAATTTTTCATCGATAAAGACATGCGCCTCGTCGATGACAACCACGATCTTGCGGTTTAAGCCATATTTGGTATTGTACTCCCTGTTTTTGATGATCTCGTTGTCGATGTACTTGAGTACAAGGAGCATCTGGGCATTGGCGATCGTCGTATTGCGGTTGGAGAGCATGGACTGAAAATTAAACACGGTAAAGTTTTCATCCGTTGTCACCGTGGACGGTCCGTTCCAGATATTCGCATTGCGCCCGCCGGTGGAAAACTTGGCGATGTAGTTGATCAGGGTGCGCAACATCGTGCGCAAATACTCGTTTTCCGTCCGCTCAAACTCCGCTAAGACCTCATCGTAGAGGTCGTCAAATATCGGGTAATCCTCCGGTCCGAAGCCGGAAAGATCTGTCTCGGGAACGATGCCCCGGTTGGTATACATCCGCTCCACAAGACTGTTTAAGTATTCCAGCGCATCCTTCTCACAATCCGGCAGAATCTGCCTGAAAAACTCCTCCAAAAACTGCAGATGCGTGGCAAAGCTTCCGGTAACCCCTGCACCGCCGCTCTCCTGCTCATCGTCATCGAGTGCCGTGATGATATGGAAAGGGTTGAGCCTTCCGTACTGGGCGTTTCCCACGTTGATAATCTTGCCGTGCATATTGGAGGCAAGCTCCTGATATTCATTCTCCGGATCGAGAATAAAAATTTTGGCATCATCCGCCGCGAGGTTTGAAAGCAGCGACTTTGTGGCGTAGGATTTACCGGAACCGGATTTACCGATGATCACCATGTTGGAGTTGATGCGCTCGTCATCTCTTCGAAAGAAATCGACAAATACCGGAACCCCCTCCGCGGCTCCCATCTTAAAGCCGGACTTATCCGAAATATGGGAATAAATCCACGGAAAAGTGGCTGCCACGGAATTGGACGGCATGCCCCGCGCCTGTTTCTTCATCGGATCAAAGCCCGAGATCTGGGACGCCACAAAGGCGTTTAACTGGTCAAAATCCATCCTTGTAAGGCGGAAGCCCTCCTCGCTCCAAAGCTGCCGCACGATCTTATCCATCTCCCCGATGACAGGAAGCGAGCTTTTTTTAGGTGCGTCTATAGACACATCCTGCCTTGTTGCGGCTATGTCATAGGCTGTCACATAGATATTGACGTCCATCAGTGTCTCATTGTCCCCCTGAAGGGTCGTGAGCAAATTGCTCAGGGAGGAGATATTCTGCCCCAGCTCAATGAGTTTGGAATCCACGTTTGTATTGGAATACTGGCTCCTTAACTCCTGCAGCGCCCTGTCCACACCGGTGATTGCCTTCGTCCTGTCGATCGGTGTACACTTGATCACAACCTTCGTGCCCGGAATGGACATCACACCTGCCAGAAAGGCGTCACCGACCATCGTCGGATAGCCCGTCACCCGATAGGTGTGGGTAATGACATTGGAGACGACGGTGTCGCGGAATTTGATCCGGACACTTTCCGGCATCGCCCACTGTGCGTAATCCTCCGGCGGAATCTTGTCAATCTCCCGCTCCTCAAAATCCAGACGGTTCGTGTACTTTAGGAAAATCGCAAGCTGTCTGGTATCAAGCCTTCTGGCAGTCATCTCCCCCTGACTTAAGCTGTGGAGCGCATTGGAGGTCATCAGATTCAGTCTGGACTTTTCGGTTTCAAAAAGCACCAGATAATAAAAGCCTGTCACAACCTTCTCCTCAAAGCACATCTTCCTCAGCTCATGAATCCGGTCATAGAGGATCTCCACTCTCGCCTGAAGCTCCTGCTCAGTAAGCATGCCGCTTTCGTAGGAGGCCTTTAACTGATTGATCCGCTCAAACTCCCTGCCGATGTAGTCGTCATACAGGATCGGGCGATCGATCTTGACAATGTTGGCGTACTTGCCCTCCTGCACGCTTCGCAGAATCTTTCCCACCCCGTTTTCAATGGAATTATTCCTACGGTGCTTGGAAAAGAAACGAAACTCAAGGGGATCAATTTCAATAACGGTGCCGAAATATTCGCCACCGTACTCGATAAATCCATCCTTAATATCCGTAAATGCTTCGATATTTTCCATAAACTGCCACGAAGCATTGTCCTCTTTTGCCTCTTCCCGCTCCTTTTTGCGGAGCGCCGAGCGATCCGCCCTCGCCTTCCAGACGGCATTTTTCTCTTCCTCCGTCGCCGTCCTGCTTTTTAAAATCTTATTCTCCTCTTTGATCAGCGCTTTTTCCGCCGCTTTTTTCTGCTTTTTGGTCAGCTTCGCGGCTGCCTGCTCCGTCTGTGTGGTGCTATCCGGTGCAGCTTTTTCGGCTTCCCGCTTTGCTTTCTTCGCCGCCCGCTTCTCTTTTGCGGATGTCTTGGGCTCGTCTTCTGCGTCCTCACCGCTATCACGGAAAGGTTCGTCCGCCAAGCCTTCCTGCTCTGCCCCACCAAGTTCCTGCAAAGCTGCATCCCCTGTGCCTGCCTCCTGCTCCGCGCCACCGCTATCCTGCAAGGACGCTTCTTCTGCGCCTGCCTCCTGCTCCGCGCCACCGCTATCCTGCAAGGACGCATCTTCTGCGCCTGCCTCCTGCTCCGCGCCACCAGTATCCTGCCCTGATTCCTTCTCCGCATTTTCTCTGGCAAAGGCATCGACCACCTGTGAGCGCAGCTTGCCGGTCTGCTTATCCAGAAGCATCTGATCGTTGTACACACGCTCAAAGCGGCGCGGCATGACCAGATATCTTAAGATACGCAGAACAAACATGTAGTTCGGCTCATCGTCCAGCCGCAACACGAGGAAAAAAGTCACAAACGCAATCGCTATGCATATTCCCAGTTTCCACGGCAGGGATGAAATGGCAAAGAGAACGACGAGCGCCGCCCCCAATGCGCCTACCACAATGTCCCCGACGGATACGCCCTTAAATAATTCAATTCTGACCTTTGTTTTTCCCGGAATCAGTCTCATAGTTGTTGTTGCACTGCCCTTCCTTAAGTTTTAATTATAGGAAGCAAATAAATTCGTTTCCAATATATCGCAGGCTTATCAGCCATTTTGGTTGACTTTTATCGGCTCCGGCGGCATCTCGCCGACCACGCCGCCGACCTGAACCGTATCGCCC
>JAFUZE010000110.1 GCA_017476765.1 Lachnospiraceae bacterium
ATCCGCAGCCGGGAAGTCGGTACAGCAGACGGTCACCTTACAGACGGCGCTGCTTCTCCCGTCTCCTGCAATCGCCGTGATATCACATGTTCCACAGCCTTCCGCCCTGATTGTTCCGGTTTGATCTACCGCAGCAACCGTTTCATCGCTGGATAAAAATATACAGGTCCGGTCAAGAACCGTTGCAGGATGGACTGTCGCAGTCAGCTTCGCAGTTCCCGTATGCTCCTGCAAGGTAAAAGATGTGCTGTTCAAAGATACAGAGGTGGACAGGCTTCCGTTCTTTACAAAGCGAACCGCTTCTCCGGCAAACTGCTGCAGGTTGCTGTCGTAATAGGATATCCAGTAATATCCGGTTCCCGAAGCGCTGTAATACCCCTTCACTCCCCAACTGTTTTTGACAAGCCACGCACCATTCCCCGGCGGTGTCACCTTGAAGTTGGAAGCGGCATAACAATCGTTCCACCCCACAATCTCAATCGCATGATTCACTGCCTTTCTGCAATACGGATCATAAAAAGACGTATCCCCGCTCCCGTCCGGATCATCCTTATAATAAGACTGACCGGAATAATAGTGTGCACAAAGTCCGCCATATTGCAGAATCGCACCCTTTGCCTGCTCCTTATCATCGGCGGACAGACTGACCGGCAGTTTCTCCGCCAATTCATACAGATGCTGATATTGATAGCTCGCCTTCACCGAAGTGCTGTTTGTAATGGCAGTCATCGGAACAAGGCTCTCCCTCACCGGTCCGATTCCATCGCTTGCCAAGTCAAATACGTTCGCGGTCGTGCTGCCCGCATTGCAAAACGCAGGAAAGGAAAGACGGCTTCCGCTCTCTTGATAGGCAAAATATGCTGCATGCAATTCCGACAAATCCACGCTTCCCGTCTCAAAACCCGATGCAATCAGAGAGGATTCCATCGCGGCGATTGCAGAATAAGCCCAACAGATTCCCCATTCTCCCTGATCTTTGACATCTGTGACTTTCCCTATTTCTCTCGGATCATAAGAAGCGGCATAGGATGCTGCTGCATTTGCAAGCTTCTCCTGTACATACCCCGAAGCCTCGGAAGGATATTCCCGTGCCGGGAGAGCGATGCCATGATCTCTCTCCCATCCGCCTCCCGGCTCAAAGTGGTCTTTTTCCAATGATTTTAATAATTCTTCTTCCTGAAGAGCAGAAGAATCAATCGGCTGCATCAACTGCGTTTCCTGTAGCGGCGGTGTCAGCTGCTCTGTCTGTAGCGACTGTATCAGCTGCGCGTCCTGTAGCGGCTGCTCTGTCTGTAGCGACTGTATCAGCTGTGCGTCCTGTAGCGGCTGCTCTGTCTGTGCCGGCTGACTCTCTGCCCGGACAGGCATTGGGACAAAACTGACGGCAAGCAGCACTGCCATCCATAGTGTAACGATTTTCTTTTTTATATGTGAAAACCTCCTTTACTCCGCAGCCAGATCGACACAGACGATTTCGGGGTCATTGAACAATCTTACCGGAATAATGCTGTTGCCCAGTCCTCTGCTGATCACCATCGTCGTGTTGCCCGATTGATGGATTCCCTCTGTATATTCCGGAAACAGTCCCTGATCGGGGGCAACTACACCTCCGATAAACGGCAGACGAAATTGTCCGCCATGTGCATGCCCTGTTAAGACAAGGTCAACCTTTGATCTGCTGTAATCATCCAGATATTGCGGTTCATGCGCAAGCAGAAGCCAAAATCGGTCGGAATCCAGCGTTGATGCCAGACTGTCAAGTGTCCCATCCGATAAATTTTCATCATTTAGTCCGATCAAGGCAAAGCTCTCATTTCCTTTCGCAATCTCGATGACACTGTTTGAAAGAATTACAGCATCCGCATCGGTAAATCCTTTTATCAATTTCTCTTTGTCTGCACCACTCAGCCAGTTCTCATGATTTCCTGTCACATAATATACCGGACATAGCCGCGCTGCATTTTGAACAAACGTTACTGCCGTGTTGATATTCGTACGGTTCGAATCAACAACATCACCGGTAATTACGATCATATCGGGATTTAACGCTTCGATCTTTGTGAGCAGTCTTTGGTTATCCTGTCCGAATGACGCATTATGCAGATCGGAAATCTGAACGATTCGATATCCGTCAAATTCCGAAGTGATTTTTCCATTGGTGTAAGTATAGTAAGTGATTGTCAGATGCTTATTCTGATACCAGAAAAAAGCAAATAGAATTGCAAATGTAATTGTGAATATGATAAGTCTCTTTTTCTTCTTCTGTTTCATCTTTGTACCCTGCCAAGCAGCCATGCAAATCCTTTCGCCGTGCGCAATTCCGAATCTGTGAAGTGATTCCCCGGATTCCATTCCAAAATGCCGGTCACGCCCTCTGTCTTCCGGAGCTTCTCATAGCCTGCCCGGATTGCATCGCCCACCTGTGCCATTACATGATTTTTCGCCTTCTCCTCTTTATCCCCCAAGCTGAGATAAACGGCACCGGTTCGAATCTGATTCGCAAGCATATAATCCTTCCATCCCGGAAACCAGACGGACGGTGACACCGCCGCAACACCGGAAAACAAATCTGTCTGATATGCCGCCCAAAGTGCAAACAGACCGGCAAGGGAATAGCCGCCGATCAGATATTGCGGTTTTTGATCGTGCATGCCGCCAAAGTGCGCCGAAAGCGCAGGAATCAGCTCCCCTGTGACAAATGCAAGCGTCTCCGGGGCACCGTTTCCGAACGCAGCTTTGCCGAATACCGGTGGTGCTGCCCACGGAGCCAGATCATGATTCCAGTCCTCCACCTGAAACGCAGCCAGAAGATAGGGAATATCTCCCGTCATTTCATCTATATATGCCGTCTCCTTGTCCATTCCTTCCAGATCATGCGCATCAACCGCCTGAAGAAGGATGGTCTTTGCATCTGGCTCACCAAAGATCCGGCATGTTTTTCCTTTTATTGTCATTGTTTCCTTCATATTGATTCAGCACCTATACTATCTGTACGCATCCTATGGATCGATTTCAAATCCCCATTCCCGCCCTCACAGAATCAGTCAATGTCCGGTTGTAACAATAAACGATTACGATGCACGTTTGCTCGATCGGGGCGTAACAATTCTTGAGGAATCGAACCCCTGTGCATGCCCTTTTGCACGGCCGGATGCGACTTGCGCTGTCGCCGCGTGACATTCGCCCTGTATCTGCTACCACTGATTTTTTCTCTTACATCAGGTCTGTTTTCCAGTTGTTCTCCTGCAGCTTATTATCGAGAAGCCGAAGCTCTTTTGCAATCTCATCAATCTGTCTTTGCAGCTCCGGTACAGACACCGCTGCTTTTATTTTGATTTCCGTATTTCTTGCCCGCTCTGCCGTCCGGCTTGCCCTCTGTGCCAAATCTCTGTAGACAGACAGCTTCAAGGTCAAGGTATCCTTCCTTGCAATCATTTCCGTGAGCGTCTGGTCATCGACCATCACCTGACAATTCGTCTGATTGATTCGGCTGATCAAAAAGAAAAGTCTCTCGATACAACCATCCAGCTCCATTTTCAGGGATTCCGGATTCTCTGGTGTCTGTTCTCCTTCCTGCACGATTGCATTGTTTTCCAAACGGCTTCTGAGCTGCTCAATCCTTCTGTTCAAATCTGCCCTTTCCTGTAATGCTTCTGCCAGTTTCATCCTTTTTCTCCTTTCATTCCGCTCACTTTAAATTCCACTCACTTCAAACCTCAGCTCATAAAACTGTTTTACCCAAGCCGGATAGCTCAGATACGCCCCCTCCGACTTCATTTTAGACAGCGTTCTCTTTCCGAGCCGCTTATCCATAATCGCAAACACCTTTAGAAGATACTCCTCCGAGACGAGTGATTCGGCAATCGGTCGGTTGCAAAACCGCACAGCCGCATCTAAAAAATCGGTGTCGTTTAATGTTCCGCTCTCATTCCACTGCTTCCTCAAATCCTGTTCGATAGAGTCATCCAGCTCCTCGATTTCCGTATCACTTAGTGCATTTATCATGGATATCACATTCTCATACTGCTGCTCCTCTTGGATTTCCCTCCATTTAACATCAAAAGCAGCGTCCTGTTCGTACAGTTCATTCCATGAAAACGCAGCCAGTTCCTTCCGATCGAGACAAATGGAGGCTTTCCCGTATGAATTATGTACCTTGTGATAGCGTGCCAGTTGGTAAGTGATTCTTTCTCTCAAGGAATCGCACAGGAAATTTTCCAGCTGTTTTTTCAGCCCTTTCCATGATTTATAGTGGTATGTAATCTCCATACATCCTCCCATTTATAAAAAATACGTCAGTCAATAATCAAGCTTCCCAGAGAATACAAGTTTGTAATCTACAAGCCAAAATAAGGCATCAGCTCTGTAAAATAGCTTTGGTGAAGCTCATCCGGCATATACCTGTTGCGATGTCGGTAAGCGTTGCGACGTTATAAAGCCAGTCAAGTGCGGGAATAGGGTGGCATTTTTATATGGCGTGAACTGTCGAATCGTGTTATAATCGCTTTGCTGCCGACTCTTTCCAGCAGGAAGGAGGTGAACGCTTTGGATTTCGTATTAACCTTTTTAATCTCCGTTATGGCATCTGTAGTAGCATACTACATATGCAAATGGCTGGATGGAGATGACGAATAGGCAGTAGCAGCCTGAACGGAATAGCTCACCGCAACGAGCAAGAAAACCCTCAGAGAGGCAACTCTGGGGGTCTTCGTTTGCTTTGAATCTCGTATTACCTTTAACATCTTTAATTCTAAACTCTTTCAGGCTTTTTGTCAACAGTCAATCTGACACATAAACATAGAGTATTCATAGCATCATGCCTTCTTTCTTTTATAGTGCCAACAGGCTGATTCCTTGCTTCTTAAGCCTTAGAAACTGTTTCTTATACTTTAGATGGCACAGATACATACCGGTCCTCATCTTACGCTTCAGGCGCTTCCATCAATTTACAGACCAGTGCCGGAATGTTCGCATAATCCTCATCGCCCGGATTCCACAGCGATTTTACGTTCTCGTCGATAACCGCAAATCCGGCTTCACCGAGCTTTTGCTGCAGTACCTTTACGGATTCACCGCTCCAGCCATAACAGCCGAACGCAGCCGCTTTTTTGTTCTTAAACCTGAGCTGTTTTAAAAACTCCAACCATCCTGCCACGCTCGAGAGAATGCTGTTGCACACAGTCGGAGAACCAACGATAATTGCCTTTGACTTAAACACCTCGGTCATGACCTCATTCTTATCCGCCTTCGCAATATGAAAGACTTTAACGACCGTGTCCGGGCTTGCCTTGTGAATCTCCTCCGCAATCTTATGTGCGATCTTTGCGGTTCCTTCCCACATCGTATCATAGGCGATCGTGATCTGATCTTCCTGATAGGCATCTGCCCACAACGCATATTTCTCTACGATCTGCATTGGATTTTCCCTCCAGATCGCTCCATGTGACGGTGCAATCATCTCAATCGGCAAATCCAGCTTTTCAATCTCTGTCAGCTTCTTTTTCAAAATCGGTGCGAACGGATTGAGAATATTGACAAAATACTTGAGTGCCTCTTTTTCCAACAGACACGGATTTGCCTTGTCGTTGAACAGCTCCTCCACCGCATAGTGCTGACCGAACGCATCGTTGGAAAAGAGAATGTTGTCCTCTGTCAGATAGGTTGCCATGGAATCCGGCCAGTGAAGCATCGGCATTTCAACGAAAATCAGTTTTTTCCCGTTTCCGATCTCAATGCTGTCTCCCGTCTTGACCACATGGAAATCCCAGCCCCTTTTGCCATACTGACCCTCAATGCTCCTGACTGCGTTCGCAGTGCAATAAATCGGAGTATCCGGAATTTCTTCCATCAGGGAAGTGAGGGAACCGGAATGATCACATTCCCCGTGATTGGCAATAATGAAATCAATCTTGTGAAGATCGATCTCCTTCTTCAAATTCTCCACGAACTCAAATCTGTGCGGAAGCCACACGGTATCGATCAGAACCGTCTTTTCCTCCTCAATCAGGTACGCATTCTGACTGGAGCCGTTCATAATGGAGTAATCATCTCCGTGAAAGCTCTCCAACTCCCAGTCGATATAACCTACCCAGCTTACATTACCTTTTACCTGCCTCTTCATTTTGTTATCCCGCCTTTCTAAGCTATTGTGAATCGTGCTTTCCCCGCACTCCGGACAAACAAGCTGCCTTTCCGCAGCCTTGTGACACGACGAACTCTTAAGCCTTATCATAGCAGGAAACAAAAGGAAATACAATAACAGGGCAAAATTTTAGCACCCCAAAGGGTGCTAAAAGTATGAAGTCTGTTTT
This sequence comes from Lachnospiraceae bacterium, assembly GCA_017476765.1. Classification (GTDB taxonomy): domain Bacteria; phylum Bacillota; class Clostridia; order Lachnospirales; family Lachnospiraceae; genus JAFUZE01. Next base: position 6,312 of record JAFUZE010000110.1, read on the forward strand.
TGCTGCGCTGTGCTTATCAGGAGTAAGATTTCAGCACATTTGCATTATTATTCAAATTCTCCACAAGCTCATTGATATGTGCAACGATCTGCTGGTTCTGTTCACTGTTGTTGTAGGTTCCGCTTGCATGTGCGGTAACCTCCTCCGTCATTGCCGAGATTGTCTCTATGCTTGACATGATCTCATCGTTTGCCTGTGCAAGCTTTTTGACGATGCTGTCGAGCTCAGTGGAATGTGTCTGTATATCCTCTACATTTTGTGTAATCTCCGTAAAGCTGCGCGTGGTTTCCTCCGCACAGACGCTCTCCTCCTGTCCCATTTTAAGAAGGTTCTCAATCGTATTGACCATCGCATCAAGCTGAGTCGAAATGTTGCTGATGAGTCCGTTAATATCGTTCGTTGCCTGCGTCGTCTGGTTGGACAGTGTCGAAATCTCCGTTGCAACAACCGCAAAGCCCTTTCCTGCATCTCCGGCTCTTGCCGCTTCGATGGAAGCATTGAGCGCAAGCAGGCTTGTCTGTGTGGCGATCTCCGTAATCATATCCGTAATGGAATTCATCTGTGACGTAATATTCTGGAAGGACTGCAATGCTTCTGCGACATCCTTGCCCGCCTTGTCGATCTGATCTGTCAGATCATTCATGCGATCCATATGCTTCTGACCTTCCGATACAGCCGTTGCTGTCGATCTTACGTTGTCCGTTATCGTTGTCGAAACTGCTCCGACATTTCCGATATGCTGCTGTATCTCTTCCGTCTTTTCCATCTGGCTCTGCACTGCCTGTGCCGATTCATTCGAACCGTTTGCCACCTCCGTCATCGCAAAAAGCGTCTCATCAACGGATGTCTTGAGCGTATCCATTTCGGTGACCACATCAGATACCGTACCGGTCATCTTGCCGGATATCTCCAGCACACTGCCGAGCAGCTCCTCCGTCTTTTCCTTCTCCAGCTCCAGTCTTGCTCCCCGGATTCGTTCAAACATTGCGGTTGTACCGGCAACCCAGATAAAGTATACAACAACCAGCACTGTCAAAAGTCCCTGAATCTCTATCGATACGAGTTTTTCTGCCGACACATCGGTTCTCAAAAACCGTATTACAATTTCTATGATGTTCACAATTGCCACGCCGACACCGATAAGTCTCGTATAACGCAGATCACTGTAAAGAGTGACGATAATCAGCATCGGTATCGCATAGGTAAACACCAGATCGTTGTTCGCAGTGAAAAGCACAAACATATACATAATTGCAAAACCGATCGCCACGATATGCCTGATCAGCTGCGACTCCTTGTCCCGATTAAAGACTACCCATCCCCCGACAATCGGCACCATACAGAGTATCACGGTTATCAGAACATAGACTATTGTGCGGTTTCCTTTTACGAATTCAGCGACATATGCAACGGAAATGATCGAACACAATATCGTAAGTGCCATCACTGCCACCTTGTTCACCATCGCAAGCTCTGAACGCCCTGCCAGCTCCTCCAGCTGCTGTTTATGCTCCCTGTTTTGATTGTTTTCTGCCATCCATTCATCCTCCTTAGTCTGTAATCCCCCATAATTGTTACAGGAACTGTTCTATAAATACTATTTTAAAACAGTCGGCAGATAAAATCAACGACAGATTTCCTCATTTTTCGTAAAATCTACGATTCGTTTACAAGCTTTCCGGTCATATGCTCCGGAGCAAGCTCCAGACACATCACGCGGTCTCCCGCTTTGCGAAGCTCTTCCTCCACCGACGCCGCATCGGGATGGTATTTCAGCCCCAGACTTCGGGCGATCTCAATCGTTCTGCCGCGATCCTCCACGATATGAAGCCGTCCGAAAACAATGACGCTTTTAATATTCAGCGCCCATTCTCCTTCACGGCGAAAGCCCTGATCGTAAACACAGAACGATACCTTGTCATGTTTTCTGACCGCATCCACCTTATGTCCTTCCTTTGCGCAATGAAAATATATTTTTTTGCCGCTCTCATCATAAACGTAATCGATGGGAATCGTGTATGGATAATCCTCATCTCCCAAAACGGCAAGCACCCCTCTCTTTTCGTTTCTGAGAATGGAGATACATTCCTCCTCGGTCAGCTGCTGTTTGAATCTTCTCATTTTTCTGAACATTTTCTGCCTCCTGTAGTTCCTGTTTCACCTTGCAATCCGTTTCCCATGCCGGATGACGTGCCGCAAAGCATAGTCTTTATCCCAAATAACAAAATCCGCATATTTTCCCGTCTCAATCGTTCCGTAATCCTTCTCAATTCCCAGACGTTCCGCCGGATGCATGGTCGCACACGCCACGGCTGTCTCAAACGGAATTTTTGCCCGCGTAACCGCATAGCGTACACAATCAGGCAATGTGGTGACAGAGCCCGCAAGCGAACCGTCCTTTTTCAGTCTTGCCTGTTTTCCGCTCACGATGACCTCCTGCCCGCCAAGCAGATAACTGCCGTCGCCAAGCCCCGCAGCCCGCATGCTGTCACTGATCAGGATCATGCGCTCCTCTCCGAGCAGGGAAAATGCAGCTCTGATCATCGACGGATGCACATGCACTCCATCGCAGATCAGCTCTGCCGTCACATGCGGACAATCCGCCGCCGCACCGATGACACCCGGACTTCGGTGATGAAAAGCCGACATCGCCTGATACAGATGCACCACATGGGACGCACCTGCCAGAAACGCTTTTGAAGCTGTCTGATAATCCGCATTGGTGTGGGCAAGCGAGACCACCGCTGAGTCGCCAACCGCACCTATAAAGTCACGGACGCTCTCCGAAGCCGCCTCCTCCGGGGCAATCGCAATCAGCTTGACCAGCCCGTCCGCAGCTCTCTGGAAATCTCTGAAATCCGCACTGCTCCTCGGAAGGATATACGCCGCATCCTGTGCCCCGCATTTTACAGGACTGATAAACGGTCCTTCCATATGAACACCGACGAGCTCTGCCTGCAAAGAGTGTTCTTCCCCAAGCTGCTGCCTGCGAAACTGCGCTGCTGCCCCAAGAATTTCCAGCAGCTGTCCCTTTGGCAATGTCATGGCAGCGGGCGCGATCGCCGTGACCCCGATGGAAGCCTCATATTCCGCAATGATTCGCAGAGCCTCGAGCGTCCCGTCGCTAAAGTCCGCACCCATACATCCGTGAAAATGCAGATCGATCATTCCCGGGAGCAGATATCCGCCTTCCCCGTCCAGACATTCTTCTGCATCCCGATACGCCTCTCCGTCCGGACGCGCTCTGCCCGGACTCTCTTCTCCACCCGGATACTCCCTTCTCAAGCTCTTCTTTTCGCCCGGATGCTCTCTTTCAGGCAGGAGCTGCGAATCTCCTTGTATAAGGACATCCTTGATACGCGCTCCCTCTGTCCGAACCTCTCCGGGGAGAAATCTTCCGTTTTTTGTGAAAACCTTTACATTTCTGATACGCATAGCTCCTACAGACTGCCTCCCGCTACTGAAGTCTTGCATCAATCAGCTGACAGTACACATATCCGTCCTCCTCATAGGCATCAAACGTTCCGCAAACCGTAATATCGCTGCCTTCCTCCGGATAATCCGCCGGATACTGATAGCTGCCATCCAGCACGAACTCAATGCCCTGCGCACAGCAGGCTGTCGCATCCTGAATCAGGCAGGCATAGTAGGTTTTCCCCGTCTCCTCATCCTGATAGACATTAAACGCGCCATTCATGTTGACCGTTTTACCCATATAACGCTCCGGCTCCGTCATCATATCAAACACCTCGGAATATACCATCGTACTCGACATTTGCGTGAGATCAATGTCAAAATTCCGGCTGCTGTCTGCGCCTGTGCTTACAGCCTCTGTCAGTTCCCGGTCTGCCCCACTTTCCGCTTCCGTGCCTGTGCTCCCGCTATCCGACACATCTGCGCTCTCATCCGACACATCCGCCAGTAGTTCCTCTGCATCCTCCGCTCCGGCCGTATTACGCTGCCCGGAGCAGCCCATGACCAAACAGAGGCACAGCAGAAGAACGGCCGCCTTGATTCCCCTCTTTATTTCTCCTCTCATTCCACCAATTATTCCTCTGTTCATTTCTCTACTCATGCTCTTCCTCCCATTCTTCCGATCCATGCAAAAACGAAAAATGCCGCAAGATCAATCGCTACAATCGTCGAGCCCACCGGCGTACCGGCAAGAATCGATATCAAAATCCCGATAAAGGCACAAAAAACCGAGAGAGCCGCCGAGCAGACCGTCACGGACAAAAAGCTCTTAAATACTCGCATCGCCGACAGCGCCGGAAAGATGACAAGCGCCGAGATCAGCAGCGAGCCGACAAGATTCATCGCAAGGACTATAATCACCGCCACAATTACGGCAATCAGCAAATTGTATACATTCACCTTCGTCCCGACTGCCCTTGCAAAATTTTCGTCGAAGGTAACCGCAAATATTTTATGATAAAAAACAACAAACGCCGCCACGACAATCACGGACAATACCGCAGAAAGCCACACTTCCGTACGCGTTAAGGTCAGTATGGAGGTCGAGCCGAACAGTGTGCTGCATACATCTCCGGAAAGATTCGAGGACGTCGAGAATAAATTCATCAAAAGATATCCGATTGCCAGAGAGCCGACCGAAATCATCGCGATTGCCGCGTCTCCTTTAATTTTGGCATTCTGTCCTGTCCGAAGAAGCAAAACGGCACAAACAATCGTTACCGGAAGCACCAACGCCATATCATTCGACAGATTGACCACGGATGCCACTGCTATCGCCCCAAACGCCACATGGGATAAACCGTCGCCGATAAACGAGAACCGTTTCAGCACAAGCGTCACCCCCAGAAGCGATGAGCAAAGTGCGATGAGAACACCGACAATGCACGCATAACGGACAAAGGGATATGAAAAATAAAGAGTCAGTTTATCCATCCATTCTGTCATTTCTCTTCACCGCCTTCCTCCCCGATATACCGCTTGCCGACAGGGCTCGCAAGATATTGCTTCTTTGTTCCGTAAAAGATATCCGCATCGATATGCAGAATATGGCTGGCATATTTTACCGCCGCCTGAATATCATGGGAAATCATAATAATGGAAATCCCCTGATCGTTTAATCCCTTGATCAGATGATACATCTCCATCGTCACCTTCGGGTCCAAGCCCGATACAGGTTCATCCAAGAGGAGCAGCTTTCCTGTCGCACAAAGCGCCCGCGCAAGAAGCACTCTCTGCTGCTGCCCGCCGGAAAGCTCCCGGTAACAGCGTCCGGAAAGCTCTGCGATTCCCAGTCGCTCCATATGCTCCGCTGCAAGCTGTTTCTCCTCCTTGCTGTAAAAAAAGCTTCCGCTGCTGTGTCCCTGACAGCCGGAAAGTACGATTTCCCTTACGGATGCCGGGAAATCCTTCTGCACAACCGTCTGCTGCGGAAGATATCCGATCTCGTTCGGCCGCATTCCGTCTCCGAATGCAATCTCCCCGCCCATTGGCGGCTGCAGACGGAGAATCGTCCGCATCAGGGTGGATTTGCCCGAGCCGTTCTCACCGACAATGCACAAATAATCCCCTTGATTGACCTCAAAGCTCAAATCCCTGACCAGTATATTGTTTTCATATCCCAGCATCAGATTCTTACAGAGAAGCTGTGCCATATCCTATACCTCCTTACTTATAGGAAACGAACAAAACGCATGCGTTTTGATTCGTTTCCTGCGCCGAATTTGCGCTGCAACGCAGCATATTTCCTATGCAAATTCGTGCGCATCCTTGCGGAGCTTTTATCGTAAACGCATTGATTTATTGCGTTTACGATAAAAACTACTCGAATGCCTGCCTGAGCACTTCCAGATTGTGCTGCATGATCGACAGGTACGTCTCTCCCTCCGCAATATCCTTCGAAGTTGTCGACTGCATGGAATCCAGAGCCAGAATCTTCTGATCCTTGCTCTCTGTATTTTTTATGATCGTCTCGGCAACAGCATCGTCCGTGCCTTCTATCGTCATAACGGTCGTAAGTCCTAATTCATCCACCTTGCCTGCCAAAAATGCGATCGTCTCAAAGCTGGCCTCTGTCTCCGCCGAGCAGCCCGCAAATGCGGCATAATACTTCAGCCCGTAATCGTCGGTCAGATACCGGAACGGGAAGCGGTCACCGAACAGGAGCGTCTTTTGACCCGCATTCTGCACGGCTGTCTCATACGCGGCATCGAGCTTCCTTAGCTTCTCCACATAAGCCGCTGCATTTGCCTTGTAAGCATCCGCATGCTCCGCATCCATACCGGCAAGCACCTCGGAAATATCTCCGACACAGATCTCCGCATTTTTTAATGACAGCCACACATGCTCGTCATACTCTGTGTCCTCCTCTGCATCTGTTTCCTCTGTGCCCTCTCTCACTGCATCCGCTTCCTCCCGAGCCCCGTCGTCCTCTTCCGCTTCCATTCCTTCCACAAGCTCCTCCTCTTTGGCAAAATCACCGAGCACATCCAAAAGATGGATGACAACCATGTCCTCATTCGTCGCCTCCGCGAGTGCATCCTTCACCCATTCATCCGACTCTCCTCCGACGTAAACAAACAAATCACAGGATGCGATTTTCATAATATCCTCCGCTGTCGGTTGGTAGCTGTGAAGATCCACACCGTTGTCGAGCAGCAGCGTCAGCTCCACATGCTCTGCCTCCTCCCCGACAATTTCCCTGATCCAGTCATATTCCGGGAAAATCGTCGTGACAATGTGCAATTTGCCAGCCTCTGAATCAGCTGCTTCCCCAGCTATGCTGCTGCCGGAATTTCCGCAAGCAGTCAGACAGAACATACAGAAGCAGGCAAACAGCGCTGCCGCAACACTATTTCGTAAATCTTTCATCCAAAAGCCTCCTTGAACTCAACTGCATGATTCAGATCCGATTTCTCCCTTGATTCTATGCTTGCTGCCCATGCATACATTCCTCGCAGATACCATAAAATACGGTTCTCATTAGATCAATCCGGAATCCGTGTTCTCCCATCAGATGTGCCTGGAGTTCGCCGATCTCCTGACAATCCATATGAATGAGCTTGCCGCACTTTTCGCATTTACAGTGATAGCATGCGGGATGGTGGCAATGCATGGTCCGGTCGATGTACTCAAAGCATGCGCTGCTGTTTTCATCGATGATATATTTATTGACAAGCCCTTCCTCCACCATCCGTTCGAGCTGCCGGTAGACCGTCGTTGTCCCGATAGATTTCCCCTGGGCATGAAAATGATTACAAATATCTGACGCTGTAAAATGCTCTCCCGGGATTGTCTGTAAGTAAGAAACAAGCTCATCCCGTTGTTTTGTCTTGTATTGTACCTTCGTTGCCATTTTTCACCTCTGAAAATAAAATTGAAAACCATTTTCATATTTATTATACATATGTCTGTGTGAAAGTCAATAGAAAAAGGGACAAACGACCTTCCAAATCGCCTGTCCCTCTCTGTTCAAATCTTCCTGCTGCTGCGTTTACCCAGCAATCACCCTGTTATAATTCGCTTCCACTGCCTTCCAGTCAATGACCTCAAAAAGCGCCTTCACATAATCCGCACGCAGATTTTTGTATTTGAGATAATATGCGTGCTCCCAGACATCTATGCACATGATCGGAACAGTTCCGGTTCCGAGACTGATCGGATTGTCCTGATTTAAGCTGTTTGACAACGTAAGGTCTCCGCTTTTATCTGCCGACAGCCATGCCCAGCCGGAGCCGAACTGTCCGAGCGCCAGCTTCGTAAGCTCCTCCTTCATCGCCTCAAAGCTTCCGAAGGTCGCATCGATTTTTTCGGCAAGCCTGCCCTCCGGCGCTCTTGCTCCATCCGGTGCCATCGTTGCAAAATACAGATTATGGTTGTAAAATCCTCCGCCGTTATTTCTGATTGCCGTCCGATGCTCCTTTGGAACGTCCTCCAGCGATCCGAGCAGCGTTTCAATATCCATATCCAAAACGCCCGCCTTTTCTGCCGCAGCATTGAGATTTGCCGTATATGTGGCATGGTGCTTTCCGTGGTGCGTCTCCATCGTAAGAGCGTCAATATACGGCTCCATCGCATCATAAGCATACGGAAGCTTGTACTGTGTAAACATATTTGTGTCCTCCTTCTTCCTTCATCCTGCCTGCTCCCAGGCAATTCGCTTCGCATACCTTTATACTACTATGTTTCGGCAGAAAATACCAGTGTTATATGAGGCAAAGGCATATTGGTACACTTATGAAATTCTGAAATGTCCTGTGATATCCGCTCTCTTCTCCAGAATATCCTCCTCGTAGTTTTTCTGCATCGGATCGTTATGATGTATCACATAGGGCACGCCGCGCTCATTTCTTCTGTCGGATACAATGCCAATATGGTTTTGAAAAACCACAACATCTCCGCCCTGCCATTCCTCAATCTGACTGACGTCCGATGTGAGCGGTATTGCCGTATGCTCAAAATATACCTTCAGATTTCTCACTCTGCGAAAATCAATATTGGGATCCGGCTCATCGATCTCATAGTCCTCCGGATTTGACTTGATATCCTCCTGCACAAGCTGCATCAGATCGTAGCCGGCTCCTTTGAGGGCGGCTGCGACTACGTCCGTGCACACCCCGTATCCGTCGTCGGGATATCCGGTACTATAGTATTTGCTCTTATACTTCGGTCTTGCAGCAATGTATTCCACCGCACACTGCAGAACATCCGTCTGGTCATCCACCCCGTCGCCGTCCTGATCGACCGCACTGGTATATACTGCGGTCGATGCGTCATACCGATTCTCAGGTCTCTCAGGCGAGGTTCTCTGATATCTGCTCAAATACAGCACAATTCCTATAACCGAACATAACGCAATGCACATGACAAGTATGCTCCACTTCTTCCGGCTCTCC